>JBAXKQ010000093.1:0-12614 GCA_037135275.1 bacterium
ATCTGCGAACAAGCCGGTGCAGGGTACGCTTCGCACCCCTGACCGGCGGCGTTCGCAGACACCGCAAGGTCAATGGCCTCGCGCAACGTCGGCACCGTTTCTGTCAACTCTTGGCCCAGGTTGCTGCCGTCCTCGTCTCCAAGGTCGGTCAGCGACACCAACCGCCGCCCGGTCTTGTTCTCGGTGCAAGGGAAGATGGCGATGCCGTTCCCGACACTGCCGTCCCACAGCAACCGTTCCAGCGCGTCAATCCGTTCCGTGTCTGTCATGTCCGATCCTCCTGCGAACCAGCCGGTGCAGGGTACGCGGCTCCGCCGCGCCCCTGACCGGCGGCGTTCGACACATCAATCAGCGTCACGCGGACGCGCTTGCCTAACCAGTCGCTCCGGCGCAGCGGTATCGTCACCACCGGCCCGTCGCTGCGCTCCTCGACCTTTGCCACCAGGGAGGAGGCCTCGTCCGGCAGTGCGGTAAGAACTCTCAATGCCTCCATGAATTCCGTCCGCACGTCTTGTGCGTTTTTAATCGTATGGCAGGGAGAACCGATTGCGAAAGCTACGCGATTAACGCGCAACATCACCTGCCATCGGTCGTCCATGAATCTTTCGTGCTTGATTTCAAGTGTGTACGCCATGGGTTACTTCCTTTTTTCTGTTGTGACTTCATTGATAATCGTTTCTCCATAAAATTCCTTTCTGGGTGGAATAATGCGATTCGTTATGCCTAAGCTTTCGAGATAACAAAGGTGTTCCTTGCTAATGGGTTTAATACCGCAATCAATCCATGCTAGATATTCCCTGAATTCTTCCGCTGTCTTTGCTCCTTTTCTGCTATTGCAAGTTACACAACACGGAACCTTGTTATCCTGAGTATTCGACCCTCCTTTTTTTTGGGTAGGTAGTGATCGACGCAAGAGCGAGCCCCGCCAACGTGAACAACATCTAAATGTTCCCCGCAATACCAACAACGTCCTCCGGTTTTTGCCCATATGTTCATGTTATTCCACACTCACCTTTGCCCTACGAGTTTCCTTGTAGCGTTTAGGCCGATTCGCAGCGGCGGCGGCCGCGGCGTTGCCGATGTCGGTGAGCCCCTCGCGGGCATCCACGTACCTGAACCAGGAGAGCAGGGCATAGCAGCCGACCGTTGCATCGAGCCAGTGGTTCTCGGCGCCGGGCCGGCTGTGCCACTTCCAAAACGTGCCGACGGCGCCCACGGCCTTGTCGGCCAGCATCTCGGCGGTGATGTTTTCGGCGTAAGCCTGGTGGGCGTTGGGGTTCTTGCCCCAGAGGCTCAGGGATCCGGGCGAAAGCGGCAGCGCCAGAAAGCTGCGCTGCACCAGTTCGCGCCAGTAATCCACCTGCACGGCCAGAAACTGCCCCTTGGGGCTTTCGCTCATGTGGCAGTAGTGCCCGGGTGTGCCCACGGTGTACTTGCTCTCCGGGCGGTACTTGGTGGCGGCAAAGCCCCAGGCAGGTACGATCGGGAAGCGGGCGCGGGTGTTGCGGCAGAAGGCGTGGATGGTGTCGCCCTGGAAACCGCGATCGATCCCCATGGCGCGGATCGGAAGGTTCATGGCCTCCACCTGCCGCAGCACCTCGGCCAGGCCGGCATAGACGCGCCGGCCGCTCTCGAGTTCCGACACATTGGGCGGGCAGAGACGGCCGCGCGCCGGGTAGCGGCCGTAATCCAGCACGGCGCAGGTCATGTTGCGGCTGGCGGCCACGATGGCCCAGCGCAGGCCCGCGGCCGGGTTGACGTCGATCTGCACCACGGCCCCGCGCGCGCCTGGCGGCAGCGCGTGCCGCTCGAGGCCGTTGCAGCGGCTGGCCACGGTGACGGTGCTGAGATCATACCCTGCTCCCCTCGCTTTTCGCGGCGCGTTCTCGATCTGCGAAAAGTAGGCCGTCTCGCCCATGCGCAGGCGCAGGTTCCAGGCATGCTGCAGGGCGCTCTGCTCGTAGGGGAGAGATTCACCGCGAAGGTCGCGAGGGTTCGCGATGGTGGTTTCATTTGGATCTACAGCACCACTGGATTTTCCTTCGCGTTCCTTCACGTCCTTCGCGGTGGAAACTATAAACTGTCTGCGATCGTAAAGCTCCGGATCGCTGATCTCCCCTCCCTTGTCCATCTCGGCCCGGTTGGCGGCGTAGTACGCATTGGCCAGTGGCAGGTGGGGGGCGCTGTTGCGCTGGTCTTCGCGCCAGAGATCGGCGTATGCGTCCCAGAGGTCCTGGCGTTCCGGCCAGGAGAGCATCAGGCGCATGCGGATGCCGGCAAACTCCGGATGCGTGGCCGGATCCAGAAAGCGGTCCGAGAGGTCCCCCTCCTCGATGCAGGTGCAGACCATCACGATGGCCACGGGCCGATCATGCCCGCCCAGGCCCATGGCGCCGTAGACGATGCGGTGCTCCAGCTCGCCGGTGGCGCTGGGGCTCTTGGCCGTCTGTTCCGTCTGCACGTCATCCCCGATCACCAGCTTCGGGCGGCGGCCGCGGCGCTCGATGCCGTGGAAGCCGCTGTCGATCGAGTAGCAGGCGATGATGTTGCCAGAGGCCTTGGAATCACGCACCGCCGGCAGCACCACCCAGTGCACGCCCCACTCGATGCGCGTGCGCAGGCCGTCCACCAACTGGCTGGCGCAGCGCTGCACGTTGCCCGCGAGGGCGCGCACCGGGTGGCACACGGCCGGGAAATCCTGCAGCAGCAGTTCGTTCTGCTCGATCGCCTGCTTGATGTTGGCCAGGAGCTGCTTGGCCTTGGGATCGTTGGCCGCCAGCACCACGATGTAGTCCGCATGGCCGTAGACGGCAGCCCACACCGCGGCGATCTTGGCCCAGGCGGTCTTGCCATAGCCGCGCGGCAGCGCCACGGCCAGGGAGCCGCCGGAGATCGCCGCGGTCTGCAGGCGCCGGATGTATTCGCGGATGATCGGGGACGGAGGCCGGGGATTCTCCCCCAGGGGGAGATCCCGCCCCACCATGTAGGTGTAGCCGAAGCGTTCCAGGTCAAACTCGCATGCATCCCGGCGCGCGGCATCCAGCACCATGGGGATCGGGCCGCACTCGGCATTGCGCTGCGCCCACTCCCGCACGCGCGCCGCCACATCCGCGCGCCTCTCCTGGCGGTACTCCTCCCGTGTCTCGGCCGGCGCCACCTGTTCCGCCTCGGCCGATATGGGTAGCCCCTGTTCCATGCGCTTGGCGATGATCAGCGCCTGCTGGTCCACAATCCACTCCGCGACATCCGCCGGCAGCGCCGCGGCCTGGTCCATCTGCTCCGCCGACAATGGCCTCCCGGCAGCCAGCGTGCGGGCAATATCCCGCGGCGCCCGTTCTTTTGAAGGGGCGGAAATGTCGAGCGCTGGCTGGAGGGTAGGGGTCATGTGGCAGGTGTGGAGGAAGCCCCCACCGGATACGCCGAGCACGGTCCATCGTGGCCATCCGTTTTCGTGCAACTCCAGCCATCGTGGAGTTTGGTGCAGGTAGGGGATTTCTCCAGTGCGGCGCGTGCCTGCTCATGCTGCAACGCAGGGAACCATTCGTACTTGTCCAGACTCTCCATGAACCGAACGCACATGGCAGCGGTCGGCACAACCTCGGTGAAAATGTTCCCGCGGCTGTTCTTGTACGGCTCATAGACCGCCTCCAGAACTGCCTTCTGCAACTCGCCGCACTCCTCGGCAATGACAGTTGCCGCGTGAATCGGATCTGTTGGCCAGCGCGGGAACTTCTTGGTGGCCCTTTTAACCTCATCGGATATGTCCACAAATGTGGCCAGCTCCCAGCGCAGCCGCTCGATCTCGGCGCGAGCCGCATCCCGCTCCCGCACCGACGCCACAAGGTGCAGCCCGGTGTCGTGCAGGATGGAGCGCAGCGCGGCGAGTTCGTAGTTATGGCTCATGCCAGCCTCCAGCCAATGACCATGCCAATGGCCACGATACCCAGGCAGAGAATACCGATGATGGTCAGCAGCCCTAAAACCTGGAGCCGCAGGAGTTGATAGTCCTGTTCGAGATCATCCGGTACGTGGGCCGGCTGGTGACGGGAACAGTAGGCGACGTGTGAGGCGTTGATGTAGTGGCGGTTCATTTCGGTTCTCCTGTCAGCACCAGGCCGCGATCGATGTAGCGGCCCTGGGGCGCTGGCACGCAGCGCTTGCAGCTTGTGGCGCCCGGACGGGCTTGGCAGTCCGATCCGGGCGTGTGTTTCTTGTGGTGCCGGCAGCACGTGAGCGGGCAAAGGCCATCGCGTGCCACCGGGCAAAGGTTGCGTGGGCGGTCCATGCGGTTACTCCACCAGGGCTGCGGCGGCTGCCGTGCGGGCGTTGCGTTCATCGGGACTCATCTTGTCCACGCGTTCGAGCGCCGCACGGATCCGGTCCGCGCCGTGGGGTTGTGCGGCATGGGCCACGGAAGACCGTGCCGATACGCCACGGTCACGGCAGGCCGCACAGATCGTGCGCTTGTAGCCGCCGGGGCCGGAGCGATCAATCGGCCCCTGGCAGGCCTTGCACGGCGCGCCGGCCGGAGGCTCCACCGCGGCGGGGCGAGGAGCTGGAGCGGTCTTGGCCGGTGGTTTTACGGGGCAGGGCTTGCCTGGGCAGGACTTGCCGTTGGCCTTCTGGTCCTTGCGGACCTTTACGAAATCCCGGCCGCAGATGCCGCATTTCAGCAGGCCGAGGCCCTTGCCGCTGGGCGCAGGCGCCGGCGCGGTCAACTTGGACGCGCGGCGCGGTTTTTGGCGGCCGTGGTTGTACTTGTCCTTGCAGCCGGCCAGCTTGCCCGAGGGCAGGTTCCGTGTATTGCAGACATCGCCGGCGGTATCGCTGGAACCAGCCGGCGTGCTGTCCGGATTGAGACTCAGCCGCAGCGTGCCGATCGTCAGCAGCAGCGTGCGCGCGCACTCTTCCAGGTCCATGGCTTCCTGCGGCATCATCGTCACCAGGAGCCGTCCATCTTCCGTTGTTCCGATCCTCTTCATTTCGTTTTCCTTTCCCCGGGCGCCGCATCGGCGCCCACTGTTCACTGATCACTGTTCACTGATCACAGGGTTCCCCAAGATCCACCAGGATCTCGCGCGGCTCGTTTCCGTTGGCTGGGCCCACAATGCCGGCCGCCTCGAGCGCCTCCATCACCTGCAGCGCCTGGTGCGGCTTGATCTTCATGCGCCGGCCCAGGGTGGTGAGGCTCGCGCGGCGGGTGGCGCGCAGCACCTCCTTGGCCTGGTCGAGAAGTTCGGGGGCGAGGGCCGGGGCGATCTCCCCCGGTGTCTCCGTGCTGGGCGTGCTGGCCGTGGGATCGTTCTCCAGCAGGCGGAAGGTCTTGCACTTGCACTGGTGGCGGCCATCAAAGCCGTTGCGCAGGCATTCCGGCTTATGGTCCCGGCGCTCGTGGTGGCATTCGCAGATGTCGGTGGGGCTTCCATCCGCCGCGTCCTTCGCGGCGGAAGTTGCCGTAGACGTTTCTTCCTTCGCCCAACACTTTGGCTCGGGGATCGCTTCTGCCGCCCGACCAAGCAACTCCGTCTCGTTTCCGTAGCCGATCAGCACCGCGATCTGCGCGGCCTCGTCGAAGGCGTGCTGGGCGTTATTCCAGTGGTCATAGCGCATGCGCCTCTGGAGTACCGAGACAATGCCTTCCCAAAGCGCCCGGCGCTCGATCTCCTCGGTGGTCTCGGTGGGACAAGCCCAAGTCTTGTTCAGCCAGTTCCAGGCGTCGGCATCGTCGTAGTGGTCGCGGATGTTGCTGTCTTCCATGCCGAAGGTGCAGACCAGCGTAACCAGGTTGGAGATGGTGGTGGTGACGTTGGAACCATCGGCGAGGAAGAGCAGATCGGGAACTTTGATCTCGTCCTTGCCGGAACTGTCGTAGGTTTTCAACGCGGCCGCTACCTGGTCTACCGCCCAGGCCTTGTGTTTGAGCGCATGCATCTCGCGCTTCTGTGCCAGGGTGAGTTTGCCGCCGGTCCCGTCGCCCTCGTTATCTTCTGAGATCTGGAACCAACCCACGCGCTGCTTGTCATCCAGCAGCAGTACCGGTTTTGCGCCCCGGGTACCTTCTTTCACTTCCTTGCCGATGTAGTTTTTGCCGAGGAAATCGGTACGAATCCCCAGGCCGAGGTTCTGGGCCTCGTAACGGCCGGCAACCAGGAATGACTCGCCGTACTTGCTGCGCAGGTGCGCAAGATTGGCTTTACCGTAGAGTTTGGTCTTGTGTTCCCAGCAGTTCGGGATCAGGCAGCGGGCGTTCTTTTTAACGTTCGCCGGTTTCTCGTTTTCATCGTGAAAAAGGTCCGGTGTGCGATCCGTCCGCGCGCTGCACTGTTCGCAGGTGGGCACCGGTTCGCCGCCGAGTTCTCCCCAGGGCCCCACGGCTCCCAGTTGCCATGTGGCGGCGCGGAGATAGCCGCAGCGGCCGAAGAGTTCCTCCTCGATATCCTTGACGGAATTGTCGGCGTCGAAGATGTTGAAGTACCATTCTGACTTCCATTCGGAAATTTCGATCTGCCGGGCGGCCGGAAGGCGGGCGATCACCTCGAGCTGCATGGCGCCCAATCCGGACAGCTTGCCGTGCTTGCGGAGCTTAGCTAGGAGCGGCGGCACGATCGAGCAGAGGCTCGCCCGTCGGTACACCCAGACATATCCCTTGCCGAGTTGGGTGGCGATGGCCTTGGGATCCCGGCCGGCATCGATTAGCATCTGGATGCTGCGGGCTTCCGTGAGCGGATCGAGATCCTCCCGCTGGAGGTTTTCCAGCACGATGGTGTCCAGGGCGGCGGTGTCGTCAAGATCCCGTACCACGGACAGGATCGTGGGCTTGTGAATCAGTTTGTGCGCCTCGAAGCGGCGGCGGCCGGCCAGGAGTTCGTACTTGCCACCCTTGGCCGGCCGGCAGACCACCGGCTGCACCAGTCCATGCGCCTCGATGCTCTTGGCCAACTCGAGGATGGTAGGATCACCTTCCACGATCTCGCGGGGGTTGTGTTCGGTGGGGACGATCTTCCCCATGGGGATCTCTTTGAGTTCTTCTTTCATACTGTGTCTCATTGGTTTGGGGTTGTGGTTTGGGAAAGGCTATAGCCAGTGCTCCTTCTCTAGTTCTCCCAGTTCTCCCACCCCCACCACCCCCTATTGGGGGTGGGAGAACTGGGAGAACTGGGAGAACTGGCCGGCGGCAGTGTTGCCAAAGGCAAAATGGGAGAAGTGGGAGAAGTGGGATAACTCAATGTTTGCATGGGTTTGCTCACGGTGTGGTTTTTCCGTTTTCGTGCTCCAGAACGGCCTTGACCACGTTTTCCCGTATTCCGATGAAAGTTTTGTTCTTCCGGCGGCTGGTTTGGACGTGGATTCCGTACTCGTGCGGTGTCTCAACCAGGGTGTTGAGGGCATCCTCGGCACGCCGTTTCGAGATGATCTCAGAGGCAAGTTTCTTGGCGTCGGAGAGGCTCACGGCCGCGTCGTGATCGATCAGCATCTGGGCCACCGCGGTGGCATCCTTTTTGGGGTCCGTTCCGCTCTTGGTGCCGGCTATTTTGGCGGCGCGAGCGCTTGCCGCGGCGGCGTCCTCCTGGGCGGCTTCCCGCCAGAGAATCTCCTCACCGGAGCCGTGGGCGAGGTAGCGGATGAAGGTGGGTTTCCCCTCGGGGGTCTTCCATCCAGGCCAGCGCTTGGCGGCGATGCACCGAAAGAGTCCGTCACCCTCGGGCCAGAGGACGATCTCCGCCCGGGCCCAGTTCGCCAGGTCTGCGCCGCCGCTGCCGAAGTACTGCCAATCGAACGGTGTCCAGGTGTTTATGTCGCGGAGCTGCAGGCGGTTGGTCTTGCACGGGTGGTGCATGCAGATGATGGCGCAGTGGAACCGCTTGGCCAGGGAGTTGAGGCCGATGCGGCAGAAGTCGGCGATCACCTCGGGCAGTGTGGGATCCGCGCCGATGTACGCCAGCAGAGGATCGATGCGCAGGATGTCCGGGTGGTGCCGGATCAACGCCCGCTCCGCGAAACGCAGGAAGTCGCGGCCGCTCACGCTCGTGCACCAGATCGTGCGGGTCTGCTGATCTACGATATGCTGATCCTCGGCCGAGAGGGCCAGAGCCGAGAGGATGCCATGGGTGGCGCGGTGCATGTCCCCCGGATCATTCTCGGCCTGGATGGTCAGGGTGCGGAGGGGGCGTGTAGGCTTCAGGCCGCAGCATTCGCGCCCCAGGCTCCAGGAGATGTCCTGCTGCACCCCCATGGTGCTCTTGCCCGTTCCTGAGGGCGCCACGATCAGCAGGGAGCCTCCCCGCCGCAGGTAGTGCGCCGTATCGCAGGCCAGCAGGAGGTCTGACGCGTCCGGCGTGGTCATGGCAGAGTGAACCAGGCTCTCTCCAGCCAGTTCGGTATCGGAGCCGCGCTCGATCCGGGCGCGCAACTTCTCCAGCGACTCCTCGAGTTCGGAAAGCTGCTCCTGGATGGTGGAATCCCCGGCCGGCGCCGCGGCAGCCACCTCCGTGCGCCACTCGTGCACGGTCCGTTCGCAGAACGCCAGGTGCACGCGGTCGAGATAGTATTCCGCGTGTGCGGCCGTCGGGGTCCCGTCGATGATCTCCTCGATGTGCGCCACGCCTCCCACCTGGTCGAGCTTGCCGGCGCCGCGCAGGGAGTCCACCACGCTCATGATGTCGATTGGCGTGCCGGCGGCGTGAAGGTCCACCAGGTGCGAGTAGACGATCCGGTGGGTGGGAACAGTAAAATGCCCCAGGGTGATACCGCTCGTGGCACAGAACCCCAGCACTCGCCCAGGATCCAGAAGGATGGATCCTACCAGGCCCCGTTCAAATTCCGGGCATGCAGCTGCTGCAGGTAAGTCAATGGAATCAGCCATCACTATAGATTCCTGTTGGCCGGGTGCACATATTTCAGGCCCAGCATGGAGAAAAGATCTGGTTCCTCGGACACCGCCACTCGCTCATGGGTGTTTTCCCTCACCAGATGTCCGTTTTCAGAATGAAAACCCAAGCGGCACCAGGTGGAGGCGAGAAACTTGGAGTACTCTACGGATCCGGTCCTGATAGCCAGGATCAGTCCCCAGTTGTCCGGTTGCGCCGTGAAAAGGTCGATCTGCACTTCCATGGGGGATAGGAGTTGGATGTACTTGCCGGCCACCGGGTCTCCCTTGGAGATGCGCCCCAGGCTGCGCACGATGGTGGCAAACTCCGGATCACGCACGCGTCCCAGGGGGCCGAAAAGACCATCCTCCGGTACAGTCCGCGGCACGCAGATAATCTCAATGTCCCCGCACGTAGGTTTCTGGCGCCGGACGCTACCCGCGATCGCGATCCGCGAGCAATGGGGGAGTAGCCTCTCCACGATTCTGTCCGCAATGATCCGCGCATGTGGAAGCAGAAGAGTGTTTGTACCGTCCATACTCAGCCTCCCAGATCAGATTCACCCAAGCTTCGACTACCGCCGCACGGCAATTATCCGTGTGCGTAATTTCAGGTATGATGACGATATGCTTCATGTGGCAGGTGTCTGAGGGTTGAAAAGGTGCACCGTTTTGGACAAAAGAAAACGGATGTGGTCAGACCGCTTGCGCATGTTCTGTGCCGCATCCTGATCGATCTTTTCCAGCAATTCAACCGGCAGATCAATCGTGGTTCTGTGCATCCCCGGCGCCACTTGCCCCGGGAGAGATGGCCTGGCTTTTCTGTTCATGACAATATGGTGCACCATTTCCCCTGTATGCGTCAATAGGAATAAATAATATTTCTAATGACACTATATGAACGGTTTGGTAGGGTGAATTGGAGGTGCTTATGAGAACACCAAGAACAGACCGAGGCTCGGTATGCAAAAAGGTTGGCGTTTCAATTCCATTAGATCTCTGGACAGAGATCGATCGGATTGCAAAGGCCAATCTACGTACACGCTCCAACATGATACGCGTCATCTTGGAAGCCAGCCTGGGGAAACACATCCCTGGATCTGATGCTCAAGGACCTGGATACCGCGTTGTCCGCCCGGCCGCCATCAAGGAGTAATCAATATGCGAATGTTCTTAGTCTGTTGTTTGGCAATGGTTATTCCTATGTTCGCGCCAGCAGGTGATGGCGATAAGGAAATTATTAACTCGGTTGCACTAACCGGGAAGGCATTGGATGCCTGGAAACTGGTTCGCCCGCGGGCCGAGGGGATCTGTGCACAACTCAGTTCCAATCCATATTCAAGACACACAGTGAATGCCTATGCAAAAGCAGGTATCAACGTGCATTCTACACGATACGTGCTACTAGGTACTGCCACCTGGGACAACGTAAGTACCAACAATCTTGGGGATTACTTCGTGCACTTCATCGCACGCCCACAGGTAGCACCGAATGAAAAAGAAAATAGAGCCGCGGATCAGCCTATTGTTTTCCGCGTAACTGATGTACAGGGAGTTTTGCGGGTTGAGTCAGGAGGTTTACAGTGATCTTACCTGTTTCTCGGTACGAGGCATCACCTACAGACTCAAAAAGGGGGAATAATCCATGAACTTGGAAACGGCCTTTCCCTTCATCTACAATCTTCTGATGATCTGCCTGGGACTGGTGGTGCTCTACCTGCTGGTAGTATCCATCCTCCTGCCACATTACGTATTCCGCATCCGGGAGGAGGTCCGTATTCGTCTCGATCGGCAGACACTCCTCCTGGAAAAAATACTCGCCGAAGCCGTGCTGCATACCAACACCTCGGTAGTTTGTCCATCCTGCGGAGTTCCAATCGCCCTACAGGATGGCCGCGGCTGCTGCGCTTCATGCAAGCAACAGGTCAAGGCCTGAATCCAATCGGCCTCTCCCTTTTTTTGTGTTGTTCTTTCTTTCGGTTTCGCGTTAGTCAGTCGTTGTGCCTGACCTTGGCGTAAGCACTGCCTTCCGATTTGGCTATGGAAGAACCTAATGGGGGGAGGGTCTAGGAGGCTATTTACGGCGTTGACGACTAAGAATCAACATCGAGCACTCAAGCCAGACCCCTGTAGAATCGCCTTGTGGAAGGTTAAGAGGAGAAAGGTGTGCGTATGAAATATCTGATTTATACACGGGTCTCGGAACGTGGCTCGGATTGGGCAGGGGAAACCTCATGCGCTGCCCAGGCAGATGAATGCAGGCGATACATGGCGCAGGCACATCCAGGATCTAGTGAGGTTGGGCCACCCATAGAGGATGAGTTCAAAACCGGGACAAATAACAAACGCCCCGGATTGAAGTCCATACTTGAGGAATGTAATGCTGGTTCTTCCAGGTGGGAGACGTTGGTGGTTCTGGATATCGACCGCCTAGTTAGATCGATGGAGGGATATGTAGATCTGCTTCGTGTGCTGCAGAAGGCTGGTGCTGCGTTGGTTGCGATCCGCCAGGATGTTGATATGACCACGCCCAGTGGCAGATTTCTCATGCACATGCTGGTGGCAAGTGCTGAGTTCTTTGCTGGACAGAATGCCAGCAAGACGCGAGATAAGATGCTTTGGATCGCACGGCAAGGTATGTGGCCGGCTGGCGGATGCCCGATGGGATACAAACGCGCAGGAGTTAAGGATAACCGGCTAGTCCCAGATCCGGTGGAATCGGCTCGCGTGGTGGCGATTTTCGAGGATGCTGCCCGAGGCCATCATATTACCGAGATGTGCCGCACGCATCGCTTGCCTAAAAACACATTGATCAAGGTCCTGCGTAATCCGATTGTCCGCGGCCGAATAGTCTATGGAGGGGTTGATGTGGTTGGTCTTCATCCTCCGATTATCGACCTGGAGACATGGGAAAGAGTGCAGGCGTTGCACACCGTTAGACCAGTCAAAGATCATCTACCTAGGCCAAGCCGGCAGCACTACCAGTATTTACTGACTGGATTGGTGCGATGCTCCTGCGGAAGATCGATGTCTCCTGCAACTTGTAAAGGCCGGCATGGTGGGAAGTTTCCTTATTACCGATGCCAGGATACGATCGGTTGCTCGCGCCGGTCTTATGTTCGGGCCGATCTTCTTGAAATGGCTGTCAAGAAGCAGTTCACGCAAATAAGCCTCGATACAACGACGCTGGAGGCTATTGCGGCGGGTTTGTCGGAAAGGGTAGCGTCAGCGTCTAGGGACGTTGACCAGGCGGCCGTTGGCGCCGTGGCGGCCCTCGCGGAGGCAAGAATTAGACGGCAACGGCTCTTGGATGCTATTGGAAGCGGTCAGTTGACTGGAGCCGCTTTATCAGATGTCAACGGAGTCTTAGGTGAACTAAGCACCTCTATCGCAAAATGGGAGCGTGATACGGAAAATGCAAAGAGGGTTCGGCCAGTATGGACTGTGGAAAAGGTGATGCAGGCCATGGCGTCGTTGATAAAGTCGGCCGAAGGATTCGGAGATAACCCAGCCATGATGTCCGCGTGGATGCGGTCCCACGTCCGGACTATTACGCCACGCGATGATGGTACGTGGTCAATGGCTTTTGAACTCCCAGGGGGTTCTACCAGCACGTACCAATGGCACCCCCTAGGGGCTCTGGTCGAACTCATTTTCAGAGTGGAAAAGCTCGTAGCGTAGGGATGCTAGCGGGCGGGTGCGTGGTTGAGATAGTTGGTGAGGGCGGAGAACTGGACCTTGTAGGCGT
>JBAXKQ010000094.1:0-12537 GCA_037135275.1 bacterium
TCAGGCACGGCTTCTACGACATTGCCCAGTCACTTGCAGCCTTCTTCGGCGTTTCGGCTATGCCGCTGGGCCTGTCGTTCCTGCGAACACAGCAGACCGGCTCCCTATCTTCCTGACCGATCCGGCTTCTTGGACGAAGTCTGGGCTGCAGTGCCCTTCTGCAGCTTGAGGGCCGCGATCCACTGGAGCTTCTGCGCGGCATACTGTTGCGACACAATAATGGTGCCACTCTCGGCATTCTCTGTCATGGCGGAGAATGACCAGTTCGCGCTTGATTCAACCACCATCCGTTCATCTATCACAATGAGTTTTGCATGGAGCCGTTGCGTCTGAACCACGTAAGAGACATCCACCCCGGCATCCTTGAGGATCCCGTATGCCAGGGAGTTGGCGTCGTGAACGATCTTCTCGCCCCTATCCTGGTCGGTGCTTTCACTTCGGTCAAGGTACACCTTCACCTTTACCCCGCGCTTTTGAGCAGCGACAAGGTCCTGCAGGAGACGGTAGTGGGGGCCGGACTTCCTGTCCGGATTGAGTCGTATCTCGTACATGGCCACATGGATGGAGTTCACGGCCTCACGGAAGGACATATGGACGGCATCAAAGTACTTGCCGCCGCTTATGTCCCGCACGTCTGCCTCAACCCCGCCACACGTGCTCACGAGCCGGAGCTGGGTGAACACCAACGCTGTCAGTACAATCCTGAAAATACGCATGCGTATCATCTCCGGACCACCCGCGCGACGAACTAGTCAAACGTCTTGATGCTGCCCTTTGCTCCACCAAGCCCCGACGGTGAGAAACCCTTGGCGGTCGGCCTCGGTGAAAGCGTTGGAACGGGCCTGAGCGTCTTGTGTCGTGGATTGAAGAACACAGCCGAGCTTCCCGGCTTGATCCACAGTCCGACCCGGCCGCTATCCACCGCAAGATCACTGCCGCGCCAGACCGTCTTGCCGTTCACTGCGACCTTGGCTTGCCGGCCGTGCACGATCAGGCGGACTTCGTGCCATACACCGGTCATGTAATCCTTCGACATGCCCCACCCCTTTTGACCGCTGCCGATCACCCCTGACCCCAGGCCGAATGTGTATGAACTCCGGTCCCGATCGTGGAACACGACGCCCGCATCGTCACCCCCCACAACCTTGAGGCGGACGGAAAACTCATAATCCTGGCCGGCCTGCTGATCGGTGAAAGTCCTGGCAGCGTCCCGCCGCTCAGCGGTACCCCTGATGCACCTTTCCTCCGCAACCCACTGCCCTCCCGTCGACTTCCAGCCTGACAGGTCCACCCCGTTGTGAAGGGCAATACTGCCATCCTTGGGATCAGGAAGACCAGGCTTGGGTTCACTCTTCGGGACGGTACCGGCAGGCGGAGGCTTGGTCTCACCAACCTCGATGCCCGCGGAGACAGCCGCAACGACATCCGGGTCGTCCATCACCGTCTTTCGCCTGGCCTGGACTTCCACAGCCTCTTCAATCTTGTCCGCAATGGTGAGTTCCCTCTCGAGAGCCTTCAGCCGCTCAACATGCTGCTGGGCGGTGGCGACGATGGCTTTCTTCTCCTCGATTGCGGCCTCGGCAGCGGTCTTCCGATTCTTTGAGCGCAGTTCGGCGATTTCCGGTATTGTACTGGAATCCGGTATGCCGCCTGCGGCATCCGCCGTCAACAGTTCTAGCTCCTTCCGCACAGCCAACACACCATCCAGCTCGCCCTTGGACTTGAATGACACCTCGAGGGCCAAAAGCGCGTTGGTGTAGCAGAGGTGAATCTGATTCTTCTTCTCGACATATTTCCACGAAAGGGCTTCGCGGTCCTGGGAATACTGCGCCTCGAGATCAGCGAGTGTGGCGGCAAGAGCGCTGCATGCGCACAAAACGACCGCAAATGCAGTCGCAATCAACGGTGCGGTCAGTCGCTGCATCGGTTTTCCCCTTATTCAGTGGAAGGCGACCAACCGATGATCTCACAAGGCCAACATCGGTTGCCAGGCCAATACATTCCATCGTTCGGAGTGTAGTCTCTCCCGCACTCAAGGCAAGTGGAAAGACAACCACTAGCCACCGGGAAGCCGCGCAACAAGTCGGGCCGAGATCAGGCCGTGCGTTCTTGAAAAGTACGTCCTCGCCAGCGCGAAGGCCCTGGACTTGTGTGCCAGCAGGCCCTTTGCAAGTGCGATGGCAGGAGAATCCCCCGGCCCCATGCGCTGAACCCTCTCTGTTGGAGAAAGCTCACCCACGCCGAATGACAACGGCGCATCTGAAACACCGGCACCGCTCTTCTTCTTGTGGATCCCGAAAACTTGTCCTTCCTTCACATCCACCACAACGAAGTCAACGGCACCCCTGCTGAGATTGACGTTGATCTGCCGCCCTTTCTGCGCCCTGAACGACTCGAGTATCCGGACGTTGACGGCTCCGGCCCCGTCCAGCAGGTCCTTCAACGGTTGCAGTTCAGCTCTTCGTGCGGACAATTCATCCGACGCCATTCCATGGGCCAGTTCGGCCTGTGCAGACTCCAATCCTTCAGTGAGGAGCTTTGTCGCCACATTGTCGAGAAGGTTATCGAACGCCTGCGCAACGGCGGTTTGCTGCTGCGCCACCGGCGGCGGGACAGGCTGGTTTTCGGCCGACTCGTCCGCGCCGGCCTCGGGGCCCGGCTCTTTTGCCGAGGCCTCGACTCGGCGCTGATCATCACGGAACTGCTCCGCTATTGATCGCCGGATATCCACGGTTTCGGCCGCAAATTCACCGTTGTACGACTCATAGAGACCCGCCGCTTCGCCGTATTTTCTGTCGTTGATCATCGGGGTTGTCTCGTCCCTCAGGCCGTCAAGCACGGCTGTGATGGCGGATTCCCTCAAGACGCTGAGCCTGGTTACCTCAGACTCGGCCCTTCTGGCATATCTTGTCCCTGCGGTCTTTTCCGCCACCTCTTTGAAGCTCGCAATTGCCTGAGTGTATTTCGTCGGATTGTTCCGCCCCCAGATCGCGGCATCCTCGAACAGCCTGCCTGCGGCCACGTCCTCCGGACTGTCGGATGGCTCCCTGGCTGCGGGCGCTTGAACCATCGGTGGCTCGGTTCGAACAATCCTCATCACGATAATCACTGCCGCAGCCAGCACAAGCACTCCGACCACACCGGCCACCAGGGGAAGCGCAGACCACTCACCCTTCCGTGGCGCGGTAGTGACCACTGGTGCGCGATGCGGCGCAGCCGCATGCCTGCTTCTCCTCACCGTGCTGTTCGCGCCGACAAGCAGGGGGCTGAAGATCTTCCCCTTGAGAACCTTCGCTATATCAGACCTGACCTCTTCCCAGTTCTGGTGTCGTTTGGTCCTGTCCTTCGCGAGCATTTTCTCAAGCAGCCAGAATGTTCCCCTGGACAGCTTCGGCACAATCTCCGTCGGGTCCTGTATCGTTGCCCTGACCTGCATTTCGAGAATCTGTTCCTCCGTGTGTCCATAGAACGGGTACTGGCCGGTCAACAGCTCGTAGAGCATGGCACCGAGGGAATACACATCCGAGCGGCAGTCCAGGTCGGAAACTCCCATGACCTGTTCCGGTGACATGTAGGCGGGGGTTCCAAGAATGTTGGAGTCGTCCACGCCTCCTGCTGCAGCCCTTGCGGAACGAGCCAGGCCGAGATCCGCAACTTTCACCGTGCCATCCGAATCGACCATGATGTTGTCGGGCTTGATGTCGCAATGGATAATGCGCTCCTTGTCCCAGGCATAGCCCAGGGCATCGGCCACACAGTCTGCGACCTGCAGTGCCTCGCTTTCTGAAAGCCTGCCCTTTCGTCCCAGCCAGTCACGCACTGTATACCCGTCGATGTACTCCATGACTATGTAGTGGATATCCCGTTCAAGATTGACATCGTAGACCTGGACTATCCCGGGATGCTTGAGCTTGGCGGATGATTTTGCCTCGGTGTAGAGTCGCTGGACGTCAGACTCATCACCGCAGGCCGCGGCCGAGAGGATCTTCACGGCCACCACGCGGTCCAGCGATAACTGGCGGGCCTTCCAGACGGATGCCATTCCGCCCTCACCCAGCTTCTCAATTATTTCCAGGCCCGGTATCTGTATGTCGGTCACAATCCACCATGCTTTTGGTTCATAATCGAAACCCTGACACTACCATAGACCGCCGATCCTTACAGCCCTTTTTGCATCACGGCGTTGACGCGCGCAAAATCGATGCGACAACCCGCTAAAAGCTCTTGCCAATTGCATCAGGGTATCCTACCTTCATGCACAGGCGTCAGTGGCGGAGTTTACCGGACATGGCATTCGTCAATTTCGGCAAGAAAGAGATCAACTTCAAGATCGTTTACTACGGGCCGCCCCTGTGCGGCAAGACGACCAATCTCGATTACCTTCACAAGGTCATGCCCTCCGATATCAAGGGGCAGATGACAATGCTGTCGACACGTGAAGACAGAACCCTGTACTTCGATTTTCTGCCGCTCAAGTCCGAGGCCATCAAGGGCTATGTTTCAAGGTTCCAGCTCTATACTGTTCCAGGCCAGACAGTGTACGACCAGACAAGGCGGATCGTGCTTACCGGGGCGGACGGGGTGGTGTTCGTCGCGGACTCGCAGTGGGACAAAATGGAAGTCAACGTTGAGAGCTTCGCGAACCTGGAAGTAAACCTCAACACCCACAAACGAAGCCTCACAGAACTGCCCTACGTTCTCCAGTTCAACAAAAGGGATCTCCCCAACGTCGCCCCCCGCCACTACATGGAGTTTCTCCTTAACCAGGGCAAGACCAGAGCACTGTGTTTTGATGCAGTCGCGGTCAACGGCATGGGTGTCCACGAGACTCTGAACATGATCTGCAAGATGGTCATGGCTCAGTTCGTGGAAAGCAACAAGATCGGGTGAGGCGGCGCAAAACAACACGAGGCCGGCATGAAAGAATTGGTCGTCACCGAGGAACAGAGCAGACTAATGACATCGGTTTTGACGGACCTGGCCGCCCAGGCCGAAGCGGAGGCCGTGTTCCTTGGCGATGCCGGCGGCAACATACTGGCCTGCATTTCGCCGCCTGGCAGTGAGACAGTACAGACTATTGCCGCCCTTGCTGCAGGGTCGTTCTCCGCTACACGAGAACTTGCCCACATGATCGGCGAAACCAGCTTCAGTTCCATTTACCACAAGGGCGAGAATTCGAGCATCTTCATGCAAACCATCGAGGGTGCGTATCTCCTGCTCGTGATCTTCGGCAAGAGCACAGCACTAGGGCTTGTAAAGCTCTACGTCGACAAGGCATCGCAGGAGCTTGAGCCTTTCTTGAAGGCTCTGGATGGCCAGAAGGCATCGGACCACAACAAGGCGCAGCCCTTCGAGATGCAGGACTCTGCAGTGATATTCAAGGCAAGCGACACTGGCTTACCCGAGCAAACCTAACAAGTCCCTTTCGCACCGGTGCGCATCATTTTCTCACCCATGTGACAAATGCCGACACCAGTTCCGGCCCGCCTGATCAATTATGTCCGCACCATGCGGTACGAAGGGCATTTTCCACACACTCACCAAGTCAGACGCACCATTGGTATGGATTATGCTCGAAGTAGGTTAGCCCGTTGTTTGGTTAGGCGGATATACTGGACAGCGCTAAGACGCAGACGTAACTGTTCGCTCTGACGAACATTGTCACAGGGTCCGACTACCGCCCGACTGAACGGCGGGTTCTTTTTTTCGGGCTCACAGCCTCAGCCGTTGCGTTGTCCCTCTACCCCTGAGTTCAGAGTGCCAGGCAGCAACGGCTTTGCTCCGGAAGCAATCACTGTTTGCACAGACTGTCCCGATGCGCCTCCGCACACGGCGAGGCGCACCTCACCAGGGTAGGAATGATCCGCTGTCTCCACCGGCCGGCTGTTTGCCGGCAGGAGCACAGCAGACCCTACACCCCGCAGTCCGGCTCAATACTGCAGCCACACCGCCTGCCCTAAAACACCGTGCACGGCCGTCATTGCACAAGTCACGACACTCGCCCCCCCGGAGCATCACACAGCCATCCCTATAACACTACACCACAATCGTTTACAACTCACCGGCTGGTCAGCCAAAGTCAAGATCTTCCGAAGCTGTTTTAGCAATAAATACGCAGGCAAACACTTGCATTTGGAGGCGGTTTCAGATACATAGAGATCATTTGCATTGGGAAGGAAAAAGTGTGGCTGAGGAACAAAACGACTCCAAGTACGACGCTACGAAGATCACTGTACTAGAGGGCATGCAGGCTGTCCGCCTGCGCCCTGCGATGTACATCGGCGACACCTCGATCCGCGGGCTGCATCACCTCGTCTACGAGGTGGTGGACAACAGTGTTGACGAAGCGCTGGCAGGTTATTGCACCAAGGTCCAGGTCGTGCTCAACGCCGACGGATCAGTAACCGTTGCCGACAACGGGCGCGGCATTCCAGTCGACATGCACGCCACGGAAAAGAAGCCGGCGGTCGAGGTCGTGCTCACAACACTCCACGCGGGCGGCAAGTTTGACAACGACAGTTACAAGGTGTCCGGCGGCCTTCACGGTGTCGGCGTCTCGTGCGTCAACGCACTGAGCGAATGGCTCGAGGTTGAAATCCGCAGGGACGGCAACGTCTACCACCAGCGCTACGAGAGGGGACACACCGCCACCAAGCTTGAAACTATCGGCACCACCAAGGGTACCGGCACCAAGGTAACCTTCTATCCCGATGCAACCATATTCTCCACCACGAAGTTCGAGTGGGACATTTTGGTGCACCGCGTGCGCGAGCTGGCGTTCCTGAACAAGGGTCTTTCAATCAAGCTGTCCCAGGAAGAGCCTCAGCGCGAGGAGGAGTTCGAGTTCAAGGGCGGGATAGCGGAATTTGTGGATCATCTCAACAAGAACAAGATGACGCTCCACCCAAAGGTCATTCTCCTCGAGAAGGAGAAGGACGGAATCGAATTCGAAATTGCCCTGCAGTATACCGACGCCTACAACGAGAACGTGTTCTGCTACGCCAATAACATCAACACCATCGAAGGCGGCACGCACCTCAGCGGCTTCAGATCAGCGCTGACACGCACCGTCAACACCTACGCAAGGGCCCATAACCTCATCAAGGAAGACCAGGAGGCAATGAGCGGCGACGATGTGCGGGAGGGGCTCACCGCAGTAATCAGCGTGCGCCTGCCCAGGCCGCAGTTCGAGGGCCAGACCAAGACAAAGCTGGGTAACAGCGAGGTTGAGGGCATAGCGGCCTCCATTGTAAACGACTCGCTCGGTATGTTTTTTGAGGAAAATCCGTCGGTTGCACGCCGCATCATCGAAAAGGCCCTGCTGTCCGCGCGCGCGCGGGAAGCGGCCCGCAAAGCCCGCGACCTCACAAGGCGCAAGGGGGCGCTCGACAGTGCGGCGCTTCCCGGCAAGCTCGCCGACTGTTCGGAGCGCGATCCAGAGAAATGCGAACTGTTCATCGTCGAGGGCGACAGTGCCGGCGGCTCTGCCAAACAGGGACGCGACCGCGAGTTCCAAGCCATCCTCCCCCTGCGCGGCAAAGTCCTGAACGTCGAGAAGGCCCGTCTGGAGAAGATCCTCAACAACGAGGAGATTCGCACGCTCATCACCGCCATCGGTGCAGGCATAGGCGCCGACGAGTTCGACATAGCCAAGACCAGATATCACAAGATCATCATCATGACTGATGCCGATGTGGACGGCGCTCACATCCGGACACTCCTGCTTACGTTCTTCTACCGCCAGATGAAGCAGCTCATCGAGCAGGGCTACATCTACCTTGCCCAGCCCCCGCTGTTCAAGATCACACACAGGAAGCGCGAAGAATACGTCGAAACAGACGAACTCCTGACCCGGAAACTGCTTGAGATGGGCACAGAGAATGTGTCCCTCGAATGCAAGGGGGCTGAGGCGATCAAGGGGCGGAAGCTCATGGACGTGCTGGACATCCTGACGAACATCGAGCAGGTTTCGGCAAATCTCAGGCGGAAGAGTATCTCCTTCGGCGAGTATATTGCGAAGCGCGACCCCAAGTCAGGCCACTTCCCCAAGTACCTGGTCACCATAGACGGAGCCACCGAGGACCAGAAGTACTACGTCTACTCCGAGCTTGAGCTCAAACAACTGCGCGAGGAGGTTGAGACAAGACTCGGCCACCAGTTGGAGATCTTCTCCGAAAACGGAAGCGAAACTGCTCAGAAGTCGGCTTTCAAGTGGGTGGAAATCTTTGTGGCCCCCACCCTGGCGCGGCTGGTGCAGGCTCTGGAGAAGAGTGGTTTCACCATCGACCAGTTCGAGGCAGGGAAAGAGCCTCTCGGGCAGCTGGTCGACGGCGATGACAACAAGACACCCGTGAAGTCGCTGTCGGAGCTTCTGAACACCGTCCGCAACATCGGGCGGACCGGCGTCAACATCCAGCGCTACAAGGGTCTCGGCGAAATGAACCCCGACCAGCTTTATGTCACTACCATGCAGCGGGACAAGCGAAAACTGCTCCGCGTGGTACTTGAGGATGCAGCCCGCGCAGACGAAATATTCACCATTCTAATGGGCGATGAAGTAGCCCCCCGCAGGGAGTTCATTGAGGCAAACGCCCTGAATGTCAGGAACCTCGATATATAGGAATCCGCAACAGGACCATGGACACAACCGAACAGAAAGCTCCCGAAGAGCCGCAGAAGGAACGGATAGACCCGGTAAGCATCGAAGAGGAGATGCGCGGTTCCTACATCGACTACTCCATGAGCGTCATCGTCGGCCGGGCTCTGCCCGACGTCAGGGACGGGCTCAAACCGGTGCACCGCCGAGTGCTATTTGCGATGCGCGAACTCGGGAACCTTCACAACCGCCCCTACATGAAGTCCGCCCGTATCGTGGGTGAAGTGATGGGCAAGTACCATCCCCATGGCGATGCCGCCATCTACGACACTCTTGTCCGTATGGCACAGGATTTCTCTCTCCGCTACCCCCTGGTTGACGGACAGGGAAACTTCGGCTCGATCGATGGCGATCCGCCGGCCGCAAGCAGGTATACCGAGGCGAGGATGGACGTGCTGGCCGAGGAACTCCTGGCCGATCTCGACAAGGACACCGTCCAGTTCGGCCCGAACTATGACGAGAAGTGCGAGGAACCACTCGTGCTCCCGGGCAAGATCCCAAACCTCCTTCTGAACGGATCGGCAGGTATTGCCGTCGGGATGGCCACCAATATCCCGCCGCACAACATTTGCGAGACGATAGATGCCGTTCTCGCCATGATCGACAACCCGGAGGTCACCATCGATGACCTGATGACGCACATCAAGGGTCCGGACTTCCCGACCGGCGGCATCATCTGCGGCGTTACCCCTGTCCGGGAGATGTATCACACGGGGCGGGGCCAGATGACGGTCCGCGGACGTGCCAGGATCGAGGAGAACAAGCAGGGGAAAGAAACGATCATCATCAGCGAGATCCCCTACACGGTCAACAAGACCAATCTGATCGAGGCCATCGCCGGCATGGTCCAGGAGAAGACGCTCGAGGGCATCTCGGACCTGCGTGATGAGTCCAACAAAGAGGGAATCCGGATCGTCATAGAGCTGAAGCGCGGCGTCGTTCCCAAGGTCATTCTCAACAACATCTACAAGCGCACCCAGCTCGAGACCACTTTCGGGGCCATCATGCTCGCCATCGACCACGGCAAGCCACGGGTGATGAATCTGAAAGACATGCTGCAGTGCTTCCTGGCACACCGGCTCGAGGTCATAACGCGCCGCACAAGGTACGAACTGCGGATTTCAGAGGCCCGTGCTCACATCCTGGAAGGCCTGAAGATAGCGCTCGACAACCTCGATGCGGTGGTCAGGACGATCAGGGAGGCAAAGAATCGCGACGAGGCGCGAATCGGACTCATAACCAGGTTCAAGCTCTCGGAGATACAGTCAAACGCCATCCTCGATATGAGACTCTACCAGCTCACCGGCCTGGAGCGGGAGAAACTCGAGAACGAGTACCTCGACCTGATCAAGTACATCTCTTATCTGCAGGACCTTCTGGCCAATGAACACAAGATCTTCGCACTGATCAAGGGCGAGCTGATCGAGATAAAGACCAAGTACGGTGACAAGCGCAGGACGGATATCGCACCGGAGGAAGGCGAGATAAACATCGAGGATCTTGTCGCCGACAGGAGTTGCATAATAACCATCAGCCACACGGGCTATATCAAGCGCGTTCCGATTGACACCTACAAGGCCCAGCACAGGGGTGGCAAGGGAGTCGCTGGCATGGCGCCAAAGGATGAGGATTACGTCGAGCACCTCTTCGTGGCCAGCACTCACGACTATATCCTCTTCTTCACTGCGACCGGCCGGGTCTACTGGGAGAAGGTGTACGAAATACCGGAGGCAAGCAGGACCGCCCGCGGCAAGGCAATCGTGAACCTGCTGAACATACGCAGCGAGGAGCGTATTGCTGCAATGATTCGTGTGCGGGAGTTCACAGAGGACAGACACCTGTTCATGGCCACCGAGAAGGGCGTGGTCAAGAAGACGAACCTGAGCGAATTCGGCAACCCGCGCAAGGATGGCGTCATCGGCATACATATCGACGTGGGTGATGCGCTGATGGGCGTGAAGCTCACCTCCGGCAAAGATCAGGTCATGCTTGCCACCCGACAGGGCATGAGCATCAGGTTCGAGGAGACTGCCCTGCGCGACCAGGGCCGGGCAACTCGCGGCGTAAAAGGAATTACACTGCGCGAGAACGATCGCGTCGAGTCCCTGGAAATCGTCAACACCACAGCCACGTTCCTGGCCTGCACCGAGAACGGCTACGGCAAGAGAACAAGCTTTGAGGAGTATCGGATCCAGAATCGCGGAGGCACCGGCATCATGACCATCCGTTGCAGCGAACGCAACGGCGCGGTGATCGGGGCTCACTCGGTCTTCGAGAAGGATGCTCTGATGCTCATCACCGCCAAGGGGCAGATGATCCGCATGCCGGTCAGCGATATCCGCGTCATCAGCCGCGCCACACAGGGTGTTCGTCTTATTTCCCTGGAAGCTGGCGACAAGCTGGTCGCCGCTACAACTGTCGAGCCAGAGGACGATGCCATCCTTGAGGCTCCTCCGGCGGTTTGAGAAGCTGTGAAGGATGTGGATTGCCCGGTTGGCGAAACCTCGGGTCTGTTACTCACATTCTGAGCGGAAGCTGTCGGAGTCCCTGATGAATGGCAACGTCAAACTGATCCTGCTCGTTTTCTTCCTTGCCGCAGTAGTCCGCCTGGCTTATCTCTTCGAAAACTCATCCTCTCCGCTCTTCGCGTGGCCCGTGCTCGACGAACAGTCGCTGGACGCCAGCGGGCAGGAGATCGCGGCCGGGAATTTCGAACGCGGCACCGACTGCTTTCGGGCCCCTCTCTACCCGCTTTTCCTGGGCGCTGTCTACTCGATCAGCCATGATAACCGGTTCTTCGTCCTGCGAGTCGTTCAGCACCTGCTGGGCGCGCTTACATGCCTGTTCGTCTTCATGGTCGCAACCGAGGCCTTCGGCCGACGGGCTGGCATTGCAGCAGGGATCCTCGCCGCCTGCTATGCGCCAATGGTGTTCTTTGAAGGCACCATTCTCACGGAAACGCTCTTCATATTCCTGATCGCGTTCAGCCTTGCGGGCCTGGTCCTCGGCGTGGCAAGAACCAGCCGTCCCCTTCTATTGGCCGGCGGCCTCGCGCTCGGACTTGCCGCCGTTACCAGGCCGAACATCCTGGTGTTTGCCCCGGTGGCGATCCTGTGGCTTGTCTTCCTTCCTGCCAGGAACGGGTGGCGGCAACGTGTCGTCCGCACCGGCCTGGTTCTCCTGCCGCTGATCCTGGTGATAGGACTTTCATCCGCCCGCAACTACTATGCCACCGGTGACTTTGTCCTCATATCGTCGCAGGGCGGCGCCAACTTCTACCTGGGGAACGGAGCCGGCGCCAGCGGCATGCCGCCTCCGACGAGGATGGTTTATGGAACCTCCGGCCGCATCTACAGTGACGCTGTTGAAGCCTCGTCAACTGAGGCTGTCGAGCGCCTGATGGACAGCGCTGCCGGCAACGGATCATCCGCAACGCAGCCGGCGCCCACGGTGTCACCGGCTGCCGTCTCTGCCGTCTGCTACAGGGCGACTCTTGCCCATATCAACGGCAACAGGATTGAATGGCTGAAGCTGATGGTCCGCAAGCTCGTCCTGTTCTGGAACGACTTCGAGATCCCAAACGTGAAGGACTTCTACTTCTGGAAGCAGTCATCCGTCACACTGAGCGTTTTGCCGATTTCCTTCGGGACGCTCTCGGCCCTGGGGCTTCTCGGTGCGATTGTCACCATTCGACGCCAGACGCCCGGCGCGGCGCTGGTCAACCTGTACGTACTCTCATTCATGGCCGGAATCATCCTGTTCTTCGTCTGTGCAAGGTTACGTCTGCCCGTCATTGTCGGGCTCCTGCCCCTCGCCGGGGCCGGCATTGTCGCGATGATCGACACGATCGGCACACGTGCATGGCGCAACCTGGCCTCACA
>JBAXKQ010000095.1:0-12359 GCA_037135275.1 bacterium
CTGCGGCTGGGACCGGGGTTTGTGCCGGTTTTGCCGCGGATGTGCCCTTGACTGACTTACGCAGGTTCGCCGCGGTTGCGTCGTCCACGGTACTCATGTGGCTATGGACGCTGGCTCCGAGCTTGATAAGCCTATCGGTTACATCTTTGCTGGGTAGCCCCAGTTCTTTTGCAAGTTCGTGAACTCTCATTGGTCCCTTCCGAATTCTACTTCTGTGGTTCCTCGCCACCTGCCGGCTTCGAGTCGGCTGCGGTCGTTGTTGATTCCGAGGCATGTTCCGCATCCGCAAACTGCACGGAAGGGTGGGCGGCCACGGCACTGAGTATTGCCGCAACCGTGTCCTTGTCGAAGCCTTCTATTGCCTCCAGGTCGGCAGGTTCCGCCGCCAGGATGCCTTCAATGGTGAGGAACCCGGCCTGCACCAGCTTCTCGGCGTTTTTCCGGGTCATGCCGCTGATGCCTGCCAGGGCCTCAACCGCATGCGCCACCTTCTCGTCAAACGTAGCCTTTGTCTCATCGCGCTGGATGTTGATCTTCCATCCTATCAGCTTTGCTGTGAGCCTTACATTCTGGCCACGCTTTCCGATTGCCAGGGAAAGCTGATCGGCGTCAGCCACGACGTTGACCAGTTTCGGGAAGTCCGGATCGATGGTGACCTTGAGAAGCCTTGCGGGAGAGAGAGCGTTGGTAACGTAGGTCTTAACGTCGTCGCTCCACCGCACTATGTCAATCTTCTCGCCAGACAACTCGCGCACGATGTTCTTCACGCGGATCCCGCGCATGCCAACGCAGGCCCCGACCGAGTCAACCTTCTCGTCGTTGGAGGATACGGCTACCTTGGTGCGGTAGCCAGGCTCCCTTGCAATCCCCTTTATCTCCACGGTGCCATCGGATATTTCGGCCACTTCAAGCTCAAAGAGCCGTTTGACGAAGTTCGGGTGGCTTCGGGAAAGTGTTATGGTCGTCCCGCCCATTGACGAATCAACTCCCAGAACGTAGGCCCTGACACGGTCGCCGACCTGATATTCCTCCGTCGGAACCCGCTCCTTTGATGGAAGGAGGGCTTTCGTCCGTCCGAGGTCCACGATTATGTCGCTCCGTTCGAACCTGTGTACGGATCCGGTTATGATGTCGCCGATTCTATCCTTGTATTCCTCGTAGACGAGATCCTTCTCTGCCTGACGCAGCTTCTGCAGGATTGCCTGCTTGGCGGTCTGCGCAGCTATGCGGCCGAAATTCTTTGGCGTCACCTCGACATCAAGCATTTCACCTATCTCTGCGTCCTTGTTGATCTTGCGAGCATTCTGCAGGGATACTTCGTCGTGCACGGAAGTGACAACATCCACGACCTTCAGTGCGGCAATGGCCCTGATATCGCAGGTCTTCCTGTCAATTTCAACCCTGAGATCCTTCGTCGGACCAACGCTTTTCCTGGATGCAGTGAGCAGTGCGGACTCCAAGGCAACGATAAGGGTTTCGCGGTCGAGACCGCGTTCCTTCTCGAGATATGTCAAGACGGCTGTCAGCTCGGCATTCATGGCTTTTCTGCTCCGTATTCCCCACGTGGGCAAAATCTTACGCCCTACAGGGCCCTCTGCTTCTCCCCCAGACAAAAAAGAGCGGGCATAGAGACCCACTCCTTTGGGAAGAACGCCTTCGTACTTTTGAGTCAGAGCTGAAGATATACTTACAGAAAAGAGTAGTCAACGGGTAAATCGCTATTTCCTGCTTCGTTCTTGATTGCGGGGTGTGGAGTCAATACTCTTCGTCGCCATGAACCTCAGAGATTCAAATGACAGGGCTGGTATCTGGCCGGAGCTGGTGATGAATATGCGCTACTCCACAAAACCCGGAAAACCCGGATGGAGTGTGCGGCATGTACCTGGCTGGCCGACAATCAAGTACCACTTGGGCGTATCGTTGATTATCAGGGAGGTTGCCAGAAATGCGGCCAGGGGAAGATTCGGTACTGCTGAGTTCGCAAAGTGCTCACGCGACATCTTGTCCGTGGCGGAGGCCTGCGGCGGCAGTGTCGAGGTTGACGGCCTTCAATATGTGAAGGATGGCATGCCCGCGGTATTCGTCGCCAATCACATGGGCTCGATAGAAACCCTCGTGGTTGCCTGTTTGATCCTCCCGTTCGGTGAGGCTACATTTGTGCTGAAAGAATCCCTCATGCACTACCCGGTTTTCAGGCATCTCGTCAGGGGGATCGATCCAATTACCGTTGGAAGGATCAATGCGAGGGATGACCTGAAGACGGTTTTGAATGGAGGGGCGGAGCGGTTGAAGGAGGGCGTTTCGGTAGTCATATTCCCGCAGGCTACGCGCAGTCCTGTGTTCGACATGGCCAAGTTCAACAGCATGGGTGTCAAGCTGGCGGCAAAGGCAGGGGTTCCTATCATTCCTCTGGCGGTCAAGACTGATTTTCTCGCGTCCGGCAGGATTCACAAGGATTTTGGCAGAGTCTACCCGAGTCGACCTATCAAGTTCCGCTTCGGGCCACCTATCAAAGTCTCGGACCATCCTAAGGAAGGCCACAGGCAGAGTATGGAGTTCATTGTTGGATGTCTCGAGGAGTGGGGTTTGCCCGTGATCAGGTCGGATGGTTGAGTATGGAGAATACCTGGATAGAACTGGATCTGGCTGTACTTGGCGACAACATAGGCAGAATGAGGGCCGCACTGTGTGCGGGTACTGAGCTCATATTCGTCGTCAAGTCGGAAGCCTACGGTCATGGCATGATCCCCGTGACCCGGTGCGCCATCGGGAACGGTGTGAAGTGGTTCGCTGTAGCCCACACTGAAGAGGCAATTCGCCTGACGGACAACTTTCCGGGTGTCAACGTCCTTGTCCTTGGCGTGATGCAGCGGGATGCGGTTGCGGAAGCCGCGGCAAGGGGCATAACGCCGCTGGTCGCCGATGAAGAACATGGATTGGAACTGGCCTCGGCTGCTGCCGCGGCGGGGGTAGTCCTGAAGTGTCACGTCAAGACTGACACGGGAATGGGGCGGCTCGGGATTCACTGGGAACGGGCCGCTGCGACAGTAGTATCCCTGGCCGCCGCCAGAGGCCTTGCGTTGACAGGAATTTGCACGCATCTCGCAGCTTCAGATGAGCCGGAAACTGACTACTCGCTTCTCCAGATCCAGAGATTCCGGGCCGTTGTCGAGGAATGCAAGCGGAGAGGGATTGCGTTTGGGATGCGTCATGTCTCCAACAGCGGGGGATTTCACAGCCTCCCTGCGTGCGACTACGAAGGAGTGCGCTGCGGAATCGAGTTGTACGGGTATGGTCCGCATGGCGCCGCGAGAAGAATTGCCACGCGGCCGTTCCTGCAATGGAAATCTGTCATTGCGCAGGTCAAAGATGTCGAGGCTGGCTTCAAAGTAGGATACGGCAGCACATATGTCGCCGGACACGAGACGACCATTGCGACGATTGATGCAGGGTATTCCGACGGCTACAGCAGGCACCTTGGAAACAAGGCCCAGGTTCTTTTCGGCGGTCGGCGTGTTCCTGTTGTGGGGCGGGTGTCAATGAATCTTGTCACCGTCGATCTCGGGCCTGGGGCAGGCGCAAGACGGGGCGACGAGGTTGTTCTGCTGGGCGCCCAGGGGAATGATGAGATCTGGGCGGACGAGGTGGCCAGATGGTGCGGGACTATTCCGTACGAGGTTCTTACGAGCATCAGGGCACCCGCATGCTATGTTCTTGGTGAAGGCGGGAGCCGCAGCCGGGCGGAGCTGTACCGGCGCAGGCGGGCAAACGCAGCTGCCGCCGCCACGTGAGGTTGGCGGGAGGGGCATTATGACAGGAAGATCACTTGGACAGGTGTTTCGCCTGTTGAAGGCTGAATACGCGCGCCATAATGCGCCGATTGTTGAGTTCATCAAGATCCAGACCGGCTCCGTGTTCAAGGTGCTGGTGGCGACGATATTGAGTGCCCGGACAAAGGACCAGACAACAGCCGGGGCGGCGACGCGACTGTTCAAAGTTGTCAACAGTCCTGCTGATCTTCGCAGGATTCCGGTGAAACAGCTTGAGCGCCTCATATTTCCGGTCGGCTTCTACCACACCAAGGCACAGCACTTGAAGCGGCTTCCGGATGTGCTTGATGCGGAATTCCATGGGGTGATTCCTGATACGGTTGAGGAGTTGTGCAGGTTGCCCGGAGTTGGCAGGAAGACGGCAAATCTTGTGGTAGCGGTTGGATTTGACAAACCGGCGGTTTGTGTTGATGTACACGTGCACAGGATATGCAACCGGTTCGGCCTGGTGAGGACGGCGACACCTTTTGATACTGAAATGGAGCTGAGACGGATCCTTCCCGTAACGTATTGGAAGACATGGAATTCTTATCTTGTGTCATTCGGCCAGACCGTCTGCCTGCCGGTGAATCCAAAGTGTCAGGGATGCCCGGTGCACAGGTACTGCAAGAGGGTGATGGTGAAGCGGGGGTGACGACGAGTCGGCAGGAATGCCGCCGGCTCCTCGGGCGCTGACCGATGGCGGCGAAGGATGATCACCGGCGAGTGGGACGTCCGGGCCTTTTGGCCTTGAAAAGCCAGCCGCCAGGTGCGAGTGTGAAGGCCACGGTGGAAAGGGCACGGTGAATTATGATTCGTTCATTTGTTTTCAGCCAGGGCAAGCTGCTCAGCGAGAATGTCACGACGGATATCCTGAGGCAGTTCTTGCACGAGCCGGATGTCGATATCTGGGTGGACTTGGAAGCGCCGGACGCTGGTGAAACGAAGGCCCTTCTGGAGGATGTCTTCGCCTTTCATCCGCTGTCAATAGACGACTGCGTTAATGAAAGTGCGCGACCCAAGATCGACGAATATGAGACCTACATCTTCATGGTGATTCACGCGGTTGATTTTGCCGTCGGGAAGTTCTGCACAACCGAACTGAATATGTTTGTCGGCAAGAACTTCCTTGTTACATATCACGACGAGCCGCTGCGATCGATAAGCTCGACGGTCGATCGCGTGCATAGGAATGCACCACTGGTGGCAAAGGCGTCTGACCGCCTGGCCTACACGATACTAAACTATCTGCTGGAGAATTATCAGCCGGCGCTCGACAACCTTGCAGGCGAGACGGCTCGCATCGAGGAGCTTGTGCTGGCTGGAAAGGCCGTGAATATCGTGGACGAGATACTGCGGCTGAAATCTGAGGTTCAGCACCTGAGGCAGATCATCATGCCGCAGCGCGATGTAATCAGCAGGCTGGCCCACGGTGAGTTCAAGATTGTGCGAACGCACCTTCTGCCGTACTACCGCGACTTGATGGATCAACTCGTCAGGATAACCGACTTTGCCGATAACTACAGCGATTCGCTGACGAACACCCTTCAGGCGCATCTCAATATCCAGCAGGTGAGTATGAACGGGGTGATCAAGGTGTTGACGGTTCTGGCCACCCTTTCCGTGCCCATTCTTGTGATCACGAGCTTCTATGGCATGAACATCGCTCACTTCCCGCCAATGACGTGGTCGTGCGAGAAGTCCTATGCGTGGGTATTCGGGATAACAGGATTCTTCACGCTGGTTGTGTACCTGATCCTCCGGCGCAAGAAGTGGATGTGACGTGAGTCTATGGGTCGGAAGAGTAGATCCGCTGGAAATGGCGCGGCCGCCGAGGCATCCTTGGGGCTGGCTCGCGCGTTGTCGCTGGGAACCAATCTTGCGGCCGGCATGGCAGTGTTCACTCTGATAGGGTACTGGTTCGACAAGAGGGGTGGCGCGGAAGGCGCCGGCTTGTGGACTCTTGCCGGCATGCTCGCCGGACTTGCCTACGGCGCCTACGAGGTTTGGAAGGTGGTTCGAATGCTGAACCGCAATACGGGCGCCGAGACATCCGGCTCCACCGGCGAAAGGAAGTCGTGATGCGCGTCAACTGGCCTGGCCTGGCAGCGGTGTCGCTTCTGTCGTTGGTCCTGTCGTTTGCTGTCACGTACTTGGCGTTGGGCAGGATTGATGTGAATGGCCTCTTCTGCGGCTGGGTCGTCGCAGTGTCCAGCAGCGCTGCAGGGCTCTTGCTGGATCTGCGTTCCGTTGGCGCGGATTCGAGGAGCTTCTTCCTGTACGGCATGCTGGGGAAGGGTGTGCGATTTCTTCTGGTCGCCGGGCTCGCGATTGTCTTCTTTGTCCTCGGTGGCGAAGGCCGAGTTTCATTTGCAATGGCGCTTGTGATTGGATATCTTGCCGCGATGGTCCATGAGGTATGGACTCTCTACCTGGCCGGGCTGACGGGCACCGGCGGGCGTCCTGGTGGGGCATGTGGTGACAGGCCGGGAGCTGGGAAGTAATGGAGACGAACAGTATTGTTGCTGCTGCAGCGCAATTGCAGGCAAGAATCGACGCAGTGCAGGCTTTCACGCTGCACCACGTTCAGAATTCGAACATACTCACGCTGCCATACCTTGAGATTGAGTTGCCGATAAGTATTCATGCGCTCATGCTGCTGGTGGGATCGGGGATCCTGCTGCTGTTGTTCGGGGTTCTCTACAGGAAAAAGGCCGCGGTGCCGACCGGCATTACGAATCTTCTCGAGTTGTTCGTGGTGTTTGTCAGGGACGAGATCTCCGTGCGGTATCTGGGGGAGAAAGATGGCCGGAGACTGGCTCCTCTGTTCTGCAGCTTTTTCTTCTTCATCCTGACGCTCAACATGATAGGGCTCGTGCCTGGCTTTGCGTCGGCAACCGGCAACATCAGTGTGACTGCCGCGCTAGCCATGGTGACGTTCTGTTTCATGGTGTTCGGGGCCATCATAAAGGTGGGCGTTCTGGGGTTCATAAAGGGGCTTGTTCCCGGGGGTATTCCGGTGCCAATGCAGATCATGCTCTTCCCGCTGGAGGTCATAGGCCTTCTCATAAAGACGGGTGCGCTGATGATTCGTCTCTTTGCAAACATGTTCTCCGGGCATATGGTCCTGTTCCTGCTCATCGGCATGGTGATGATCTTCGGAGTTTACGCCCTGCCGGTGATCGCGCTGGCTGTCTTTGTGTATGTTCTGGAGTTGTTTGTTGCTTTTCTCCAAGCGTACATCTTTACTTTGTTGTCTGCTATTTTCATCGGTCAGAGGTTCCACCCGGAACACTAGACCGCGCCTGCTGGTGTGGCTTGGATAGTGCTTGAGGATCAGTCGGGCATCTGGTACTCAAGTGCCTGCTTTGTGTCTTGTTGCTGTTATGTTACTGGAGTATCGATAAGAAAGGGATGCGAATGACCGGATCAATAGCTGCGGTTGGTGCTGGTATTGTCGCGCTTGGGGCGGGCCTTGGAATAGGCATACTGGGCAGTGGGGCAATGCAGGGTATTGCTAGGCAGCCCGAGGCGTCAGGCAAGATTCAGGCGAACATGCTTATCGCTGCCGCCCTCATCGAAGGTGTGGCCCTCTTCTGCGCAGTGATCTGTCTCCTCGGAAAATAGTCGTCCTCTTGTGTGTTCTTTTTAAGAGGTGAGACCATGGCGGAAGAACCAGGCAGTGCCCACGGTGTAGCGGAGGAAGGTCCTCCGGTACCGGGGGATCATGCGATGCCCTTGGCGGAGACGCCGGGGCACGCTGAATCCCCGGATGTGCAGGGCGTTACCGGGACGGTGGCACACACCGGCGTGCAGCCGCATGCTGGGGCATCCGGCGACATCAAGGTGTCCGGGCCGATGATGCTCATGACGTGGATCACATTCGGTATTCTCGCATTCATTCTCTACAAAATTGCGTGGAAGCCCATTCTGGCAGGTCTTGATGATCGCGAGGCGTCGATCCGCAAGGCCCTCGGCGACGCAGAGAAGGCCCGCGCCGATGTGGCTGCGGTTGAGGTTAGGACGAAGCAGATGATGGCCGACGCAAAGGCCGAGGGCGAAGCGATCATATCCGCTGCCAGGAAGTCTGCCGTTGAACTTGCAACTGCGGTTGAGAAGCGGGCGCAGGAGCGCACCATTGCCATGACCGAGGAGGCGAAGCGCGAGATAGTTGCCGCCACGGACAGCGCTAGGGCGGCTCTGCGTGAGGAGACCTCCGGACTGGCTATCATGCTTGCGGGGCGGATTGTCGGCGAGAACATGGATTCGGAAAAGAACCGGGCGCTGACAAAACAACTTGTGTCGGGGAATTGAACCGTTGAGCAGGATTGTTCCAAAGGCAGCAAGGCGGTACGCGGAAGCTCTCTATGGTCTGGCAAAGGACCGGGGTTGCCTCGCTACGGTGCTTCGCGACATGGAATCCATCGGAACGGGGCTGGATGGCTCGCCGGAACTGTCGGCGTTTCTGCCGGACTACACGATACGGAAGCCGCAGCGTATGGGCGCGCTTGAAGGTCTGTTCAAGAACGGCAGTCACGAGCTGTCGTGGCGCTTTCTGATGTTTCTCGAGTCCAAGAAACGGATGGCGTTGTTGCCCTGCATCTGTGTCGCTCTGGCTGGGCTTCACGACCGCAATACCGGGGTGGTGGATGTCAGCCTGAGATCTGCCCTGCCAGTGGAAGGCGGGGAACTGGAGCTGATTTCGGGTGAAATCGGGCGCAGGATTTCGGGCGTAATGCGATTGGCCACCCGCACCGATCATGACCTTATCGGTGGGTTCACTTTCCAGGTTGGCGATATGGTGTACGATTACAGCGTCAGGGGAGCTCTGGATGCCCTTAGAAAGAAACTGGAGAACGGCTAATGCCAATTGACCTGAGGCCCGAAGAAATATCGGCGATTCTTCGCAAACAGCTTTCTGATTTCGCGCTTTCTGCACAGGTGTCCGAGGTGGGCACTGTTCTCAGCGTGGGTGATGGTATCGCCCGGGCCAGCGGCCTGTCCAATGTGATGGCGGCGGAACTGGTGGAGTTTTCCGGCGGGCCGATCGGGATGGTCCTCAACCTCGAGGATGACAACGTCGGCATTGCGGTTTTCGGTGAGGAAACTGGGGTCAAGGAGGGCGACACGGTCAAGCGGAGCGGCCGGATTGCGTCGGTGCCGATCGGCGAGGGTGTCGTAGGTCGCATTGTGGATGCACTTGGCGAGGCCATTGACGGCGGCCCGGCGATCGTCTCGGCTGAGCGGGGCGTGATTGAGAAGAAGGCCCCCGGCATTATTGATCGTCAGGATGTGAAGGAGCCTCTCCAGACGGGCATCAAGGCTATCGATGCGCTGACGCCGATAGGCAGGGGGCAGCGTGAGTTGATTATCGGCGACCGCAAGACCGGCAAGACGACGATCGCGGTGGATACGATCATCAATCAGGCCGGCGAGAATGTCGCGTGCTTCTACGTGGCGATTGGCCAGAAGCGTTCCACGGTGGCCCAGATCCACGAAACGCTGAGGAAGTACGGCGCCATGAAGTACACAACGATTGTCGCGGCCACTGCCGCGGACCCCGCGCCGATGCAATTCCTTGCGCCGTATTCGGCCTGCGCCATGGCTGAGTACTATCGCGACAATGGCAAGCACGCGCTTGTGATCTTCGACGACTTGACGAAGCACGCCCAGGCCTATCGGCAGCTCTCTCTGCTGCTTCGGCGGCCGCCGGGCCGCGAGGCGTTCCCCGGAGACATCTTCTACCTGCACAGCAGGCTGCTTGAGAGGGCGGCGAAGATGTCCGCGGCCAAGGGCGGCGGGTCGCTCACGGCCCTTCCGATAGTTGAGACGCAGGCCAATAATATTGCGGCATATATCCCGACGAACATCGTGTCAATTACCGATGGCCAGATATACCTTGAGACGGATCTCTTCAACGCGGGGCAGCGTCCCGCCATGAACCCAGGCGTATCGGTGTCCCGAGTGGGTGGCGACGCTCAGGTGAAGGCCATGAAGAAGGCGGCTGGATCCCTGCGCCTTGAGCTCGCCCAGTACCGTGAGCTGGCGGCGTTTTCACAGTTTGCCGCCGACCTGGATGCGTCGACGAAGAGGCAGCTGGATCGCGGGCACAGGCTTATGCAGGTCATGAAGCAGGGCATTCATTCGCCGCTGGCGGTGGCAAAGCAGGTTGCCGTGATCTATGCGGGTGTCAACGGTCAGATGGACGACCTGAGCCCTGAAAGTATTGCTGCTTTCGAGGCGCGCCTGGTTGAAGTCATAGACACTGAGCACCAGGACTATCTGAAGTTGTTTGCCGAGCACAAGGCATTGACCGACGAGGTCAAGCGCCTGCTCGAGAAGGTCATCGCCAGGGCGAAGGGGCAGGCGGATCCACGGAAGTGATTTCATGCTGACGGTCAAGGAATACGGTACAAAGATAGGCCGGCTGAAGAGCACGCGCAAGATGACGCGGACCATGAAGATGGTCTCGGCCACAAAGCTTCGCAGGGCGCAGGAAGTCAGGCAGAGGGCGCTGGAGTACGCAGAGCCGCTCGGAAAGATGGTGGTGCGGGCATCGGGTGGGGATCCACCGGGCCATCTGCTGATGGATGCGCGGTTGCCGGCCAGGACGGCGCTCATTCTTGTTGTCACCTCTGACAGGGGGCTTTGCGGTTCGTTCAACAACAATGTCAACCGGGCCGTTTCCCAGTGGATTGAGAAGAACAAGGCCGGGTACGATCGTATCGAGCTCAGCTTCTGCGGCCGCCGCGGGTTGGTCTACTTCCGCCGGCTTGGCAGTGTCATTAAATCCTACGACGGCGTAATGTCACGCCCGTCGTTTGCCACCATCATGGGGGTGAGCGGGGAACTGCAGGAGTCGTTTACGTCGGGTCAATACGACGAGGTCTATGTAGCGTACAATTCTTTCAAGAGCGTGGTGTCGAGGACTCCAGTGGTCGAGAAGTTCCTTCCCGTGGAGAAGAAGGATGTGGTGAGCGGCTCTGCCGACGGTGTTACTGAGCCGATACTTGACCCCGGGCGCGAGGAACTGTGGCGGGTACTGGTACGGCAGATGGTTGACCTGAAGCTCTACACCATCCTGCTGACGAGCATGCTCTCGGAACACAGTGCGCGGATGGTCAGCATGGAGAGCGCAACGTCCAATGCCGACAAGATGATCACTAACTACACGATTCTTAGAAACCAGGCCAGGCAGGCGGCCATCACCGGCGAGTTGATGGAGATTGTTGCCGGGGCAGAGGCAATGAAATGAGGGACGAATGAATATCGGTCGCGTATCGCAGGTTCTTGGTGCGGTCATTGATGTGGAGTTCCCGGAAGGAAATCTGCCTCAGATATACAACGCATTGCTGGCATCGAATCCTTCCATCAGCGACAGGAAAGGCAATCTCACTCTCGAGGTCGCACAGCACCTCGGCAATAACACAGTTCGCGCTATCGCAATGGACAACACCGACGGAATGGCCCGCGGAGCCGTGGTTGAGGATACCGGCGACTGCATGAAGATGCCGGTAGGCAAGGGGACGCTCGGTAGGGTTCTGAATCTCCTGGGCGAAGCCATCGACGGCCGCGGTGATGTTGAGCATGACAAACTGATGCCTATTCACTGCGCGTCTCCGAGGCTGGATCAGCAGGATACCAACGACGAACTGCTTGTGACTGGAATCAAGGTGATCGATCTGCTTGCACCGTACAGGAAGGGTGGCAAGATCGGTTTGTTCGGCGGCGCGGGCGTGGGTAAGACTGTTCTCATACAGGAGATGATCCGCAACATCGCCACCGAGCACGGTGGGTATTCCGTGTTCGCGGGGGTGGGGGAGCGAACCCGCGAGGGAACTGCGCTCTACCGCGAAATGCGTGAGTCGGGCGTCATCGACAAAACTGTAATGGTGTTCGGCCAGATGAATGAGCCGCCTGGCGCGCGTGCGCGCGTAGCCCTTTCAGCCCTGACGGTTGCTGAGTTCTTCCGTGAGGAGCTCAGGCAGGACGTGCTGCTGTTCATCGATAACATATTCCGGTTCACGCAGGCAGGCTCGGAGGTCTCCGCACTGCTCGGACGAATCCCTTCGGCCGTGGGCTACCAACCAACGCTCGGCACAGACATGGGCGAACTCCAGGAACGGATCACGTCGACAAAGAACGGTTCAATCACATCGATCCAGGCGATCTACGTTCCTGCTGACGACTATACAGACCCGGCGCCGGCAACAACGTTTGCACACCTTGACGCAACGACAGAGCTTTCCAGGCAGATCATGGAGCTCGGCATCTACCCGGCGGTTGATCCGCTGACGTCGTCATCAAGCATGCTGACGCCGGAGATTGTTGGAAGGGAGCACTATGAGGTGGCGCGCGGTGTGCAGGAGATCCTGCAGCGCTACAAGGAACTGCAGGACATCATCGCCATTCTGGGCATGGATGAACTGTCGGCTGAGGATCGCCTCACCGTTGAGCGGGCGAGGAAAGTCCAGAAGATGCTCTCACAGCCGTTCTTTGTCGCAGAGCAGTTCACTGGCACACAGGGAATGTATGTTGAGCTGGCGGATA
>JBAXKQ010000096.1:0-12231 GCA_037135275.1 bacterium
GCCAAGGCTCCAGCGGAATAGCGAGGAAGAGTGCCAGTTCTGGAACGAGCTATGTCTTGCACACGAAGGTAGCGAAGGAAGCAAAGAAGGAAATGTTTCGCGCAAAGCCGCTAAGATCGCAAAGGAAGATTGTGGAAAGTAGGACAATCAGGTCATAGCCCTCTGACACTCTACACTCCACACTCCACGTTCTACAATCTCGGCAGATACACCCGGAAGACGCTCCCCTTCCCGGGCTCGCTCTCCGCGACGATCCGGCCGCCGTGGCCAAGGACAATGTGCCGACACAGCGCCAGCCCCAGCCCAGTTCCCGGCGCAGCATCTTTCCCGCCACCTGGAACCCTGTAGAACTTCCGGAAGATCTTCCTCAACTCCCGCTTGTCCATCCCCGGCCCGTCGTCCTGAACCGAGAGCTGAATTCCGCCGTCTCCTTCGCGCGCAAGCCGGACATCGATTCGGGGAGACACGCCACCGGCTGCTACTGGGCGGCCGGGGTGAGGGCACCCCGGCTCCAGTGCGTCGCCGGCTTCACCATGCGCGCTGCGTTCGCCGCCAGCTCCGACGACAACGGGCGGACCCGCCTTGCGCGAGTACTTCACGGCGTTGTCGAGGAGGTTCAGGACGACCTGACTGACGGCCACAGGGTCGGCCATGACCGGCGGCAGATCAGGCTCGATATCGAGTCTGATCATATCCTGCGGCTTGTCCGTCTCTAACGCGAGGCTGCCCGTGAATGCATCGACGGCCTGCCTCACAACCTCGCCGATGTCCGTCTTGCGCAACTGGTAGGCCAGTGCATTTTCGCCGAAGCGCACAAAGAACAGCACACGCTCGACCAGGTGGCCCAGCCGCCTTGACTCCCCGATGATCGTCTCAAGGAACTGCTTCTGCCTGGCTGGATCCTCCACCCTCCCCAGGTAGAGGCTCTCTGCAAGCATCCGCATGGACGCCAGCGGCGTGCGCAGGTCGTGGGAGACACCGGCAATGTAATCGCCTCGCTCCTTCAGCCGCCGCGTCTCGGCGGCGGCATGCCTGAACACCACCCAGGCACCGGCAAGCACACCCAGGGCCAGCATCGCTATCCCCCACTCCTGCAGCATCAACCAGAGCGCCGTATTCCTCTTGAGCACCCCCGGGTCCGCTGCGTAGGCGCTCAATGTCATTCCGTTGAACGGCCATTCAAGGGTTACGGCCGTGAGGAAGCCATCCATCCGGGCTGGGCCGCCGCCAGCCGGACCGGCGCGCTCGATCCGGACCACCACCCCGTGCTCGGACGCTATCCGCTCCGACAGATTCCGCAGGAAGGCCTCCAGGCCGGCCATGTCCACCTTGAAGCCACCGACCATGCTGCCTGCAATCCCGTCACGCGCTCCGAACGTGAAGGGCGTGCCGCGGATCACGAGCCATGTCATCCGGGCCGGGATTCCGTTGTTCCCGATCTCGCCCGTCACTGCATCCATCACGGCGCCGCCGTCGGCGGCCAGAAACTCGAGGTTGCGCTCCTGCTCGCGCAGCAGGCTCTGCAATTCACCGGTGCGGGCCCGCGCCTTGTGTTCATAGCTCGGCACGGCATCCGTTGCCTTCTGCCGGCCTGCACCGGCGGCAGCCTGGCCCGTGGCTGTCGCCGGTGGTTCCGCGTTGAGGATGCCTTGCAGCGCGCTCCTGGTTGCCTCCCGCTGGCCAGCGCTGATGTCGCAATAGAGAAGCACCAGGCGTTCGAGGAGCTCGACCTCACTTTCCACGGCCAGCCGTCGCCACCGGCCACGGGTCTCAGGCAGGTCGCGCTCCGCTGCGAGCCTGTAGGTTCCGGTCAGTTCCTTCATGGCCATCATGCTGTACACGTTGCCATCGGCATCGCGAGCCCGTTGGACAACGTCATCCTGCCCGCCGGGATAGCCGGCCACCTGGCGGAAGGCGCCCGCGGCCAGCTTGAACTCACCGAGGTCGCGGTAGCAGCGGCCGGCGCCGAGTGTCGCCTCCGCAAGTGCGGGGAACGTTATCCCCCGAACGGCGAGGATCTTCTCATACTCCCTCACGGCCTTCTCCGCGCCGCCGCTGTCGTCGCGTATGGCGCGTATTGCCGCCATGAGCGATTCATCCTCGGCGGCGGTCGGCCGGCTCCCGGCACTGATCCCCTGGGGATAGAGAAACGCATTTGGCAGCCGGATGATGTATGGTTGGCCGACAGGCTGGAAGGCGGCACGCGCGGCGCCGGCAGTGGCCAGATGGCTGAGGAGATCCTGAAGGGACTGGGCCTCGGCACCGGCCTGCAACACCTCCGAGTGTGCGGCCACCAGCCGCGCCATGAGTGTCTGCGAGACCCCCCTGACGGTCCGTTCGGCCGCGGTCTCAAGGCGTCGCTGCATGTTCTGCTCGCGATCCCTGACAGCCATTGCCGCCAGCATGCTCAGCACCGCGGTCGGCAGGACAACAAGCGCGATCACATAGAGTAAAAGTCGCGGGCGCATACCGGAGACTCTAGCCCATAGCCGCCGGAGAACAAGAAGATAAGAAAGCAGGCTGAGGAAGGGATGAGGGAGGAAACCTGAAACCTGAGTTTCCGCCTTCGCCCAGAGCGGCTACGGCGTGACAAGTCGGGGTCGAAAGAACATCATGATAGCAGACTAGGATTATCTCGCGCAGAGGGCGCGGAGGGAGGGTGGAAGGTGCCTGGGGACAGGGCTGAGGGCGGAGACCTGAAACCTGAGTTTCAGAGGAAGATCGGAAGGATCTCGCGCAAAGACGCCAAGAGCGCAAAGGAAGGAGTTGCTAGGGCGATGAAGGCCTGGCCAGGTCTCTCTGGTCTCTGGCGCATTCGCCCCACGGTGTGGGGCTCCTACATGACTCAGGCAAACCCATGGAATCGCATTGAGCACACCGCAGCGCCAAACCACATGTAGGAGCGCCACTCCGTGGCGCGAACATGATTTTCAGAACCGGAGTCGGATCTACCACGGAGAGCACGGAGGCACGGAGTTCGGAAAAGACCGGAGGAGTTGTGAATTGTGAGGAGTGAATGGCCATGGCCCAATCAAGGCGCCCTTGATCATTTCACCTGGAGGGCGAGGCTGTGCCGAGCCGTGTGTAGTCAAGGTCCGTTCCGCTGGAGCCGGGGTGCCCTCACCCCGGCGCCGAGTCGAGTGCCTGTTCGTAGCGCCGGGGTGTGGGCACCCCGGCTCCAGTGCAACCAGGTTGTCTTCGGACTCAAAGGGCGGTTGCGGATCGTTTACACTAATCGATAGCCAGGAAAACGATAAAGGTGCACGAATAGGGGAAACGATTAGGGGTATGGAGCTGGACAGGGGGAGATCGGAGATCAAGATTAGGATTACGAACTTCCCAATCCTAATCCTGATCCTAATCAGTCCCTTGCCTTGCCAGCATACGGAAGCGAAGATAGGGAACACTCGCCTGCGTCACTGCAGCAGGAACTTCCAGACCGGGACAACTTCCAATCCGCCTGGAAGGATCATCTCGTCATCCCAGCTTACGATGAACGCATTTTCCACACGCAGTTCAGCCCGGCCGGCCTTCAGTGCCCGGAGTTCGCGGTCCAGCACCCCTTCCCCGGTCACATCGTGGCACACCTGGATCAGCTTCACATCCCTGCTGACAGGATGCCTGGCCAGGAAGTCAACCTCGTGACCTTTCGCGGTCCGCACGAACTCCAGTTCGTAACCAGCGCGGCGGAGGTGAAGAAAGACCATTGTCTCAAGGAGCGGGCCACGGTCGGCTGAATGACGATACGTCATGGCATGGAGCAGGCCGGTATCTGCCGCATATAGCTTTGGAGGCACAACCTGGCGCTGACGTTCCGAACGGGTGTGGAGGGGAACCCTGAACAGCAGGTAGGCATCCTTAAGGTATTCAAGATACTCGTGCAGGCTGTTCTTCGCACAAGCCACGCCCATGCTTTGCAGGGTGTTGTGGAACTTGTTCACGCTGAAGATCATGCCCGGCGTACTCAGCACCTGTCGCACAAGGTATTTCAGGGACAGGACATCCCGAACCTTGTGCCGTTCGACAACATCCTTCAGGAGGACTGAATCGATGTATCCCTGCAGGATCTCCGTGCGCATTCCGGCGTCGAGCCGCTGCACCTCCGGGAACCCCCCCGTCTCCATGTAGTCAGCTGCCGCCTTGCGCAACAGGGAGCTGGTCCGACTACTGAAGGTCCCTGGAACCCCGGCGACAACGCCATGATACTTCAGGAACTCGGTGAAGCTGAACGGAAACATCTCAACGGTCACCGCCCTGCCGCGCAGGCTTGATGCAATTTCACTGCTCAGCAGCTTCGACGACGAACCGGTAAGCACTATCTCAATCTGTTCCGTGTCGATGAGCCTGCGTACAAAGCTTTCCCAGCCCGCGACACCCTGTATCTCATCCAGGAAGAAGAAACACGTGGTGTCGCGGTTGTGGGGGAAGCGGCCGTAGTAGACATCGAGGATCGACTGGAAATCCCTGACGCTGAAACCGAGTAGCCGGTCATCCTCGAAATTGAGATACAACATTCTATCCCGGCCAACGCCATTTGCCTCCAGCGCCTTCATGCGCTGGAAGCAGAACCATGTCTTGCCGGTCCGGCGCATCCCGATCACCGCTGTTGCCTTGCCCGGCAGGGCCGGCAAGGGGACTTGCCGTTCTGTCAGTTCGGGTAGCGTCCGTTCGTGGAAGTCCGACATCAATTGGGTAAGAATCGCTTTCATACGGTCAAGATACTATCTCTTGCACACCGCCACTACAAGACAATAGTGTCTCTCATCGGCATCCATTCCTGAACACACAACATAGAGCGAGAATCATCGTAGGAGGACCAAGGGGCAGTTGCTGGATTGCCTTCGGTCTCCAAGGTAGTTTGCGGATCGCTCACCCTAATCGCTCACCCTAATCGACAACCGGGAAAACGATAAAGGTGCACGATAAGGGGAAACGATTAGGGTGCGGAGCAGGACAGGGACTAGGTTGCTGAAGGTCTGGACAGTATCGGCTTTAGATCAGGTCTACACATCCTACCTTCCACGTCCCACATTCTACGACTCCTGATCACCCGCTGATCTCGAGCTCAAGGAGCCAGAGTTTGACCCGGCCGGCATCGACATTGAGGGGATCAAGCTCGAGGAACTTCCTGTAGTGCTGCTGCGCCCGCTTCCCGTCCGACAGATGTCTCTGGTATATCACGCCGAGGTTGAAGTGCGCATCCGTGGCATCAGGCTGGGCCTTCAACACCTGCCGGAACGCGTCAACCGCCTCCCGGTACAGGCCCGCCTTGGTGTACATCACACCCAGATTGAACAGGAGATTGCTCTGCTCGCTCCTGAACGACTCAATCTCCCTGACGGCCTTCTCGACATTGTTGCGGACCGCCGACCGCCTGTCACGTTCGCGCTCAAGGCCGGCGATGAGCTGGTCCTTCTCGGTAAGCTGCGCCCGGATCGAATCAATCTTGTTCTGGAGCCCCGCAGCCTCCTGCACCTGCTTATCCAGCTTCAGCACAGCTTTCCGGAGCCACGAGTTCTCCTCCTCCAGCTTCGCCAGCCGCTGCTTGGCCTGGGTCCCCTCGGTGGCCGACCTGCTACCCTGCTCGGTCGTCTGCTGGACCGTCTCCCGGTACTTCTGCACTTCGCGCTGAAGGGTGGCATTCTCCTCCTGGAGCCGCTTGAAGAGGTCCGACTTCTCCGACACTCCAGCGCCCGACTTCGCACCGGCGTCGCGGGCGCGCAGGCGGTCGACCTCGATCCGCAGCTTCGCCGCCTCGGCCTGGAGCGACCGGTTCTTCTCCTGCAGCGTCAGGTTCTCCTCGAGCGTTGTCGCCAGATCGGCACCGCCATCCTTCACGGCCGCAGATTTCCGGGCCGACTCCAGCGCCTGCATCCGGGCCGCGAGTTCGCCGCTGGTCTTGCGCAGCGACTGGTTCTCCTTCACGACCTTGTCGTACGCCTCGACGCTGACGCCCTCTGTGGCCGGCTGGGCGGCAGCACCTGCATCGCCCTCCATCTGCCACTGGTACTGATCGGATCCGGCCGCCTCATCCTCCCCCGCCATTGCTGGCAGGCAAACCGAAAGAAGCGCACAGGGCAGAAGAAGACCACAGACCATCGACTTTAGACCATTGACCATAGAGCACCTCGTTGTCACAATCCCAGTTGATCCCACATCCCGATTTGGTCCACAAGCAACGCCCGGTACCGTACGCTGCTGCCGCTCGCTTACGTTCGCAGCTACATGCCGTTGCCGACGCGCCACGTTCTACAATCTTCTGCTTCTACGTGCGCAGCACGCTCCATCGCCACGCCAGAGGCCGGAGCCACACGGCAGTCTTTCTTCTCCTACTGCCTCTCCTTCACGGCCGCTCCGTTCGTCCCGGCCGCGGCAGGCGCCTCGGCGAGGTCAACTTCGCCGTTGCTGGTCACCCGCAGGCCCTTGACCTCGTCAGGCATCTGCAGGAACGGCTCCTCCCCGGTGATGATCCTGGGCGTCAGGAAGACGATCGTCTCGGTCTTCACGCTCTTAACCGAATCCGACCTGAACAAGTGGCCGAGGATCGGAATACTGCCAAGGATCGGAATCCCGAGCCGGCTGACCCGCTTCTCCGTCTTGATCATGCCGCCGATGATGATCGTCACGCCATCCTTTACCGTAACGCTGGTCGAAGCCTCGGACTTCTTCACGACCGGGATACCAACAACTCCCTCGCTGCCGGGAGCGGCATCGTACCAGCCGTCGAGCGTGCTGATTGTGGGCTTGATGCTGACGGTAATGAATCCCTGGTCGTTGATGATCGGTGTGACATCGAGTGTCGTGCCGATCTCTATGAACTCGTAGTTCACACCGACAATGTTCGTGGTGCCGCTCTCGTACGCCACCTTCTTCCACGGCTGCTGTTTCACGACCTTGAGCATGGCCGGTTCGCCGTCCCTGACCGATATCTGCGGCTTTGAGATCACCTTCGTGGTACCGATCGTCTTCAGCGCATCAATCACCAGCGACAGCTCACCGCCGCCGCTTATGATCGTGTCGTACCGCAGCGAGGGCGACACACCCGCGGAAAGCGGGGCGCCGGACTGCAGGTTGAACCTCGGGCTGATCCCCTTGAACAGGTGTTTCCAGTTCACCCCCATGCTGAACTCGTCGCTGAGATCCACCTCGACGATCTGCGCCTCGATCGCCACTTCCTTCGGCTTGCGGTCGAACGCCTCGACCATCCCTGCGATCTTCACCATGTTACCGGCAAGGTCCGTGACAATGATGCTCTTGGTCTTCGTGTTGGTGGTTATCTTGCCGATATCCTTCGTAAGGCTCTCCGTCACCACCCTGGTCAGTTCGGCGAGGTCGGCGTATTGCAGGCGGAAGACCTGCGTCACGGTCAGGAGCGGCATGTCGCGCTCTGCCTTGTCCACCATGGCCACCATCTCACTAATCTTGGCGGGGGTATCGATGAGGACCAGCGTACCGGATGCGTCGTCGGCGATGATCTTGCCGATGCCGCTCCTGATCTCAGTCAGGGAAGCCTGCACGCGGCTCGGCTTCGTATTCCTGAGATCCATCACCTTGACCTGCCGCTGCTCGTAGAAACTCACGCCGTGGTCGGCCTTGTATTCCTCGTCCGTCATCACCTTGATGACGCTGCGGGGGCCGCTGCCCCTGACCTCGTAGGCCAGCCTGCAGTCGGCCAGGACGAGTTCAAGCGCGTCGGCAACTGTGACACCCTTCAGCGTCAGCCTCACGGTCCCGCTGACCCTGGTCGAGATCACCAGGTTGAGGTCGCCGCCAACGTCCGGATCGGCCAGCATGTTGATGAACTTGACGACGTCCATGCCGTCGGTGAGATAGTTGAAATTCTTCGCCAGGCCCGGGATATCGACACACTCCGCCAGGACCCTCGTCGACGACATTGCTGATTTCGGCTGCGCGGCGGCTGCGGGCGCAGCCTCGTCCTGCGCAAAAGCCCAGCCAGGGCAAACGGCCAACATCATACCTGTCAGGAGCAGTGACAGCCCTGCCCCGGGCGTCATGGATGAGTTTCTATTCACTTTCGTCTTTCTCCTGAGCGACTCCCCGCCCGGGCCGGGTCCATACCCCCCTGCCCTGGCGGAACCCCGCTCTTCTTGATGGGTTCCTGTCACAGTCCAAGCACTGCAAATTCCCCGCGCCGCCCCTACTTTGTCCCTTTGATCGCTATCTGCCGGTCGCCGCAGGTGAAGATCGCCTCGTTTCTTGTTATCCTGTCGAGTGTTATCTTCTCGGTGCCGCCGTCAACAGCGACGGTAAGCACAGCGCCCTTGCGCAGGTAGCGGGTTGCACCTTTTTCGGTGATGGCGGCGAATCCATCCTCGCCGTCGCCTGGACCAATGCCCTCGAGCCTTATGTTCTCGGCCACGTAGCGCATCACCTGTTCGAACTTCGGCGGGAGCGCCGGCCCGATTGTTCCACTGCGTTCCGCCGCACCCATAACCCAGACATTGCGGAGTGTCGGATCGATGTAGCTTGCCTCATCATGGGGCGGCACTATGGCACCGGGAAACACCACCGGGGACCCGGTGTTTTCCGGCGGTTTCGGCAGTACCGGCTTGGCTGCGGTAAGCTCCAGCACCACGGCGACAAAGAGCACAGCAGCAGCAGCAGCAATGCCCCGGTTGACGATCCGCAAGGGGGTCACCCCGCCCTGCCTGCTGCCTTGTCTCCCGCCGGTTGCCGGCGCTTCCGCAATAGCACGCGGCACAGGTTCCGCCTTTGGTTCCGCCTTTGGTTCCGCCGCCTTGGCCTGCAGCGCAAGTTTCTTCTCCGCCGCCGGAACAGGAGCGGCCGGCTTGGGCGCGGCAACCCCCTTGACCGTGCCGGGAGCCGGACGGGGCGGTTCTGCGGTGGCGCTGGTGTGGGCGTGGGCGGATTCCGCCTTGGCGTGCCCGGTGGCGGGCGGTGACTTGAATGCGGGGACAGATGCGGTGGCCGCCACCGCCTGGGCGGGTTCAGCTATCCCGGCAGTGCCGCGGGATGGCGCTCCTGCCCCCGGTGCGGCGTCTGGCGCCGCAGGGGCTGCGCGCTTTGCGGCAGAGGCAGACGGCGACCACTCCGTCGCACTGGCCTTCCTGGGAGGGGAAGGCTGCGGGCCGGGCTTACCCTGCTGGATAACCTTGAGCAGTTTCTCTTCCGGAGAGAGATTTTCGTCGGAAGGCGTCGCCATTCTCACTCCCCTGCGGCAGCGGACACCGTGTCCTGGTCTATTACGTACCTGATTATCTCGGCATCCACGATCTGTTTGTCGTACATAACCAGGCTTGCAAGCGCGTTATGACACATCAGGGTAAACCGTCTGGGATAACCCTGCGTGTAGTTAAAAATCATCTCCATCGCTTCAGCGGTGAAAAGTCTATTGATGTCATGACAGCCAGCCTGTGTCAACCGAAATTCAACCGCACGCACGAGATCATCCCTGTCCAGAGGATTGAGCACGTACCGGAGCGCAATCCTATCCCAAAAGTTCTTCTTCTGCCGCAGGCGGTCGAGCAGTTCAAGTTGGCCCACCAGCACAAGTTGGAGGATCTTATACTCGTTTGTCTCGTAGTTGAGCAGGATCCGCAGGACCTCGAACACGTGATCGGGCACGATCTGGGCCTCGTCAATGAGAAGGACGACGGTCTTGTTCTCTGTGACGCCTTTTCGGAACAGGTGCCGTTCAACCTCCTCTATGAGCTTCGGGCCGGTGGCCTTTTCATCGGTGGCTATGGGCAGATGGAATATCTTCGCAAGCTGGTAGAGGAACTGTTTCTGGGTCCGGAAGTACGGGTTCAACAGCATGTGGAAGAGGACGTTCTCGTCGTCGTGGAGCGTCTGGGCGAGTTTTCGGCTGAGTGTCGTCTTGCCGGTCCCGACATCACCCATAATGACGCTCAGGCCGCGGCGCAGGCTGATATTGATCTGGAGCCTGCAGAGCGCGGCCCTGTGCTCACCGGAGAGATACAGGAACGCCGGATCGGGGCTCGTCGAAAACGGCTCCCTGTTCAGCCCGAATACTTCGTAGTAACTCATGCGAAGATGCCAGTTGCCAGTTGTTAGTTGCCCGTCTCCCACTGATACTACTCCGCCCGGGGATGAAGTCAAAGCATAGTGAATGGTGAATTGTGAATAGTGAGGCTGGGGAAGAGGGCGGAGGGCGGAAACCTGAAACCTGAGTGTCGGAGAAAGTTGTCAGGTTGCTGGGTTGTTAGGTTGCTGAAGGCCGGGACAGTATCGGCTTTCAATCAGGTCTAATGTCTAATGTCTAATGTCTAGTGTCTAGTGTCTATGGTCTAATCCCTGATTGAACACCAAGGCAGCGAAGGAAGATCAGGATTATCTCGCGCAGAGATCGCAGAGCCCGCAGAGGAAGATTGTGAATTGTGAGGAGTGAATGGTCACGACCCAATCAAGGTGCCCTTGATGTTTTCACCTGGAGGACGAGGCTGTGCCGAGCCGTGTGTAGTCAGGGTCCGTTCCGATGGAGCCGGGGTGCCCTCACCCCGGCGCCGAGTCGAGTGCCTGTGCGTAGCGCCGGGGTGAGGGCACCCCGGCTCCAGTGCAATCAGGTTGTCTTCGGACTTCAGGGGAGGTTGCGGATCGTTCACCCTAATCGACCATCGGGGGGACGATAAAGGTACACGAATAGGGGAAACGATTAGGGGGTTCTACGTTCTACATCCTACCTTCCGCAGGCTGGAGGCGGGGTGATTTCGTAGTCGCGGTAAACGCCGGGATCGCCAGTCCTGCCATCCTCGGCGGCACGGACGATATTGTACATTTCACGCGCTGTAACATAGTGCAGTCGCCAATTCCTGCCGTCGTTGTACCGCTCCTGCATAAATCGCCACGCGGTGCGCATAGCTTCCCCCAGCACAACCATCCGGTTCCCCTCAACACACCCGTGGGTGTGAAGTTTCACGAACACCCACTCCGGCCGGCCCGCGACATGAATCCCCTGCCGCTCCCACAGGCGCACCCTGTCGGCCGTGGGCATTCCGGCCGCTGATATCTCGGCATTCTCAAGCCGCGGAACAATCCCCCACTTCCGGTCACTCCAGCGCAGTCCGAGCGGCCCCTGGATGAGAAGAAGCGGTTGGCCGGCCCCCACGCTCCGCCCGTGCCCACCATCTTCGCACGGTCCCTTCATTACACTGCTTCGCTCGCCGCGGTCACAGCCACGTGGCCGACCGGGGGTGTCAACGGCCCGGTAGATACTGTTGACTATGCGCGGCTGGGTCGGCGACGGCGCCGAAGGGAACGTGAAATCCGCGTAGCAGCCGGTGGCGCCCAGGATGCCGAGCTCCTCGTTCACCCCGCACCAATCGCCGTCCGGCCGCGAGTTGCAGAGGGACCAGTTGCCATGAACGAAGCCGTAGGCAATTGATCCCTGGCCCCGTGCCGCAGCATCGCCTCCGGCATCTGCGCCTCGAGGCCCCAGCCCGCCACCATCCCCGTGCTCCACTTTGCTGCGCCAGGTCCCAAGCAGGCCGTGCTCTTTTCTCAGAAGGTCCCGGAAGCGGACCAGTTTCTCGTGGAATCCCGACGGCGTATCGTTGCGGTGATGAAGGTGAACCTCGACCTCGCCGCAACCTGATGCACTTAGCTTGGCGAGCATATCCATGCAGGTGGAGTCGTATTCCTCCTCCGGATAGAAGAAAGAGTGGCGAGGTTTGACGCCGTCCCAGTCACGGAATCCGTTGATCTGGGCCGGGTATCCTGTGGTCCATGCGCGGACCAGTTCCCTTGCCTCACCGGGAGTGGAGTCCCGCAGCAGCCCATCCTCTCCCGGTACGCGCCTGAATGGCTCGAAATGATCAGCCACACAGAAGAGCAAATCCCTTGTTCCAGCCACCCGCCCGGGCCGCCGGAACACGGACCCTATGTAGCCGGGTAACCACTTGTCGATGGAGCGGAACATGTTGAGACGGAGATTAGGTGGAAGGTTGGAGAATTGGAAGGCTGAAAGAGAGGATCGTGGGAGGTGGGAGGCGGAAGGTGAATAGTGAATGGTGAAGAAGAGAGCCAGCCGACCCCGGAGGGGTCGAACATGACAGCCCGGGGGCGAAGCCCCTGGGAAAGCATGGTGCAGGCAAAGAAGGCGGCCGATGTGCGCGAGCAATGGCCTCAGTTATGGTAGGTGACGCTCAAGTTCCTGGGGTTTCACCCCAGGCTATCATGTTGCTCCCCTCCGGGGAGCCGATTGTAGAACGTGGAAAGTCGCATGGAAAGCCA
>JBAXKQ010000097.1:0-12102 GCA_037135275.1 bacterium
CGAGCCACGCTATAGCGGTTCTGAAGTCCGTGGCGTTCAGATGCATTGCCAGGTCGATAGCACCACCGCCACCATGCCCTTGATTCCAGTTCATGAACTTCATGCCCTGGACCGACAGTACGCCCTGTGCGGTATGCCATTTGGCCTTGTCGAGCCTATCCGGTTCGGCACAAGCGGCGCGCAGAACAGCTTCAAGCGGGATACCCCGGAGGTGATTGGCTTGTTCGCAGCGCTTTTGAAAGCTCATGACTCCTCGGCAAGTTTTCCTCTGAGGCTGATGCAGTTTTTCATGTTTATGACATGACTGTTCTCGGTGAGCCGGTCAATGAGGGCAGCGGAGAGATGATCGTTCTTCAGGAATGTTCGCCATTCTCCGAAGCCCAGGTTCGTGGTGATCAATGTCGGCTTGCGCCGGTGCCGCTGTTGCATCAGCGTGAAGAACAACCCCACCTGTACCGGTTCGACTTCCACGTAGCCGATTTCATCTATCAGAAGGCAGTCGCAGGCAAGGTAGCGTTTGAGCACTTCTTTTTCGGAGTGATCAGCGACAGATGCAAACAGTTCCTGGATCAACGACGGAAACGAGACGAAACGGCCGGTATGGCCACGGCTGACGGCATTTATCAGGAAGCCGGTTGCCAGCCCCGTCTTGCCGCAACCGGGCGGTCCCATCCAGACGATATTCTGCGCCTTGGTCATGTATTCGAAGCCGTCGTAAATGGAGACGAGCTTCTTTCGATCCAGCTTCGGTTGCCTGCCAAACGGGTAGGTTGTCAGATCGAGCAGCTCGGGTATGTGAGCGCGTTTTAGCCTCAGTTGTCTGGCATTGTCTCTCTTGAGTTTCACTTCCTCATTCAGCACATGTTGCAAGAGCCGCACATGGGAAAAGCGCTGCTTGAGCGCAAGCGCCAGATACTCGTCCCAATGGGCCAGCAGGCCTCCCATGCGCAGGTACTTGAGCGTCTCGATCAGGTCTTTATCCATCGTCGTCCTCCAGCATTTTGTCGTATTGCGAGAAGTCAGGAGCGTCGGTCAGGTGGCCCTGCCGGTAAGCATCACGATCGCGGAAGCTTTCGTCCACCTGCGGGCTCGGCAAAACGACTTCGCCCTGGTTGAGACAGAGCTGTGCGATACGGCGCAAGGTGTCCACGCTGATGATTCGGTAGCGCAATGCCCGCTCAACGGTCCGGATGAACAGCGCTGTGGCCATCTGCCCGCTGAGCGCGAACACTTCCCGGAGGAAGCGGTGCCTGGCAACACCCTGCGATTTGAGTGCAAAGCTCAGGTACTCGTCCACGGACGGAGAGATGGCACGCAGACGTTTTTCCTCCTCCTGCGTCGGCTGCTTGCAGTTGCGCGGATGGCCGGGTGGTGCGGGCTGCCCTGGCGGACTGAACTTGGCATTGCGCACGCCGTCGGCGGGCAGCGGGTATTCTGCAACGCGTGCTGTTCCGATACACAACAGCAGTCGCCCGGCATATTCGAGTGCCTTCACCGTCTCTCTCGCCGTGCCTGGCACCCAGTAGTAATTCCCGCCAAAGGCCACATAGCCATACTGATCGGTGTCCCGCTCATGCAGCAGATAGGGGGCCGGCAGATGGGACGGCAGTGCGGTCAGGAACCCTCGTTCGTGTTCGAATGCTTTGGCTGGAATCAGTCTGGCTTTCCCCTGGGGGCGGTGATCCATGCGAGTGGTGGACCAGTCCAATGCCTGGGCGTTGAGATCCTCGATACTCTGGAATGTTCGACCGGGAAGAAAGTTGGTTTCAACTGTCCAGAAGCTGCGCTCCTCGCCGGCTTTTCGATTGGCGTGGCCTTTTTCGTGACATTGGAACCGGAAAGCGTACTGCCTGGCAAATGCTTCCATCTCCGGGATAATAACGGCGTCAGCGCCTGTGCCTCGCAGTCGCGCCAAATTCGTGTTGTCGATGATGCAGTCGCGAGCTGCGTAACCCCAGAACATCAGCGCCTCGTGGAAAAAGCACTTCATCTTGAAGCGATTGAACGCGCGGTAGAACCTCAAGTACCGTCTCTTCGAGTAGCGGAGATACAGCAGGCTGGCGATCAGGCTGGGCCTTTGATCACCCAGGGAGATCGGATAGACCGAAGTGTCGTGCTGCATCTCGGCGCCCGGTTCGTCCGGCACCTGATCGCAACGCTCAAGCCGTGCCGTGCCGATGCCCATCGCACGCAGCTTCCGCGTCAAGGTCTGATACGGCACTGTCACGCCTACCTCCTCGGTCAACTTCTCATGGACCCGCTGTATCCACCCGTCGCACTCCGCGTAGAGCCGTCGCAGAAGCTCCGGGTCCAGGGGCTGTTTCTCGCGCCGCGGCGCGGGCGGCATCGCACCATCAAGCGCGATCACCCGGCGCACCGTGTTACGCCCCAATCCCAGGCGTCGGGCGATCTCCCGCGCGCCCATGCCTTCCTTGTGCAGCTGGAAGATCGCATTACGCTTGTCCGCATCGATCATGGAGGTCCTTCACGCTTTGAATGAATGTCGCGGCTCGGCTTAGCAACCCGGCCAGCAGCAGATGGGCTTGGACACGGAAAGCCGGCGAGGAAAGTCGCGGATCGTGGCACTTGCCCATCACCCGCTGCAGATACTTCTGCGCGATCTCGATGTCCTTGAGCATTGCCTGCTCGAACGCCGTGCAGCCATCGGCGGCCTGTGCCGAGCGCTTGAGCTGTTCCAGCGGCAGCGCCACGTTGCCGGCTCGGATCTGCTCGCGTAATGCCTCCGGGCCGCGAAAATAGCCGTGGGCCAGGTACTCGATCTCCCGCACGCTCAACCGCTTGCCACTGAGCGCTGCGATGAACTGCTCCGCATCAACCTTGTCGGTGCCGTTTATGCGCATAAACGGCCGGACGTTGTACATGTAGGCGTAAACAGGGAAGTCGCCTGCAAAGAGCTTCTCGCGTATGACCGGTGACATCTCCGAAATGAGTCCCAGCCGTAAACTGACCCACGCCTTGCTGCGCGACAACGCTTCGGCGATCCCGGCCACACTCATCTGGTGAAGACGGTTGATCTCATCCACGAAACCAGCCTGTTCCAAGAGCGACAGTGCCTTGTCGTTGGAAGTACGAAGCAGTGCCACGATCCCCAGTGCGGCGTCTTGCCCCAGAGAGACGTATGGCACTGTAGTTATCCCCAGCTTGCGCACGCAGCGCAGGCGCTTGAAGCCGTTGAGCAACACGTGGCGCTCGCTCTCGTCCACTCCTTCCAACGGCTCGGCGATCCCACGCTCGGCGATTGCCGCAAGCAGGCGCGCTTCCCCGGCCCGGTCTCTCATCCGGTGGCCTTCGTACCTCAAATCCAGGCTCGATAGCTCTATCTCAACCATCTGTGCACTCCTACGAACCCCTTCCCTCGATCCGCCGCGCAACATAAGCCGACCGCCGCTTCCTGGCCATGCGGTGTTGTCTCCCTTTCTTCGCCAGCATCTTCACGATCTCATCAAGAGTTACTGGCCGCCCCTCGATCAGACTGACGATCACGCGCACATACCGTATAATCGGCGTCGCCGGCTCGCACTTCGCGGCCGCACAGCCATCCCGGCCTGGCGAGGCCGCCCGCCTGCCAAGCTGCGGGCAGGTCCGCAAATAACGTTTACGGTTCTGGTCACGCTTTTTGTTCGGGTGTTCGCGGTAGAATGCCGCGCTGCGGCGAGTGCTACTCTGACGGCGATGCGCCTCCCGGCAGCCGAACCCACAATACAAATCGCTTCGACCGGCGTTACGGGGATCGGTGAAGAACAGAATCCGGCAATGCCGGCAGTGCTTCAGGTAGGGCCGCAGATCGGGCCGCTCACGCAGCAGCGACCGGATCTGGGCATAGTACAACCGCACCAGATCGCGCACCACGCCACGGCGGTGCCAATCCGGCTGGAACTGGAAATGCTCCTGGATTTCGGTTGCTACAAACCCAGGCGTTGGCTTACGATGCTGATGCTATGTGACATGTCCTCGTCCTACCCAACGGACACGTCCGTGTCCAGTCGTAGGATGAGGACTCTTTCAAAACTGGCTTCATTTAACTGAGCACAGGTGGGTCCATTTTGGTGAGCGCTATAGTACTTCTCGCTCTTCTTCCGTAAGACGGACGACATACTTCTTTTCCATAGCGATCCCTCCACGTTTTCAGAATCATGGAGGAATCTGGGTTATGATGCAATCCTAATATCTAATATTGACAGAGCACTAGAGTGGTACAGAGGGCCCTCTCTATAGTCTCCTTGCTACAAGCGACCGGTGGACTTGTCCCCACATGTCCTTCGGAGCAGACTGAACCGTGGGAAAGCCGTCGATACCGATATGCACGGTGGCGTTGTGGTAGAGCCCCGTCGGGTTTACCAGATATTGCACTTGGGTGTTCTCTGACTGCCTGCAATTGAATGTGAACGAGTTACGGTGGTGGTTCTGTTATCGTTACGAATGGTATACTGGCGGGAGCGACGGGACTCGAACCCGCAACACCCAGATCGACAGTCTGGTACTCTAACCAATTGAGCTACGCCCCCGTGAATCAAACAGGCGATATACTAGTCAGCACGTTCTCCGGTACAAGCCTAAAAGGAATAAAAGAACGAGATCAGCAAAGGTGCGCCCATGGCGCCAGAACTGCCGACCCGGATTTTTGCGGTCCCGCAAGACACATCGCAACGCCTGGTTGCTGAGCAGCAGGCTACAGGATCTTCAGTTTGGGGAGGTCCTGTATATCGATTGCGCCAACGAGGCGCCCCTCGCGGTTGACGACGAGAACGTCGTCTATGCTGCGTTCCTCGAATAGCCGCAGGACGTGAACGGCAAGTTGATCGTCGACGATGGAGATGGGCGAACGGGTCATGATGTCGGCGACCTTGCGGGTGATGAGGTTCCGGTCGGTGGTGATGTGTCTGCGCAGGTCGCCATCGGTCACGATACCAAGAAGCCTGTCGTCCTTGTCCGTCACTGCGGCCGAGCCGGAGCGCGCGCGGGTCATGGCGAAGATGGCATCCTTGACGGTTGCGCCTTTCTGCACGACGGCGAGCCGTTCGCCGGTTCTCATGATGTCGGAGACGCGGAGCAGGAGGGTGCGGCCGATCGATCCGCCGGGGTGGAGCTTGGCGTAGTCCTCCTTCCTGAATCCGCGTGCTTCGAGAAGAACCATTGCAATTGCATCACCTACGGCCATTGCGGCGGTGGTGCTTGCCGTGGGGGCCATATTGAAAGGGCAGGCTTCGCGGCCCACGGCTGCGCATATGACCACGTCGCTGTGCCTTGCGAGGTTGCTGTTGCGTTCGCCGGTGAGCGCAACTATTGGCACGCCGGTCCGCTGGACGGCCGGTATCAGCGCGAGTATTTCCTCCGACTCCCCGCTGTAGCTCAATGCGAGAAGAACATCACCTCTGGCCAGGATGCCGAAATCACCGTGCATGGCCTGCGTGGGGTTGAGGACAACGCTGGTGGACCCGGTACTGAGAAGTGTTGCGGATATTTTCTGTGCGATGTGGTAGTTCTTGCCGACGCCAGTCACCACGATCTTTCCGCCCTTGCCGAGGCAATCAAGCATGAGCCGAATACCACTGGCAAATTCTCCGCCCAGGCATTTCCTGGCCTTCTTCAGGCCTTCAATCTCGATATCCAGCACTTCACGGGCACGCTTCGCGTAGTTCACGTTGTTCCCCGGTAAAAAATGACCACAGGCTTCCTACCACGGTCCCGGACCGGCGTCAACCGCGCAGAAAGTGTCTTCCGGGTTTCGCGAGGACAGCGGCGGGTGTTCCATTCAAAAATGGCATTTGAAAAATGCTTGCCTTGGCATATCCGGTGGTCTAGCCTGCCACAGAAGTTTGCCTTTTCAGGCCTCCAATCCGCCGTGTACCTTATCGGCGCATTTGACAGCCAGCGAAAGTCTGCACGCTTCCCGTTGATAACAGGCAGGCGCTACGTGGCGTCTCATACTATAGATAGCAGGAGGGGGATGGACATGAAGGTCAACAGGGTTGGGGTGTTTTCCTTGGTTTTTGCGGTGGTCTGTGCTGGTGTCGGCATCATGGCTTCAGGATGCGCAAAGGAAAAGCGAGCGGCGGGCCCCGTTACAAGTATTCAGGCTGCCGGGGAGAGAAAGGCTGAGAAGGCTCCTGTTGCAGTTGAGAATCCAGACGCGGTGGTTGTGAGCGTATACGGCAAGAAGCTTACGAAGGGTGAGATCAACAGGGAGATTACCCGTACCATGGCATCGCCCCAGTTCCAGGGCGTGGCGCCGGAGATGATTGAAGAAGCCAGGCCGAGGCTTGAGAATGACATTGCCGATCGTTTTGTGACGCAGTGTGTCCTTGAGCACGCGGCAGAGGCTAGAAACATCGTCGTCAATGACAAGGATCGCGAGGAAGAACTGGCGCTTTTCAAGGACAGCATACCTGCCGGCATGCCGTTTGAGCAGGTACTTGCGATGATGGGCATGGACATGGCCGAGGTCAACAACCGCATTACGACGGACCTGAAGATCAGGAAGATGCTCGATGCAGAGGCGACAAATGTCCCGCCGGCCTCCGCGGAAGAGGTGTTCGCTTTCTATACTAACTCGCCTGCAGCATTCCAGATGCCCGACCACGTTAAGGTGCGGCACGTGCTGATTGCGTTTGACAACCCGCCCGAACCACAGCCCATGCCAGGCGAGGAAGCTGCGGCGAAGCCCGCCGCGGAAGGTGCGGCGAAACCGGCTGAGGAGGCTGCGAAAGCCGAGAAGAGGAAGAAGGCAGAGTCGGTACGCGAGGAGTTGGTCAAGGGAGCGGATTTTGCCACGGTCGCCAAGGCGAATTCAGATTGCCCCAGCAAGTCGAGTGGCGGCGATCTGGGTCGTGTTGCAAAGGGACAATACGTGCCTGAGTTCGAAGCCGCCGCCTTTTCGCAGGAAGTCAATGCCATCGGGCCTGTGGTGGAGACCAAGTACGGCTATCACGTCATCCAGGTGCTGGAGCGGAACGCCGCCGGGCTGCTGCCTTTCGAGAAAGTCAAATCCGAGATTTCCGAATACCTGCTGGGCGGCAAGCGAAAGCAGGTGGTTACGGATTTTGTAGAGAAGCTGAAGGCTGATGCGAAGATTGAGTACGCCAAATGATCGGCAGTTTTCCCTTGCAAGACAGGGGAGTTGTGATAAGTTTCGCGGTTCATTGATCGCCACGAAGTGGCCGGCGGAGTTGTAGTTCCGCCGGGCATATTCAGGCAAAGAAGCGAGTGTCTTCCCGACCTCCGGGGAGACCAAAGCGGATTGCTCCCCGCCGGTGTCGCTGACGCGGCGCCTTTTGGGGGGCTAGCATAAGGGGGATGGTATTGTGTCGACTGAAAAGCCTGTAGTCATTGAAAAGCCTGTAGTCCTGTCCGAGCTCACCGTCAACGACCTGTTGGATGCCGGTATTCATTTTGGGCACCAGACGAAGCGCTGGAATCCCAAGATGAGGCGCTATATTTTCGACAAGCGCAATGGTATTCATATCATTGATCTAACCAAGAGCCTTGCGCTCCTCAGGCAAGCCGGCGACTTCGTGTACCAGCTTGTGCTGAACGGGAAGAAGATACTGTTTGTGGGCACAAAGAAGCAGGCCCAGAAAGTGGTGCGGGAAGCGGCTGAGCGTGCCGGCCAGTACTACGTCAGCAATCGCTGGCTCGGTGGAACTCTCACCAACAATGTTACCCTTCGCAACAGTGTCAGGCGCATGCGGGAGCTTGAGAAGATGGAGAAGGACAACGTATTCGCGACGCTGTCCAAGAAGGAAGTTTCCAGGCTGCGTCATGAGATGGAGAAGCTGCAGAAGAACCTGTGCGGCACGGCCGACATGGCCACGATGCCGGGCGCGGTCTTTGTTGCAGACGCCAATCGTGATTCGATCGCCGTCAAGGAGGCCAACAGGCTCAACATCCCGGTGATCGCGGTGGTGGACACCATTTCCGACCCCGACCCGATTGACTATCCGATTCCCGGCAATGATGATGCTATCAGGGCCATCAAGCTGGTTGCTGACGCCCTTGCGGATGCGGCCGGCCGTGGCAATGCTGAGTATTCGAAGAAGGCGGCGGAACTGGCCCGCAAGAAGCAGGAAGCAGCGGCAGTCGCCGCGGCTGCGGAAGCGGAGCGGAGAACCGCTGAAGCCGAGCGCAAGGCCAAGGAACGTGCGGCCGGCGGCGGTGAAGCCCCGAAGAAGGATAAGAAGGAAGGCGCAGCCCATCCTCGCAAACAGGAATCAGCGCCAGAGGCAAAGCCTGAGAAGCCTCACAAGAAGAAGACCGAGGGCAAGCCCGATCATCAGCCCGCCAAGGCCAAGGGTGAGCATGCGGCGCACGGTGGTGCCGATGCTGCGGCAGCAACACCTGCCACGCCAGAGGCAAAGACCAGCGGCGAGAACGCCTGAGGGTTACTGCCCGCAGTCGATGATTAGAGACGAACTTCCGGCAAGTGAGGAGATTTAAGATGGCAGAGATTACGTCCGAATTGGTGAGGGAATTGCGCGAAGAGACCAACCTCGGGATGATGGAGTGCAAGAAGGCACTCGTGGATGCCGACGGGGACAAGCAGAAGGCCATCAGGCTTCTGCGTGAGCGGGGCACACTGGTGGCCCAGAAGAAGTCGGCACGCGTCGCCAACCAGGGGCTTGTGGCTTCGGTCATCAAGCCGGACGGCAAGACGGGATCTCTTGTCGAAGTGAACTGTGAGACGGATTTCGTCGCAAGGAACAGCACCTTTATTGACCTGGTCAACGGACTGGCCACGAAGGCATGCGAATCTGATGCGAACCTGGCCGAAACCGACAAAGAAGCGGTCGTCGCGCTCATTGCCAAGCTCGGCGAGAACATGGTGATTCGCAGGAGCGCCAGGTTTGTGCTCTCCGGGACAGGGACTGTTGCATGCTATATTCACCTCGGGGGTAAGATCGGCGTTCTTGTTGAAGCGGGCTGCGGCAACGAGACCACGGTTCGGGCTGACGTTTTCAAGGAAACCGTAAGGGACGTTGCCATGCACATTGCGGCGTCAAATCCGTCCTATCTCGACGCTGCGGCAGTTCCTGCCGATGTCGTTGCATCGGAACGTGATATCTGTGCCAAGCAGGTTCAGGGCAAGCCGGCCAATATTGTGGACAAGATCGTCGACGGGAAGATGAAGAAGTTCTACGCGGAAGTCTGCCTGGTCGACCAGGGCTTCGTAAAGGATCCCAAAGTGGCGATTTCGCAATACCTGGAGGCGCGGAGCAAGGAACTGGGCGACAAGATCACGATACGCCGTTTTCTGAGGTTCCAGGTTGGCCAGAAGGACTAACGCGGCGTTGGCGAGGTGGCTATGGCCAGGATTCTCCTTGTTGACGACGAAGACTGCATACTGAGGACCACGGCAATCCTGCTCGAAAGCGAAGGGCACACGACGGTATGTGTCTTGAGCGGGGACGAGGCGCTGAATCAGCTGGCAGCGGCTGATTTTGATCTCATGCTGACAGATATCCGGATGTCTCCGCTCGACGGGATGGAGCTGATCAAGCTGGCCAAGGTGAAGAAGCCCAAGTTGCCGGTCATAGTCATCTCGGCTTACTGCAACGAGAAGACCACACACGAGGCGAAGCGGCTTGGCGCTTTCAAGTATATCAAGAAGCCTTTCCATGTTGATGAGGTCGTTGGGGCGGTCAAGCAGGCGCTGGCAGCCGCCGGCAAGGCCTGATCTGTCGTTGCCCGGGCGTTGCAAGTGAGTCGCCCACGCGCCGGGAGTCCCTGGCTGGTGTTTCGTGGCAGCCACGCGGGAATCAGGTGCGCTCAGTTGTGTGTGCTTTCATCACCCAGGCGTTCCCGCCACCATACGTGCGTGTCTTTCTTCTTCCGGCATCCCTGAATCAGTACCGCAATCAGACGAGCCAGGAGAATACCATCCCAGCGTGGGCTCGAGTGTGGACGCCGCCGTGAAAACTCCCGAATCCGCCGGTTTGTGCGGTTCATCGGGAGGAATACTGAGAAGAAGATCATCTTCAGATCGGCTGAAGAAGAATCATTTCAAACCGGCGTTGACACTCGAGCGATGGTGTTTAGGCGATCTTGCTTTCGAGACATTTCAGTGTGACAATTCGAGCGAGTGAGTCGCGGCTTTGTCGGTTAACACCGATGATTACGGCGTGTGGCCATGCATGGTGGAGAGATGATCTCTCTCAATGGTGTTTAATGCGAGAGATGAAGAGGGTTCTGGCTGTTGTGTGTGTTGCGTTGGCCTTTGTTGTCGCAAAGGCTGATGAGATGCGGGATGTACTGCCTACCGACGTTGAGAACCTGAAACTGTGGCTTGATGCCAATAACTCGAACTCAGTCGGTCTGGTTAGTGGCAGGGTTTCCCAGTGGAATGATGTGAGCTCGAACGGGTTCAATGCCGCACAGGCCAACTTCAACTTCCGTCCCTTCTATGAGCAGGCCGCGCACAGCAATATGCCCATGGTGCGCTTTTCAACGGGTAGTCACTTCCTGCAGAGCGGCTGCGTTCCCGCGACCAGCAACGGGCCTCGCACCATCATTATTGCTGTCGCGAATATCGGGACCAATTCTCCAGCCTCCAATCACCTCATTCACTATGGGAGTCCTGTGCTCCGTCAGGCATATGGAATCATGAGCAGTGTGTGGGACGGCTATGTCGCCCGCGAGTGGGGTCAGCACTTCTGGAGTGACGGTTATACCACCAAGATCAGCTCACAGGACGGCGGCGGGTACATAGTTGCAGCATACTATGATGGCGCCGTTGACTACATGACAGTTAATGGATCGAACACCCTCACCAAGACCTACAGCGTCGCGCTCAACACTGCAACCGGTCAATACGGTTTGTACGGGATCATCGTTGGATCACGAATTGACCCTCCGTTTGGTAATCCGTATCAGGGGTTTATCGGCGACGTTGGTGAGGTGTTGGCATATTCGGCATGTCTTAGCCTTGAGGATCGCCAGAAACTTGAGGGCTACCTTGCGCACAAATGGTTCATGGTGGATAGGCTCCCGGATGATCATCCCTACAAGGCTGCCAAACCAGTCATACTTGTTCCGGCCGGCGGCATGTTTCTCATGATACGCTAGAACGTGATCCTCTATTCGCTCTCGTCCCGCGGTATTGGCGCTGCGAATTCGAGCGAAGCCTGCCGTGGCCGTTTGTCACGACCACGCCAGCCGCGGTGCGGCAATCTGCATCGAAACTCCCTATGACATGGCGTCCACAGGTCATGCCCGGCTAACCCAGAAAAGGTGTGACAACCCGGGGAAAATACCCTACTTTACCGCCCGATTTATCCATCAGGCCCGGTGATCTGCCGGCGAAGGTGTGATCAAGAAAACAGGAGAGAAACGCATGAATATCGCTAACTTCGACAGGATTCTGAGTCACAAGACCGGGCGTTGTGCGTCGTGGGATGTCGACGGGCGAAACGGCGATGCGTGGAATATTCCGGCGCGTTCGAGCCGGGTGCTGGCGGACATCAAGGGGCCCGGCATCATCACCCACATCTGGATGACCCAGTGCGCCAACTACCGCAATGCCGTGATCAAGATCACGTGGGATGACGCGGCCAAGCCCAGCGTGCTGTGTCCGCTCGGTGATTTCTTCGGGCTGGGGCATGCGATCGTGAACTCTTACCAGTCGCAGCTCTTCACCGCGTCGACCAACGGCAACAACACCATGGAGGGCGATCCGAACCAGAAGAACTACTGGGCCTCGGGTTGCGCGTTGAACTGCTATGCGCCCATGGCGTTCCGCAAGCGCGCGGTGGTCGAACTGCTGAACGAGGGCGAAGCCGATCAAAACCAGTATTTCTACATTGATTATGAGCAGGTGCCTGAGAGCGCCCTCGAGGGCCGCGGTTACTTCCACGCCGAGTTCCGCCGCGCCTGCCCGTTCCAGGGCTGGGCGCCGGAGTGCATCGTCAACACGGGACCGGTCAATATCCCGAACCTCGGCCGTGAGGCGTGGCAGAACAACTACGTCATCCTGGATACTAGAGGCCGCGGCCACTACCTCGGCTGCAACCTGTCGGTCACGAATATCCAGGGCACGTGGTGGGGCGAGGGCGACGACATGATCTGGGTGGACGGCTACAAGTGGCCGCC
>JBAXKQ010000098.1:0-11844 GCA_037135275.1 bacterium
CCCAACCCCACGCACACCGTCGATGTTGTCAGCCGTGTCGCCAATAAGCGCCAACCACTCCACCATCATTCCGGGGGGAACGCCTGTTTTCGCCATCACATCCGAAGCCGTCATGAGCCGGTCTGTGTCCGACGGGGGCACCACGCTAACCCGTTCGCTGACGAGCTGGTACATGTCCTTGTCGCTGGTCACGACCAACACCTCACCACCACTGGCCTCTGCCTTGTCAGCCATGGTGGCGATAACGTCGTCAGCCTCCTCAAGCGCAATTCTGACGCACGAAATGCCTGCAAGCCGAAGGTACTCTTCGGCGAGAGAAAACTGCCCCCTGAGCGCCTCAGGCATCGCAGGTCTCTGCGCCTTGTATGAATTCAGAAGCGCCAACCGTCGTGGCGGACTGCCGCCATCGAACACCACCACCATGTGAGTCGGCAGCAGCTTGTGGCGTAACATCCGGATCACGCGCACAAAACCGTAAACCGCATTAGTCGCACGCCCGTCGGACGTGGACAAGGTGGGAATAGCGTGGAATGATCGATACATCACTCCATGCCCATCAACGAGGACAAGCCTGCGGTCGGTCATTTCTCTGCCCCGGGAATCCTGCGGAGACCGGCGATAGGATCACTCAGTAAGTGTGCGTGCTACAGATACTCACGAAGAACTTCTCTCGTCATCCGAAGCATATCTGCGCACTCTACATGTCTTCCGGAATCGTGTTCTTCTTGGGCTTGAAGGCCCTGCCTGCAGGGTCGACAAGCCTTGCGGTCACAAAGATCAGGAGATTACGCTTCTCACTCCTGTTCTGCTTGGACTGGAAGAGTCGCCCGATTATCGGAATAGAGCCAAGAAGCGGAATCTTGTCGTCCGCCGTTCTCAAATCCTCTGCAATCATGCCGCCCATGACAACTGTTGAGCCGTCGTACACTCTCACCGTTGTCGATGCCGACCGGCGATGGAAGAAAGGCATCTTCATCGGCACGTCTGTACCGTCGGCAAGCTTGTAGCCATAGTCATGCCACGTGGGCTCAGTCACCACGTCAGGCGACAGCATCAGACTGATTGTCGAGCGGTCGGGACTCAGTTCCGGCTTCACCGTGAGAATTACACCCACTTCGCGAGTCTCGAAGCCCTGCGGAACCATTACCGACTGCTGCTGGAGGTACGCGGCCGTACCTATGCCGTTTACGTTGCCCCCCTCAAGTGCGTATTCCGTCGGGTATATGTACTCAGTTGTCACCTTCACAGTCGCCTCTTCGCCAGGCTGCGTCGTGACCTTCGGGGCCGACAGAAGGTCGGCGTGCCCGCTCTGCTCAACAGCATGCAACAGCCACATCATGTCGGCGCTCGTCAGCATCGATTGAATCGCAAGGAGACTTCCGACTTCGCCCCTCCCGAACATACCACCGTCGGTCACGGAGTCGAACCTGAGTCCCTTTGAAAAGCCGCCGCTGCTGTTATTGGCGTTCATGGTCACCCTTGGACGCGCCGCAGCCGGCAGACCGCCGCTGCCGGCCTTCTGCAACAGCTCCACGTTGTCCATGAGCCGCCACTCGAATCCGAGCTCTTCAAGATCACTCTGCGAAATATCAACAAACCGGGTCTCTATCTCCACCTGCGGATTGATGGTGTTGAACTCTGCAAGAACCTTTTCGAACATGGCCAGGTTATCAACCGTATTGGCATGAATGATCTTGGATATGCCTGCGCTGTACGTGATAGAGGACCCCCGCGGGAACTTCACGCCCATTGTCTTGAGCGGCGACATGAGGTCTGAGGGAACGTCTGATACGGCAGCTGCGCCTTCCTCGCCCGCGGGAGTAAATGGATCTTCTCCGCCCTCGCCACCCGCATCAACAGGAGCACTTGGGCTGCCCGTCGCAAGCGCACGTACAACGGATGGATCTACTGCGTAGAATCGGGTTACAATGGGACCGCCTGCCTCATCCTTGGGCACTATCATCACAACTTGCCCTTCTATGCGATAGCTCAGGTCTGCCACATCGGTGATTATCTTGACGGTCTCCAAAAGGGAGACGTACTTCGCACCGAAAGTAATGGCCTTTGGACTGGAATCACCAAGTTTCAGGATGAAGTTGACGCCCTTCTTCATCGGATCCTTTTCCGCCCTGTCACCTTCCTGTGCAAGCTTCCTGAGTATCTCGACCACATTGTGAATGTTGGCCTCTACGAAGTTGATCTCCTGGATGGTGATTGACTCCATCTTTGACCGGAGCGGGGCACCGGGATCAATAACGGCGTTTGTCGTAATGACGCTCGGCGCGCGGATCGGCTCCACATAGTTGTAGTAATCCCTCGGCAGCCAAGCCCTCGTGACATCCTTCATCGCCTCTTTTGACGTCACATCGCGCTCGCGCGCATTGACCTTGAGCTGCGTCGCCTGGATTTCCCTCAAGAGATCCATGGCCGACTGATTCGCTGGATCAATGGCCAATACCATCTTCAATCTGGCCTGCGCCTCATCGAACTCCTCAACCCTGATGTGCTGCACGGCCATCTCGATCCACTGCTCCATCGTGTTCTTCTTCCTGAGGTAGTCGGGTGAAGTCGTGCGCCTGACACTTCTGCGCTTGTCTCTGAGAGCTTCTTCTTTGATCCTGAACTCGATACGCTCAATCAGGCGCTGGGCTGCCTTGAACTTCCGATTGCGACCCAGAGCCTGTTTCGCGTAGTTGAGTGCCCCCTTCTCACCTTCAAGCTCGCCGGCCTCCAACTTGGCCAAGGCAATGTTGTACTGGCAAATCATCGCCCCTTCGTTGGCCTTGATACGCAACTGCGCTGCAAGTGGAGTATCGGGCAGTATCCGCTCGGCACTCTGGAAATGACTCAGCCCTGTTTCGTAGGCCTCATACGCAATGGCCTTCTGGCCCAGTTCAACGTCACGGGCGGCTTGAATCTGCTTGATTTCTTCGGTGATCTTCTGCTGGTTATCAGCATCAAGCGCCGTCATGTCCGGACCGCCGGCCTCCACGCCTTCCCCCGCACCCTCGACAGGCGCTCCCTCACCAGCCCCCGCAGCAGGAGCAGCAGCCTCGGCTGGGACTTCAGTAGGCATTTCCTCAACAGGTGTTTCAGCCGGAGTTTCCGTAGGCGCAACAGCCGGCGCTTCTGTCGGCTCGGCAGCAGGAGCTTCCGCAGGTGTTTCAGGCGCAGCAGCCGGCGCTTCCGTGGGCTCGGCAGCAGTAGGAGCTTCCACAGGTGTCTCAGGCGCAGCCTCCACAGGCGCAACAACCGGCGCTTCTGTCGGCTCGGCAGCAGTAGGAGCTTCGACAGGAGTCGCAGGCGCAGCTTCCGCAGGCGCAACAGCGGGCGCTTCTGTCGGCTCGGCCGCAGGAGCTTCCGCAGGTGTCTCAGGCGCAGCTTCCGCAGGCGCAACAGCGGGCGCTTCTGTCGGCTCGGCCGCAGGAGCTTCCGCAGGTGTCTCAGGCGCAGCTTCCGCAGGCGCAACAGCCGGGGCTTCCGTGGGCTCGGCAGCAGGTACGTCAGCAGGAGTCTCAGTAGGAGCTACTGTCGGTTCGGCGGAGGGGGCTTCTGCTGGCACTTCCGCAGGTAATGCGGCAGGAGACTCAGGCGGGTTGCTCTCGACTGGCGACTCAGACGGCATAGACGGTGCAGTTTCCGCAGGCGCATCAACCGTCGGAGGCGCATCAACAGGAGGTTCGGCAGACGCCGCCGCCGGCGTTTCAGAAGATGCGTTGGTGGCGCTCAACGCCCGGTCGAGGTCAGCCTCTGCAACCGCGGCAGGATCACCGTCCTGCGAATGCACGCTGACCGCAACAAACACAACAATACCCAGAACGGACAAACCGTGCACCACAGTGGATTGCTTCATAAAGGCGCAGCCTCCAGATCGATTCACGCGTCAGCCGTCGGAACCCCTATCTCGTCTCAAACGGATCAAACGCAGGTTGAGCAGTCCCGCCAACAGCAGGCTTCTTAGCATTTGCTGCAGCGGCTGGCACTTCCTTCGCATCCTTGCCGGTTGGTGCGGTCACCTCCGGCTTCATCTTTTCAACGAGGGAATGCATGATCCACACCTCCCGCTGAAAAGTTGGGTCAAAAAGTAACACCTTCCTGCCGCCTGCGTCAATATCTTTGACCTGATATTTGTACGGTCCAACATCGAAGATCTCGCCCTCTCTTACTGCTATATCACGCGCGCCAGGCAAGTAGTAAATCGTCGCGGATCGTTCCCATTGCAGCTTGGGCTCTTCCTTTATCAGGACCACAGGCACCCCCGAACGTGATTCAAGCGTCAGTTCAGAGACATTCTTCTTCACCTTCTGCCGTGTCATGTTCTCCGGAATCACCCACACGAACTTCTCTTCATACTTGACGATCTTGAACCCTGCAACACTCTCGCCTATCTGCTTCGAGTGCGTCTGCCCCCCTACTTCGTTTATGACGTGCAGCCAATTGGTCCCGACCGGCATCGAACTCATGTAGCGGAGGTTGAACTCGAGGGCCTTGGCATCCGAGACTACCAGATTTCCTCCCCACCATGCTGGAGGAACACTATCCTTGTCTATGGGCGAAAAAGACGTCTTGAGTTCTTTGCCGGCCTCAAACTCCTGCATATTGGTATAGCCATCACCGTCGGCGTCAATCTTCGCATCCCGGTTGTCGAGCTTGTTCAGCTTATACTCATCCTCATACCAGTCCATCATGCCATCGTCGTCGCTATCCTTCTCAGGCGGAGTATTTGTAACACCTGCTACTCCTCCGAGGAAACTGCTGTTGCAGAACGGGCACCTGTCGGCCTTGAAAGGAATGGGCTTCCGGCAGTCCACATTCGGACAGCTCACTCTTTCCTCCGGAACCAGAAGGGTGATGTTTGAGATGCTCTGGCTCAACCGCAGCGGTTTAGCAAGCTCAATGAGGCCGTTGCGCACCTTGTCGCGGGACACCGTCTGAACGTTCTTGCTCAATGGCAGTTGGTTGTCGTGCTTAGCTCGCTGCTGATCAAGACGGCTGCGGTTCGCATCGATTTCCACAACAAGCCACGATGATATGACAAGCAGCAATATCAACGCTCCGACAACAATTATCTTGTCGTAATGATCCCTCATGGGAGTCAGCACCAGTCGCCGGATGCGAATGTTCATGGTGAGGACTCCTTCGGAACTTCTCCAAATTCATAAACATCCAGTTCCAGAACAACCTCCGCCGGCTGCTCCCTCCCTCGCCCTGTAATGATCTTCCTGCCGTCCGTAGCCGCGGCAGGCTGAACCTGCCTGGTTTCGCGTTCAAGCTCCTCACCGGTTCCCGCAGTCGACCGCAGCTCAACGCCTGCGTGACCGTCGATGCCTACACTTGTAACCACGGTAAACATCTTGTTGATGGAAAGCCTGTTCAGTATTTCCACCACTGCAGACTCCCTGGCCATCAACTCTATCCGAAAATGCTCCTTGGCATACAACGGCGTTTCGTTCGTCGTCGCCTGTTCTATCGCTGTAACAGCTCTTCTCGAGGACGATCCCACTGTTTGCTCTTCAAACAGCTCTCGAGCGACCGACTTCAACTCCGATATACCGCTCTGGTACAGAAGCCTGCAGAGCTGATCGATCGTCTTCAACTGAAGCTCCAGCCGCCTGACATCGCCACGGTTGAGCGGCGATGTCCCGTCATCGTACTTCTCAAAGCCGAAAGAACAGGCTGGAGGCACCACGACCCCGGCCTTCTTGGCCGCTTCGTGAAGGGCCTCCTTCTTTGCGATCCAGAGCGACCTCCACTCCAGCGAAACCATATTGGTCTCAATGGCGATCTGGCCTGCGTTCATCTCCTTCCGGAGTGTGGCCACATCGGCTTCAAGCGTCTTGACGTTGGCCCTTGTCGCGTCAATGTTAGCCTGGTTCGGGTACGGATCCAGCGCCATGGAACTGGTCAGTCTTTGGGAGAAGATGTCGATGTTCTGCTCGACAGCCTTCAGCCTGTGCTTTTCCAGAAACAACATCGCACACGCCAGGCCCAGCAGCAGCCCGCTAATCACAATCAGGAGGGTCAGCACCATGCTCCGTGATTTCATAAATGGTCCGGACTAGAAAGTCCAGGGCTCCTTCAGGTTCGCCGTGATGTTGAACTCGATAACAAACGTCCTCGGCGGCGTCTTGTCCACCTTGACTTCGCCAAAATACCTCGTTTTGCCGAGAGTCTCAGCAAACTGTCCGATCGCGACGGCATCTTTCACCTTGTCCAGGAAGCCCATCCCTTCAATTGTGAACGCCCTGATCTTGCCGCCTTCCGGATCGATAATCGGTTCAATCTTTGTGATCCACATTCCATCGAGCAGGCTGGCGCGAATGTCCCCGACCAGCTCCAGCCATCTGGTTCGCAGCCCTATCAGCCGCAGCAACTGGTCTATCCTGTCCTGCACGGCTCGTTCTCTTGCCACGATCTGCGACAGTTCGGCCTGCTTGTTGTCGATGACATCCAACCGCGACTTCAGGTCGGCCTGGTACCGCTCCGTGACAATTCGCAACCGCCAGGTGTAACCCCACAAGCAGACGACACTCAGAATCACAGCCGCTGCCGCTGCAATGAAGAAGGGCATTCTGGCCTTGAGTCTCTTCCTTGCCTTGTTCTCCGGCGGCATAAGATCAATTTCCATGGGGCAGGAATACGCCCACCGGAGCGCCAGTCCTGTAACCTCACCCAGCAGGTGCATCTTCCCCGCGATTTCCTCAGCCGGAATCCGGTTGGCAATAGCAACCGACAGGAAGGGATTCATATACTCCACTTCGATGCCCAGCTTCTCTTTCAGGAAGCTGTCCGTCGCAGGCATGATGGAACTCCCGCCGCAGAGGAGTAGTCGCGGTGGCTTGCTTCCGTTCTGTTGGCTCCGGTAGAAGTTGATCGATCTTGTCAGCTCGGCATGCAGCTTGGTCATGATGCCGCGGACTATCTTTGAGACCCTGTTCACCACCGGGCTGTCCGAGCCCTCCACCACCCCGCCGAAGGCCACAAATGCGTGGGCTATCTTGACCTCCTCGGCTTCCTTGAAGCTGAGATCAAGCTCCTTCATCACCTCCTGGGTAATGGCATGCCCGGCAAGAGGTATGCTGCGACAGAAGATCTTCTTCTGCTCCACAAACACGACATTCGTGCTGCGGGCTCCCATATCGATGATCAGGGTGCAGCCGTCAAGGTCGCCGTACGTGAACCTGCACAGGTTGTAGAGTGTCATCGGGGCGACATCAACAACCACCGGATCCAACCCGGCCGCCACAACGCTGTCAACAAGCTTCTTGACCACCTCCTGCTTGACCGCGACCAGCATGACGCTCTTGCTGCCATCATCGTTGTCGATCAACTGGTAGTCCCAGACAACTTCCTCTATTGGGAACGGAACATTCTGCTGCGCCTCGTAGTAGACAATATCGCCAACCTTGTCGCTGGTAACGGGTGGCAACTTCACATAGCGCGGGAAGATATCCTTACCGGAGATCGAGACCATGACGGGCCCCGCCCGGATGTTGTTGTGGCGAAGAATATCCCTGATTGTGGAAACGATGTAGGCTGAAGGATCTGAATCTTTGCCGGGCTCGAGGCCTAGCGGAGCAATCGCATACCGCGCAAGCTCAAGCCCACCCCCCCGCATCTCAAACTCGCCCAGCGCAATCTCGCTGGATCCGATGTTCAGGGTTAGCATCCGCTTGGCCATTTTTTGAGTCCCGATGAAGGCTACTGGCTCAATTCCTCATCCATGTAATTGACCAGGGCAAACGGTGTCTCTGATCTCTTGAGAAGGCCATCCGTTCTGACAGATACCTGCGCGCTCTTCGACACAGTCTCCCACCACCTGCCATCCTTGGCATCGGCCTTTATCTTCGAGGTAGTGGAGAACTCGCTCTTCGACACCGTCTCCCCGCCGGAAACAATCTCCACGCCCACGGCCACTACTGGCCCCCGCCGCTCAATCGAGTTTGGACGGACGTAAATTGTGCTGATGTGATTCTGCCCCTTCTTGACGTCTCCATAACTCACACTGCCCTCGTAGAGAGTGTAAGGGGTCTCCTCAGAATCGGCCTTAGCCTGCTCGCCGCCGCCCTTCAACAGGAGTACGTGATAGTTCACAACAACCCTGTCCTCCCACTCCTGGGCGGTGTCATACATGACGGTGATCACCTGCCACTCAGGGAGGGCTTTGGGATTGTTCTGGACAATGTTCTTGAAGTCGAACTCAGGAGACCTCAGCTTTGCCTCGGATCCGCGCCATGTGAGCTTCTTCAGCCAGAGATTCTTTGACTTCTCCCTCGCTGCATCCTCAACCTCCGCGCCCCCCTTCACCGGCGCCTTGTGCTGAGCAAGCGCGCTTCCTGCAGGCCCGACACAGGCGACAATCAGCCCCGTGAGCAGCGCAACGCAGACTGTTGTATGGCGCATGACATCCCCTCCCCGGCCGGTCCAGTGTTAGCTGATCAATGCCCGAAGTCTATTTTCACACCAACCACAAAGCAATACAAAAGACTGGAAACGTGCATGCCAGAAAACACGCGGAACGACCCTGGGGACTGAATGATCCCCGCCTGACGATTCCCGCTTGCATGCGACCGGACATGGTAGCAAAATCGCGTCCGAACATCCTGATAAGGAGTCTGTGTCATGAAACGCGCAGTTGTTCCAATTGCCTGTGGAGTGGAAGAGATGGAGGCGGTGATCACCATCGATGTATTGCGGCGCGCCGGCTTAACCGTTGATGTCGCCGGCCTGAACACTGATATCGTGAAGTGTTCACGAGGCGTGAACCTGAAACCTGATTGCGCCCTGGGCGACGTACGCCCCGGGGACTATGACATCCTGGCCATTCCCGGAGGTATGCAGGGAACGGACGAACTGGGCCGGGACGGGCGAATCCTGGATGCTATAAGGGAATTCAACAACGCCGGAAAACTGATCGGTGCGATATGCGCGGCCCCACTGCTTTTGCACCGGGCTGGAATCCTGCAGGGCCGGAGAATCACCTGCCACCCGTCCGTGGCGGCCAGACTCACCGGCACCAGACAGGTGAACGCGCCCGTGGTAGCGGACGGCAACATCATCACCGGACAGGGCGCCGGCACATCGTTTGAGTTCGCCCTGGAGATTGTGCGGTTGGCGGCGGGTGAACAAACGGCCCGGGACATAGCCCGGGCCATCTGCTTTGTACACATGTAGGAATGCCGGAACCGACAGGTCTCAGCCACGCCTGCCGCGGGGGCGGGTCCTTGCCTCGCTCACACTGACGCGACGACCCTCGATTTCCTTGTTGTTCAGCGACTCAATCGCGGTCTTTACATCCTCGGCCCCGGCCATCTTGACAAAACCATATCCCTTGGACGCACCGGAAATGCGGTTTGTTATTATCCTGGCGGACAAAACACTACCGCAAGGGTCAATCATTTTCTTCAGACCGTCATCATCCATCTCGTAGGGGAGATTGCCGACATAGAGCTCATACTGTGAAGGCTGCCGTTTCCCGTCACGGCCTTCGTTGCGGTCTGCTCCACCCTGCCGGCCGTGACTCTGCCTGACAAACCCCTGCCTTCTCGGCATGCGGTTCCCCAACAGAACACCCAGCAGGAACCACAAAAGCGACACCAGCGCGATAATGTAGATATTGGTCCCACATATCATATTGATCAGACTTTCCATTTCAAAACCTCACCTTTCTTTGTCTTTCTACTCCAAGGCGACCCATCATCGTGAAGCTGATGTCCGCCGGAATCACCGTAGCAATGCCAACCTCAGGCCGCATCGCACCACAGCACCATCCGATCATCTCATCTCCAGGAAGCCCTCAAGCTTCCTGAGGCGAATCGGGTGCCGCAGCTTGCGCAAGGCCTTTGCCTCGATCTGACGTATTCTCTCCCTGGTAACTGCGAATTGCTTACCAACCTCCTCCAGTGTCCTCGAGTAACCGTCGTTCAGGCCGAACCTGAGATTCAGGACCTCGCGCTCGCGGGAAGTGAGCGTGTGCAGCACATTCTTCAGGCGCTCCTTCAGAAGGCTGTAGGCTGTCATTTCCGACGGATTCTCTGCTGACTTGTCTTCTATGAAATCGCCGAAGTGCGCATCATCCCCGTCCCCAACCGGGCTCTGAAGCGATATCGGCTGCTGCGCCATCTTGTAAACAGCGCGGACGCGCTCAACCGGCATCCCCATCTCGTCGGCGGCCTCTTCAGGGGTGGGCTCACGCCCAAGCTCCTGGACCAGACGTTTCTGGACCCTGAGAAGCTTGTTGATCGTCTCGATCATATGAACGGGAATGCGGATTGTCCTGGCCTGGTCGGCGATGGCGCGCGTTGCCGCCTGGCGAATCCACCAGGTTGCATACGTACTGAACTTGTAGCCTCGCTTGTATTCGAACTTCTCCACGGCCTTCATGAGGCCGGTGTTGCCTTCCTGGATCAGGTCGAGAAACGACAATCCACGGTTCATGTACTTCTTGACTATGCTGATCACGAGCCGGAGATTCGCCTCAACCATCTCCGTGCGGGCAACCTCACCGTCGCGCATCGCACTCTTAAGCGTCTTAAAGTAGTTTTCGAAATCCTCCCTCGGCATGCAGGCCTCGTCAAGAAGCTTCCTGACCTGGCGGTTGAGGGTGTTGATTGCCTCGGTATGCCTCCTGTTCTTCCGCATCTCGGAATACTTCTCAATCTCGACGGTACAGCGGCGGAACTCCTGATACTGCCCATCTGTTGCGGCAGATGCCATTGCCTCCACTGCCTTCTGCTTGAAGCAGAGCTTATTGCACAGCGTCGCGATCTTGTCGCGGAGGCCCTCCATCTTCTGATAGATCCGCTTCTGCGCCACCTTGCTGCCGGCCTTCTTGTAGGAGGCGAACAACTTGGTCAGGTTGGCGTGACACGACAGGATTTCCTTCTTAACTTTGGGCAACCCCTTGAAATAGTCGCCACGACTGTCGACGAACTTGTCCTGTATGATGCGGTCAAAACGCTCGCTTCCGCTTTCGAGGCTGTCGACGTGCTCGAGATACATCCTGCCTGCCGCGGCAAACCGGTTGAACATTGCGCGGCACTTGATCTCCGCCTCCTCAATGCGTTTGCATATCTCAACTTCCTGCTCGCGGGTGAGAAGCTGGACCTGCCCCATCTGGTGAAGATACATGCGGATCGGGTCGTCGAACATGTCGAAACGCTCAGATCTCGCCGCGACACCTGCCTTTGCGGGCTCTTTCTTCCGCTTCTCGACCTCGGAGGAATTGATGATCTCAATTCCCATTTCCCTCAACAGAAGCAGATAGGAATCCAGATCCTCAGGTTCAACCACGTTCTCGGGTAGAACCTCGTTGATGTCTTCGTACGTCAGGTAGCCCTGATCCTCCGCAAGCCGGATGAGCTCCTTGAGCTTCTGGTTGCGCTCTCCCCGCTTGATGCTGTCTAGCTTGCTCCCGTCCGCACCGCCCTTGTCATTGGCCTTGAGCAGCGCAGCCAGCTTACTCTCAGCCTTCGCCTTGCTCATTGGCGCCTTCGCCTTGCTCAACGGCGCCTTCGCCTTGCTCAACGGCGCCTTCGCCACGGCAGCCTGAACGGGCTCCCCGGCGGGGGCCACCTTCGCGGTATGGCGCGGTCCAACCTTGGTTTCAGGACTCTTCTTTACCTTCTTAGCGCGTTTCTCAGTCTTCTTCGCTGTCAAGACGACCTCCGGTGTGACGTGTTTCAGAACCAGAGCACACGACGGCCATTATAGTGCCAATTGCAAGAGAGTGAGAACGATATCAGCCGGGGATGACGGGATCAAGCACTAGTTTCGGTGAAATTGCGGGCCCGCATTGCCTCACAATTAATGACACCGAAACCGAGAAGGTGAAAAGGGCTGAAT
>JBAXKQ010000099.1:0-11695 GCA_037135275.1 bacterium
TCGGGCTGCTGGTAGCTGAGAGTCCTTTCCTTCTTCAGCTCGGAGAAGAACCGCCGAACCTTCTTCAAGGCGTCGAGGTCAAGCATTGCGTGGTAGGGCATCTCCTCGAATATGGCCAGCATCGTTTCCACCGGCGGCTGGGACTGGAAGCCTGCCATAGGCGATATGGCGCAATCGATAGCCCCGGCTCCCGCCCTGACGGCCTCAACATATGACGCAGTGGCCATTCCACTGGTGGCATGGCAATGTATCTGGATAGGCACGTCGATTTCCCGCACCAGGGCAGAGACGAGCTTCTCGGCGGCGATAGGCGAGAGTATTCCTGCCATGTCCTTGATGCAGAGAGAATCAATGCCGACATCGACCTGCTCCTTGGCGCAGCGCACGAACTGCTCTACCGTGTGAACCGGGCTGATGGTGTAAGAGAGTGTGCCCTGGGCGTGGCCGCCGAACTTCTTGACGCACTCTATGGCGTGCTCGACGTTACGAGTATCGTTCAGGGCGTCGAAGATGCGGAAAATGTCGACGCCGTTTTCGCAGGCCAGTGAGATGAAGTGCTCGAGCAGATCGTCGGCGTAGTTCTTGTAACCGACAACGTTCTGTCCGCGCAGCAGCATCTGGAGGGGGGTGCGCTTGGCGCGGGACTTGATCTTCCGCAGGCGCTCCCACGGATTTTCGCGGAGAAAGCGCAGGCATACGTCGAACGTGGCGCCCCCCCACACTTCAAGTGAGTAGTAGCCGACGGCGTCGACGGTGTCGATGATCTTGAGCATATCATCCGTACGCATCCTGGTCGCCCACATCGACTGGTGTGCGTCACGAAGGGTGGTGTCTGTGATTCTGAGGGGGATCCTGTGCTGCACCTTCCGTTCAACGGTCTTCATATTGCCGATTCCTCGCCTATGATGTTAGCCTGCTACCGCGTCACCAAGCGTTCCGTCATGCCGGGACATGCAATGGTGACTCCGCCCGCCCTACTTGAACCTGCCCATGGCAGCCAGCTTATCGAGCCGCCTGCCCGCCAGTTTACCCCGTGAAATCCGTTTCAGGCTGGCCAAGCTTGTGACCAGCGCTGCCTTCAGCGCCGCAGCTGTTGCCGCATGATCCCTGTGGGCGCCGCCGAGTGGTTCCGGAATGATCTGATCAATAACCCGTAGCTCCAGCAGGGATTTTGCCGTGATCTTAAGGGCCTCTGCCGCGACAGGGGCCTTATTGGAGTCCTTCCACAGGATTGCCGCGCAGCCTTCCGGCGGAATTACCGAGTAAATCGCATTGGACAACATCATGACGGTGTCAGCCACTGCTATGCCAAGTGCACCGCCGCTTCCGCCTTCGCCTGTGATGATAGCGATGAGCGGAACCTCCACGCTTGTCATCTCCATGATGCAGTGGCCTATCGCCTCAGCCTGGCCACGTGCCTCAGCCGCGGCGCCAGGGTAGGCTGCCGGGGTGTCGATCAGGCTGACTACCGGGATTCCGTACTTCTCAGCCAGTTTCACAAGGCGCAACGCTTTCCGGTAGCCCTCGGGATGGGCCATTCCGAAGTTGGCCTTCACCTTTTCTTCTACCGAGCCCCCTTTGTTGAAGCCCAGAAGCATGACCCGGTGTTTGTCGATCATTGCGAAGCCGCCTATCAGTGAGGGGTCATCCCCGAAGAGGCGATCTCCGTGGAGCTCTATGAATTCACTGAAAGCCAGACGTATGTAGTCGGACATGAGGGGGCGCTGGGGGTGCCTGGCCAGCTGAACCTGCTCCCAGGGTGTCAGTTTGGAATACACTTCCTGCTTCAGACTGAGGAGCTTCTTCTCGAGAGAGGCGATTTCTTTCCCGAGATCAGCACCGGATCCCGCGGCCTTCTTCTTGAGTTCCTCGATCTCCTGCTCTAGCTTGACTACAGGGGCTTCGCAATCCAGGCTCATAATCACCTTTCTCTATCCGTCGTCTACTTGGAATGCCAATACAGCAGGATCCTGTGAAGTATGTCCTTCATGGTCGCACGCTTCACTATCATGTCAAGGAATCCGTGACTGAGGAGGTATTCGGCTGTCTGAAAGTCAGCCGGCAGTTCTTCCTTGATGGTCTGCTCAATCACCCTGCGGCCGGCGAATCCGATGAGTGCGCCGGGCTCGGCAATGTTGACGTCCCCCATCAGGGCATAACTGGCTGATACACCGCCGAAGGTGGGGTCGGTAAGTATGGAGATGTAGGGGACTTTTGCCTTGTGAAGACGGGAAACACCGGCGCAGGTCTTGGCCATTTGCATGAGGGATATGATGCCCTCCTGCATCCTGGCGCCGCCAGAGGTGGAGACCATCACAAAAGGCAACTCGTGGCGCTGCGCATAGCAGGCGGCCAGGAATATCCTTTCCCCAGCGCCGCTGCTCAGAGATCCACCGACAAATCGGAAATCCATGACGGAAATCGCCACCTTGGTCTTGTTGATGGTGCCGGTGCCGCTCTTTACCGCCTCCGAGAGCCCGGTCTGCTGTTTTACCGCGTCGATCTTCGCCGCATAGGTGCCCGTAGCGTCGGCAAACTTCAAGGGGTCAGATGCCGTCACTTTGCCGTAACGCTCCTCGAAGGATCCGTCGTCCAGAAGCATGGCCAGGCGTTCATCGCAGGTCATGCGATCGTGGTAGTTGCACTGGGAGCAAACCATGAACGACTTGTCCCATTCTTCCTTGAAAATGTGGGCGGAACAGGATGGGCACTTTACCCACACGTCTTCCTTCTTCTCTACAACCACATTTTGTCGTTCAGTTCGTGTGAACCAGCCCATATATGCGTTTCCTCGGTACTGATGTTCCGAATACCGTTAGAGCTTTGGCTCGCCAATAATCCCGGCCTCCGCCCGCCATTGAAGGACGTCCCCGCATCTGCGGCGGACATGCAAGATCAGCATGATCTTTTCAAAGAGGGGGCAAAGATACTATGTCGCCAACGCCATGGCAAGTGAGAACTCCTCTGAAAAAAGAGGTGCAATTCACGCCGGAACGCATATCCTTCGACGCGTCCGGAAGTCCGCCCGGAACCAACTGCAATTGGTTGGTGGTTCGGCCTGCAGTTGCAGTCATTGCATTGTGTGGCCTTCGGGCGGGAACTCCTGGACTGGGAGATGCCATGATCAGGATATCTGGAGGGGTTTGCCGTGGTCGCCAGCTTCGCACGCCTGGCGATATGATCAGACCGACGCAGGAAAAGGTCCGACAGGCGCTCTTCTCCTGTCTGGCTGCCAGAGTGCCGGGTTGCCGGTTCTTGGATCTCTTTGCCGGATGTGGATCAGTAGGCCTTGAAGCGTGGAGCAGGGGGGCGGGTTTTGTCTGCTGGGTCGAGAAGGATCCCAGGGTGGCTGCCGTGCTCAAACACAATGTTGCCTTGCTTTGCAGGGAATCCGGTGCGGAAACCCCCGGGCAGACCAGGGTGGTTGTGGCGGACGCGGTCCGCTTTGTGGACAAGGCGACAATCGACGGCCCCTTCGATATCATATTTGCTGATCCTCCTTATGCGGAAAGACAGCGTGACAGCTGGTCAAGAAAGATCTTGCAGGTGCTCGAGGGAGGCTCTACCTTGACCGCGAACGGCATTCTGGTTGTTGAACAGGGGGTGGGTGAGCCTGCGTTGGAATGCGCTGGATTGACGCCCCTTGAGGAAAAAGCCTACGGAGGAACGCTCCTGCGTTTCTGGAAAAAATGAAAAGATCGGCAATATATGCAGGCACTTTCGATCCCATAACTCTTGGTCATTTCGACCTTTTGCACCGGGCTTCCCTCGTGTTTGACAAGATTCTGGTGGCTGTGGCGGAGTGCCCCCGCAAGAGCACCATGTTCAGCGTCAAGGATCGCTGCGAGATGGTTCGCGCTGCGACTGCTGATCTTGGCAACGTGAAGATCAAGCCTTTCAGGGGGCTTCTTGTCGATTTTGCCCGCAACAACGGGATCCATGTGCTTGTCCGGGGTCTGCGGGCGTTTTCTGACTTCGAATATGAGTTTCAGATGGCTCTTACCAACCGGCAACTGGCCCCCGATGTGGAGACTTTGTTCCTCATGCCGAATGAGGCGTACAGCTATCTCAGTTCCAGCACGGTCAGGGAGATTGTTGAGCTCGGGGGCAATGTGAGGGGGTTTGTGCCGCCGTGTGTTCTTCCTTTTGTGAAGAAATATGCCGGCAGGGCCGGAAGATCATCGAGCGGATGCGGTCAGCGCACAAGGGACTGACAACGAGAGGGTTGGCTGGATGATTATCGATGTGGCAAGTCTGGATTGTGAAGGCAATGATTTCGAAGGTGAAGAGCCCGCAGAGGTGCTGGACTTGGGCGACGCCGACGAGTTCAGGCCGCTGGGGACGATCAAGTACAAGATCAGGGTATCCTGTGCCGGCGACAGCGTCGTGGCGAGCGGCGTAGTCAGTGCGGAGTTGGAAGTAGAGTGTGCCAGATGCACCGAAAGTTTTCGTTTGGAAGTGTCTGACAAGGAGTTTGCGGCCACTCGCGAGGTCGCAAACAAAAATGAATCTATCGACTTGACCCCGGATATCCGTGAATCTATTATCCTCGCCTTTCCAACGACTCCGCTCTGCGCTCCGGATTGCCGGGGTTTGTGTCCGCAGTGCGGTATCAACCTGAACAAAAGGGAATGTAGTTGTGTGATCCCCAATGAAGACGGGTGGTGGAGTGCGCTGAACAATCTTCAGCTAAGGTGAGAAGGGAAGAGTATGGCTGTACCAAAAAGAAAAACGTCTAAGATGAAAGTCCGCTCCAGGCGGAGTTCCCACAAGGCCACGGTTGTCGAAACGAGGCCCTGTCCGCAGTGCAGCTCGGCCCAGCAACCCCACAGGGTCTGCCGGTCGTGTGGTTACTATGGCGGCAGGCAGGTTACGACGATTGAAGCAGACTAGCCATGCGAATCGCCGTCGATGCAATGGGTGGTGATTTTGCCCCCAGGGAAATAGTTGCCGGTGCCGTTGAAGCGGCTGCCACGATTGATGGAATCTCCAAGCTCATTCTGGTCGGGGACGAGACTGCTGTCCGCGGCGAGCTTGCGAAATGCGCATATGTGCCATCGAAGGTTGAGATCCTGCATGCCTCCGAAGTTGTGGGTATGGGGGAAACGCCGGCGCTGGCGGTGCGGAAGAAGAAAGATTCTTCCATCAACCGTGCTGTCGATCTAGTAAAGGACGGGAGCGCCGATGCCGTCATTTCGGCTGGCAACACGGGCGCTGTCGTTGTCGCGGCTTCGCTGAAGCTTCGGACTCTGGAAGGGGTCAGAAGGCCGGCGATTGCGACGGTCCTGCCCACGCCGACCAAGCCGTTTGTGCTCATTGACGCCGGTGCCAACACAGATTCCGATGCGAACCTCCTTGCCCAGTTTGCGGTCATGGGGTCGGTCTACAGCAGGGTGATTCTTCACAATCCCAATCCCGTGGTGGGGTTGATGAGTATTGGTGAAGAGGCCAGCAAGGGGAATGACGTCACAAAGGAAGCGTTCCGTCTCCTGTCCGGATCAAACCTTGCTTTCAAGGGAAATATCGAAGGGCACGACCTGTTCGAGGGCGATATCGACGTGGCCGTCTGTGACGGTTTTGTAGGCAATGTCGTGCTCAAGACCAGCGAAAGCGTCGCTCACGCCATAGGCACTTTGATCAAGCGCGAGTTTACGCTCACGCCTCTTCGCAAGTTCGGGGCGCTGTTCCTGATGGATGGCCTGAAGGCGCTCAAGAAGAAGATGGATCCTGAGTTGTCTGGCGGGGCACTGCTGCTTGGCGTCAACGGTGTTTGCATCATCACACACGGCGCATCCAGCCGGCGCGCCATCTTTCATGCTGTACGGGTGGTCTGTGAATCGCTTGATCTTCATATCAACAGCCAGATCTCGGCTGAACTGAAAAAGAACGGATTCTAGCCCATGAATGCTTCGATAATCGGGATTGGCTCGTATCTTCCGGAGCGGATCCTCACCAACGCCGATCTCGAGAAGATGGTGGACACCACGGATGAGTGGATCTACACAAGAACCGGCATTCGACAGAGACGCATTGCCGCGGATTCCGAGGCGGTCTCGGATATGGCGGCGGTTGCGGCGCGCCGTGCAATGGAAGATGCCGGGCTCCAGGCAACCGATATCGGGATGATAATTGTCGCAACATCCACGCCTGACATGTTCTTTCCGAGCTCTGCCTGTCTTGTGCAGGGCATGATAGGTGCGGTTAACTCATTCTGTTTCGACATGGAGGCTGCCTGTTCCGGCTTTCTTTATGCCCTTGAAACCGGCAGGCGGTATGTTGAGGCAGGCACAGTTCGCAATGCGCTCATCATTGGTGCCGAGAAATTCAGTTGTATTACCGACTGGACGGACAGGGATACATGCGTGCTGTTCGGTGACGGCGCAGGAGCGGTCGTTCTCAGCTCCGCCGGCAAAGGTCGTGGCATGATAGCCACCGTCATGCGCTCGGATGGCAGGCTCGCCGATGTTCTCAGGGTGGAAGGCGCAGGCAGCAGGAAGCAGCCGGCCGCCGGGGTCGGTGAGGCCATGAAGCAGCCCCGCATACGGATGAACGGGCGGGAAGTTTTCAAGCACGCCGTGTTGAATATGACCAGCGCTGTGCAGGAAGTGCTTGCGAAGAGCGGGATTGGCGCTGGCGAGATAGACTGGGTTGTACCGCACCAGGCCAACACAAGGATCATTGGCTCTGTGAATGAGAAGCTCGGGATACCGATGGAAAAGTGCTGCCTGAACCTGGAGAGGGTTGGCAATATATCTGCGGCGTCTGTTCCCGTGGCAATGGATGAGGCTGTCAAGGACGGCAGGATCCGCAGGGGGCAGAAGGTCCTGACGGTCGTTGCCGGGGCAGGTTTCACCTGGGGGGCATCGGTTCTGGAGTGGTAGCATGTTATTGCGGTTCTCGCAGTAAAGGAGCGCGAAAGTGGGCAAAACAGCGATAGTTTTTGCGGGGCAGGGTGCCCAGTTTGTTGGCATGGGCAAAGATCTGGTTGAGGCCTACCCGGAATGCAAGGCGTTGTACAAGACGGCGGATGATATTCTCGGCTACTCCCTCTCAAGGATCTGTTTCGAGGGGCCGGTCGAGGAGCTTACGAAGTCCAACAACTGCCAGCCGGCGATTTTTGTGACCAGCATGGCGTGTCGCGCCGCACTGATGAAAGAAGCCCCCTGCATTGTTTTCGACGCGGCTGCAGGTTTGAGCCTTGGTGAGTGGACTGCTCTTCATATGGCTGGCGCACTTACCTTCGAGGCAACTCTTCGCATACTCGAAGCACGCGGCCGCTTCATGCAGGAGGCCTGCGAGGAGAAAGACGGGACAATGGTCAGCGTGATGGGGCTTTCCCCTAACCAGCTTCAGGAGATCTGTGCTGTTGCCGGTGTGGAAGTGTCCAATCTTAATTCTCCCGAGCAGACGGTGCTTTCGGGAGAGCGAGCCGCCATCCACAAGGCCGAGGAGATGGCCAAGGCAGCCGGCGCGAGCCGGACAGTCGTTCTAAATGTCGCAGGAGCGTACCATTCCGCACTCATGGCGCCCGCAGCCCGGCTGCTTGAAGGTTTTCTGAAGGATATCCCTTTTCAGCCGGTTTCGATCCCGGTCGTGTCGAATGTTACAGGGGCTTTTCACAGCGCCTCTGAGAATGTCAGACAGACCATGGTGAAGCAGGTTACCTCCACTGTGAAGTGGGTGTCATGCATCCAGCACCTCAGGGATGCCGGTGTTGACCGGTACGTTGAGGTTGGCCCAGGTCGAATCCTCTCCGGGCTGATAAAGCGGATTGACTCCAAGGCTTTTCTCCATAGTATTCAGGACCTCGCAACTTTGAAGAAGGCCGTTACGGAGTTGACAGGGACAACAGCAGGCTAAGGAGGGTGTGTGATGCAGGATGCGTTTTCTCTGGCGGGTAAGGTGGCGATGGTCACCGGTGCGGGCAGGGGTATAGGAAAGTCCATTGCGCTCAAGCTGGCCGGCGCAGGCGCGGACATTGCAGCCTGTGATCTCAAAGAGGAATGGCTCGCAGAAACAGCGGCTGCCGTCAGGGCGATGGGGCGCCGTGCTGAGTGCGTGGAAATGAACGTCGCCTCCTCTGAGAGCGTCGCCGCTGGCGTAGAAAAGGCGGCCGGTCTCTTCGGGAGAGTCGATATTCTAGTGAACAACGCCGGGATCACGAAGGATAACCTGCTTATCAGGATGACTGATGAAATGTGGAACGACGTATTGTCCGTCAACCTGACCGGGACATTCTTCGTTTCCAGAGCGGTGTCCAAGTTGATGATGAAGCAGCGGTCGGGCAGCATCATCAATATAGCCTCCGTTATAGGCTTGATTGGAAACGCGGGGCAGTGTAACTATGCGGCTTCAAAAGGCGGGGTCATAGCCCTGACGAAATCAATCGCACGCGAACTGGCATCCAGAAACGTGCGCGCTAACGCAGTGGCTCCCGGTTTCATCCAGACAAAGATGACTGAGGAGTTGTCGGAGGAAGTAAGAAGTAAGGTGCTGGAGGCCATTCCGTTGAAGCGATGGGGCCAACCGGAGGACGTCGCGAACACAGTCCTGTTCCTTGCCTGCGACGCGTCTTCCTATCTGACCGGCCAAGTCCTGTCCGTAGGCGGTGGAATGGTGATGTAGAAGAGAACAAGCAAGAGAAAGGGAGAAGACATGTCATTGGAATCGAAGATCAAGGAAATCATTGTCGAACAGCTGGGCGTCAATGAGTCGCAGGTAACCTCGGAAGCTTCCTTCATTGAGGATCTGGGCGCTGACTCTTTGGATCAGGTAGAGCTCGTGATGGCGTTCGAAGAGGAATTCAAGGCTGAAATCCCAGACGAAGAGGCTGAGAAGCTGACGACCGTCGGGAAAGTGGTCCAGTTCCTCAAGGAAAAAGGCTTCGACAAGTAAAGCAGGGCAGCCTTGCGCCGGCTCACTCAGTGAGCCGGCGCGGCGCCATGCATTTCTCACCGGGAAACACGCTGTGAAACGTAGAATTGTCATTACTGGTCTGGGTGTCGTATCGCCTCTTGGTTGTACCATCGATGCGTTCTGGTCGAAACTCGTAGCGGGACAGTCTGGAATTCGCAAGATCCAGAGTTTCGATGCGTCTCCTTTCTACAGCCAGATTGCCGGGGAAGTGACAGATTTTCCCGTTGATCAGTTTGTGGTCAAGAAGGAACAGCGCCGGATGGATCCATACTGCCACTTCGCAATCGGCGCAGCCAAGCTTGCCGTTGCGGATGCCGGGTTGGATATGAATGTTGAGGATCCCACCAGAGTCGGCGTGATCGTCGGTTCGGGTGTAGGCGGCTTGAAGACTATTGAGACACAGTACAAAGTGCTCATGGAAAAAGGGCCGGACCGGTGTTCTCCATTCCTCATTCCCATGATGATTGCCAACATGGCGGCCGGCAACATCGCCATCGAATTGAACATGAAAGGGCCGAATTACGCGACTTTGTCGGCCTGTGCCACATCTTTGCACGCCATTGGCGATGCAATGCGCGTCATTGAACGCGGTGATGCGGAAGTAATTCTGGCGGGCGGCGCGGAGGCTTCGGTGTGCGTTCTCGGCTTCGCAGGGTTCTGTGCCCTCAGGGCGTTGAGCGCCCGTAATGACGAGCCTCAGCGGGCAAGCAGACCGTTTGACGCCGGCAGGGATGGTTTCGTGATGTCCGAGGGTGGGGCTGTCCTTGTTCTCGAGGAATATGAGCATGCAAAGAAGAGGGGCGCCAAAATCTATTGCGAGGCGGCCGGCTTTGGCATGACTTGCGACGCGTATCACATGACGGCGCCATCCGAGGGCGGAGAAGGTGCGGCAAGGGCGATAAAGCTCGCCATGGCAGATGCAGGAGTCACCCCGGAAGAGGTCGACTACGTCAATGCGCATGGAACCAGCACGGATCTCAATGACAAGGGTGAGACTCAGGCGATAAAGGCTGCGCTCGGTGAAGACAGGGCCAGGAAGGTGATGGTCAGCTCGACGAAATCGATGACCGGACATCTTCTGGGCGCAGCGGGCGGTCTCGAGACGATTGTGTGTGCCCTTGCCATCAAGCATGGCGTGGTGCCGCCGACCATCAACCAGGAGACTCCTGATCCTGCCTGCGACCTTGACTACGTGCCCAATGTGGCGCGCCAACACAAGGTTCGGGTGTGCGTCAATAACTCACTTGGCTTCGGCGGCCACAACGGATCACTTGTTGTGAAGGCCATCTAGGCAGGATAGTGCGCGAGCGCTTCCGTGCTCGTGCGACAGACAGGGCAATACTGCTGACAAAGAGCGGTCCGCTCGCGCATGCGCGGGTGGGCCGTTTTTTTTGCACACTAACCGCAGTAACTCAGGACTATCCGCTCCATTTCTGCAGACCGCTCTTCCATCTTTTGGACCATTCTGAACTGCGCTCGGGCCCGTTCAATGTTGTGGTTGGGTCGATGGGTCTTGAAGTACACGTCACCGGAGAGGTGGTCGGTGAGGAATCTCACACCGACGGTGTATGTTATCAGCCTGCCGCAAAACGCCAGAAGCCTCTTTTCTGTCAGGGTGGGCAGGCCTGCCGCGCCATCCAAGTAGCCATGGATAATCGCCTCGAACCGCCCCATGTCTATGTCTACTCTTGAAGTGTCCTGCTCATCCTCAGCGGAAGTGATAGTGGCGGTGCGAACCATGTCACCCACATCATAGAGGATGGAGCCGGGCATCACCGTATCCAGATCAATCACGCATATGCCGTGCCCTGTCTTGTCGTCAATCATCACATTGTTCAACTTGGTGTCATTGTGCGTGACACGTGTCGGAAGTGTACCGGCTTCCAACATGTTGCACACGGTGCCGGCGTGGGCTTTTCTCGCCAGCGCGAACTCGATTTCGGTGCCGGCGGTGGCGCGGCGGTTGTGAGAGTCCATGGCAATGGCCTTCTCAAGGGCTGCCAGGCGGTGCGGAGTGTGGTGGAAGAAGGGGATAGTCTCGTGCAGTGTGGTTGAAGGGTAGTCTGAAAGCAGCATCTGAAACTCACCCAAAGCCCTTGCGGCCTCATAAGCCTGTCCGGGCCCCGCGCAGATATCGTGGGAGGATGCTCCGTCGATGAAATTGCACGTGCGCCAGTAGTTGCCGTCGCGGTCGCGGAAGAAGGTTCTTCCATCCTGCGCTTGACGGTAGGAAAGCACCCTCCGGCCGAGATCCGGAACACCGGCTGATTCCAGTTTTCGGTGGATATGTGCGCTGATCCCGGCGATGTTGTCCATGACCTTGGCAGGATCCTTGAATATCGTATGGTTGATCCTTTGTATTATCCAGATCTTGTCGGTGCCGTTGCCGTTCCAGCGCGTCAGATAGGTGTCATTGACATGCCCGCTGCCGTATGGCCTTCCCCCGACGAGGGCGCCTTCCAGCCTGAACTGTTTTCCAATCGCTTGTAGATCAGGAGTCATTAGTTCACCAGACCAAGTGTGGTGCCGGGGTCACTCTTCAGTCCTCCTTGTTCCACGCATGCACCATCGCTTCTCACTTCTGTGCGGCCACGTCGTTCACTTGATGGTGTTGTCATGTCGCCCAGGCTGCAATACCACTAAGCATAATTGCGAGGGAAACCTGTATAGCATTTCGCGAAGACATTGGCCAGCTTCTCTCGTGTTGACCAAGGCGGTCTGAAAGTGATATGTTCTAGACGCCTTGCTGATTTGGCCTTTGGCGTATGGCGGGACTGCC
>JBAXKQ010000100.1:0-11627 GCA_037135275.1 bacterium
GATGTAAAGATTCACTTTGCGCTTCTTGCCGAGCAGGTTGTCTCGCCGCGGGAATCCGATTGTCCCCGGCGGCCGAGCGGCCCGTTGCTCGATTACACCGGTGATTTTGAGGCCAAGCTGGAGTACTTGAACAAGGCTGGTGTCGGGGATTACTGGCTCTACGGCTTCCGCGGGGCAGAGGGGACGGCGCGAGACGTCGGCCTCCTGAAGATCGCCAAGGCCAAGCTGGAGCGGTTCGGCAAGCAGGCCCATATCGTGTGCGAACCACTTGGGCATCCACACGGCGATGCGGCCCAGGATCCAAATCCGCCCGGCAAGGGCTGGCGCTGCCGCGTCAATGCCGAGGGCGGGCTCGACTACGGTACCTGCTGCCTCGATGAGCGCGTCCTGCGCGACCTGGTTGCGGCGACGAAGGGCTTCCGCGATGCCGGCTTCAAGAAGATCTTTTTCGACGATGACTTGAGGATGAGTGTTGGCCATGGACGTGTGCGCTGGGCCGACACGGCCGGCGGCTGTTTCTGTGAAGCTTGCATGGCCGCCTACAACCGGCGGAATGCGACGAGTTTCACACGTGCTGACCTGCGTGAGATTGTGATGAACCCCGAGAAGAGCCCTGACGTGTTGGAGGACTGGATCACCTTCAACTGCGATAAGGTCACGAACTTCATGAAGTCGGTCAACCTGCCTGGGCTCCAGGTTGGCATCATGGTCATGTGCCTGGGTAACAGGAACAACGGCATCGACCTTGCAGCGATCCAGAAGGCTGTGCCTGATTGCCTGGTGCGCGTGGGTGAGGGTCATTTCAACGACGCGTTGTTCGATCCACCGGAGGGGAAGGCCACGGTCATCGAGAGTATCCGGATGCACATGGCGCAGGTTGCGGATGTCAGCCGCCTCTACAGCGAGAACACGGTGCATCCGTGGCCGGAGAAGCGGCCGGAGAACACTGCGAAGCAATTGTTGCTCGAGGTTGAACAGGGTCTGCGCAATATCATGCTCATGCCGCCGCAATTGCTAGACTCGCCTGCGTACTGGGAAGCCGTTGCAGCGGTATTGCCGCAGGCCAGGGCCATTGCCGCTGGAAAATAGGCATGTTCTACACTCCACGATCTGCGGCTCGCCACAGTGGAGTCGGGGACAAATTATCACAATGACATTCGCAGAGGCCCACTGAGGATGCCGACGACGAGCGGCAGGCACCATCGGCCTGCGGGCATTGCGGCAGGACTTCTGTCCACATGGCGAGTTGTCGCTGGATTGAGTTGGAAACGCTGAATAGGGGAGCATTGGGATGACACGTCTTACGGCTATGCGCGGTGTGTTTGATGCGCCACCGGCGAATTTCATGACTGGCATGACCACGGGTGCCGCGATCATCGGGAACGGAGACATCCTTGCCGCCGTGGGTGGGCCTGCCGGGCGGTTGGCCTTCCGGCTGTCCAAACTCGACTTCTGGCAGGCGCGATCGCGGGACGACGCGCCGTATCGCGCCGGTGCCAGGGCGATCGGTACGCTGGCGCTCGAGATGCCGCGCCTTGCATCCGCATCGTACCGGCTCGAGCAATGGATCCACGACGCGACCCTGCGCGGGCGATTCTGCGACGGCGGGGCAGAACTGTCGATCGAGGCATGGACTCCGAGCGGGACAAACTCGCTGGTCGTTGAACTCAGCGCGGGTGGCCGGGAGCCCCTCCACGTCCGTCCGGTCTTCGAGATCCAGGACGGCAACGAATCAACGACGGAGCAGGGCAGGGCCGGTGATATCGAGTGGCATGAACGTCGCTTCGAGCAGCCCAATCTCGAGTGGAAGACCGCTGTCACCGTCGCGATGAAGGCGCTCAGCCCTGATGGGATCACCCTTCAGCCCGGAGAAAAGCGCACGCTTGTGCTGGCCGCCGTGACCAGCCATGACGCCGGTGACCACCGTTCCCGTGCGGTGGCGATGCTGTGCGAACTTGAGGGCGAAGGCCTGGGCGCCGCGCGCCGCCGCCACCTGGACTGGTGGGCGGCGCTGTGGGACAAGTGCGCCAAGGTCGAGATCGGCAACGAGTACCTCGAAGACCGGTATTACGGGTCGCATTATGCGATGGCGTCCTGCTGCGGTAACCGGCAGTTCGCTCCGGGACTCTTCGCCTGGATCACGGACGATAACTCCGCCTGGGGCGGCGACTACCACACAAACTACAACTACGAGGCGCCGTGGTGGGGTGTCCTGACGTCGAACCTCGTCGAGCTCGCCGATCCCTATGACCAGCCGGTGCTGGACTACATCCCTCGCATGAGGGTGTACGCGAAGCGGTTCCTCAACATCCGGGGCGCGTACTGCAACGTCGGATTCGGGCCGAAGGGCCTGCACGTTGACCGTTCCCCTACACCTTATGAAGAGGGACTCAATTTCCTTGGGCAGAAGTCCAATGCCTCCTTCCTGGCGGTCAACATGGTCATGCGGTACTACCTGACCCTCGACCCGGACTACGCCCGGCGAGTGTACCCCTACATCGTGGAAGTCATGAATTTCTGGGAGGACTACCTGGTTTTTGAAAATGGCCGCTACATTTCGCCAGATGACTGCCCGAACGAGACGCTGTACTACATGATGCTGCCCGGGGACAGCATCGAGTTCCAGCGGGCGAAAGACAGGAATCCGCCGCTCTCGCTGGGGCTGATCCGCATGATCTCTCGCGCTGCGCTGGAGATCAGCGCCGCGCTGGGGGTGGATGAGCAGAGACGCGGCAAGTGGCGGCATATCCTCGACCATATCAGCGCGTTTCCCCTGACCGAGCGAAACGGGAAGGTCATGTTCGACGTCTGCGAGAACGGCACGACGAAGCTCGAGGAGCTCAATATGGCCTGTGTCCAGCATGTCTATCCGGCCAACGCCGTCAGCCTATCGTCGGACCCGGTGCTGGTGCGGGCCGCGGTGGATACGATCCTGTACAAGGATCTGTGGGCCCACGGCAATGCCTTCAGCACGATCTACGCCGCCGGGGCGCGGGTGGGAGTTGATCCGGCAATGATGCTGGAGGAGATGGAGAAAACGACGCGCCAGTATATCCATCCGAATTTCCTGTTCCAGATGTGCGGCGGCGGAATTGAGAACTGCGCCGGGATTCCGGCCGGCATCAACGAAATGCTGCTGCAGAGCCACGAGGGCTTCCTGCGGCTGTTCCCGTGCTGGCCCATGGGGCGGCCGGCCCGATTCGCGGGGCTGCGCGCGTACGGCGCGTTTCTGGTGTCTGCGGCGTACGACGGAGAGACCGTGCAGCGGATTGATGTCGTGAGTGAGCGGGGTGGTCGCTGCCGGGTCCTGAAGCCGTGGCCGGGCTTGAAGATTGCCAGCACGCATGACGGGCTGCCGGTTGCATTCACGGACGGGAACATCGTCGAATTTGAGACTGAGGCCGGGATTACCTGCCGGTTGGAGCCGACGTGAGGAGCGTCGCATGATCTACGACCTGTTGCGTGATTGCCGCCCCGGCCTGCTTGGGCCAGGGCACTGGATGTCCAACCTGCGCTGGATGGTCGAGGAACTCGACCGTGCCGGCGGCTTCGCGTTCCGTACCTGTCCCTTGGACGCCGACGAGCAGGAACTCGGCGGGATGGACAATGCGAGCCCCGCGGCCCGCCGCACCCTCTTCGGGCTGAAGGTTGCTTTGGCCGGCGAGGTCGATGCCTGCGAGTACCGGCCGGACGGGCTCTCCGCGCGGGCTGCCGGCGTCCGGCTCGACGTGCTGCTGCCGCTTGAGCGCTATGGCGTGATTCTCGAACTGCACGGCGGCGGCGATGCGGCGGGGGCCGGCCTGGAGTTCCTGACATCGCACGCCGCCGGCCGCCGCCCGGTGCGGCCGCAACACGTGGTCCTGCAGCCCGACGGCGAGGGCGGCGCGGTCTGGAGCGATGGGGCGTACACCCTTGCATTCCGCTTCCGGGGCACTGCGGGCGGGAGCGATGCCGACGGGTTTACGCTCCGGCCCGATCCTGACGGGGTCCTGCGGGTCGTGGTGGCATTCCATCCCGATGCGCAACGGGCGCTGGAGGAGGCGGCTTCTCTATGGGGCGGGGAGGAGGCGGTCAGGGAGTCGAGTCGCGCGGCATGGGAGGCTTACCTCGCGTCGTGTCCGGTGTGCGCCGTCTCCTCCGCGTACACCTGGCAGAGCCAGCAGGGACCGGTGACACATTCGCCGGATGAGATTCTGGCGCGCCAGTACTGGCACTGGCATTGCCTGCTTTCGAACGTATACCAGTTGCCGTTCAACCGCTTGAAGGCGTTCATCGCGCCTGACAAGCCCAGCTGGCTCGGTTGCTGGAGCAATGATGGTCCCGAATCCCTCAGGGCGCTGGCCCACACGGGGCGCCACGCCCTGGCGCGTGAATGCCTGACGGAGTACGTACGCGCGGCGATTACGGTGGAGGGCGATCTCGGCTGGTACCTGCACGGCACAGGCGAGTGCTGCCTGGAGCGGCCCGGCGATGTCGGGCGGTTCTCGCACGGCGTGCCGACCATCGTGTCCGCCGTTGCCGGGTACGTAAGCGCCACCGGCGATGCCGGCATCCTGGACGCGCCGGCCGGGCCTGGCGGAACCGTGTGGGAGAAGCTGTCCCGCTACATGCGTGTCGTTTACGACAGGCGCGACCTGGATGGCGACGGGTTGATCGAGTGGTCGAACCTCTGGGAGGGCGGGGCAGATGACGAAGTGGGCCCGTTCTTCAGCCGCGCCACCCTCGAGGAGTGGGTCACGGCGGTGTTGAAACTTCCCGGAGCGGAGCTCGAGGCGTTCTTCGCGCGCAACCGCTGCCCGGTAACGAACCTGTATGAGCAGGCGTTCTTCCTCCGCGCGCTCGAGTCGCTGGAGGAACTGGCGCGACGGCGCGGCGACGCGGAGACGGCCGCCTACGCGCGAGGGCGCATGGATGCAACCTGCCGGATTCTCGAGGAGCGGCACTGGGATGAGCAGGACGGCTTCTACTACGACTGGGACGTGCGGGCGGGGCGGCTGTCGCGGGTGAAGAACCAGGATGCCTTCTACCTGCCGCGCTACCTGCGGAACAGGGATCGTGTGGCGAGGCTCATGGCGCATCTGGATGATCCGCGCGAATTCGGCCTCCGGTACACGCCGACGCTGGCGTTGAACGAATCCGGCTTCCGTCCGAAGGGCTACTGGTCGGGCGGGTACTGGCCGCGCGAGGCGTGTTACATCGCCGAGTCGCTGGTGGCCCACGGGTACCGTGAGCGGGCGCTGGAATTGCTGGTCAAGGCTGTTTGCGCAGCCACTGGCAAAATCATCCCGGAAACTCTGGACCCGCTGACTGGTGTGGCCAACACCGTGGTGACGGGAATGGCGTACAACACACTCGACGCGATGCTGTTCGCGCGCGTTGCGGTCGCCTCCGGCCTTGGCCGGTGGAATCCCGCCGGGGACACACGGCCTATTGCTGGCTGTGAGGGTATTCCGGCACCGGACGGGCCCTGACGTCAACCGCCGGGAAGTCGTGTGCGCATCCACGGGAGCCACTCCCCGGGACAGCAGTGAAGCGGGGAAAGAGACTCGCGGAGTGCGCCGGTTTCCACTCGCCTTGCCGGAGATGAGGCGCTACATTCCAGCCTTTTGAAGTGCGCTGGCGAACTACCAATGGATTGTTCTGCGTTCCCGGACCGCAGCGCGGGGCTGGCAGGTGAGTAGCCTCTGATCCAACGAGGGCATGGTATGGAGGAGAAGTTCACATGACTACGGCCGGATCCACCGCAAGGCGGAAGGATGTCTTTGCAGCGATTGGCGGGCAGCAGGTGTCAGCGCAACGGGCGAGCCTGATCGATCCTCAGCCGCCGTCGCTGCCCGCGCGTGTGCTTCCCTCCGGGCGGTCGGACCCCGGCGCGGCGTTCAGGCCCGCCGCCAAACTGGATACACCTGAGAAGCTGCTGCGCGCCCTTGCCCGGGAACGGCGGCGGATGGCACCGTTCCTGCGGAACCTCGCGCCCGCGTCGACGTCGGCTCGCATCGTCACGCCCGTTACGTCCTGCGACTGGCGCATGGAAGCCGAGTCCGACCGGCAGAATTTCGCGGGCACACTCAACGGCTCCGGCGCATGGGAGCGCGTCAGCCTGCCGCATTATGGCGGGCCGGTCGGCCGCGCAGCCGCGTACTACCGTGCCACCTTCGAGGTGACCGGGGCGATGCTCGCCAGAGGTGCGCTGTGGGTCTGTTTCAAGGGCGTGGACTACAAGGCGCACGTGTTCATCAACGGCACGTTGCTCGGCTCGCACGAGGGCTTCTTCGCGCCCTTCGAGTTCGAGTTCACGCCGCACGCCCGCCAGGGCGGGAATGTACTGGTCGTAAAGGTCGAGAACGACGCGGTGCCCATCTCGGACGGCGGATCCTGGGGCATGACGGTGGACGGCGACAAGCTCTATGCGGCGACGGGGCTGGGCTGGGACGACCCTGAGCTGGGTTGGCACCACTGCCCGCCAGGCATGGGCGTCTGCCAGCCCGTGGCGATCGAGGCGCGGCCGCGCCTCCACCTGGCAGATCTCTTCGTCCGTCCGTTGCCGGAAGAGCGGAAGGCGGAATTGTGGGTGGAGGTGTTCAATAGCGGGATCGAGCCGGTTCCGGTCAGCTTCCGGGTTTCCGTGTTCGGCAGGAACTTCCAGGCCACCCTGTTCCGCGATCGCGTGTTCGAGCCGCAGCAGAAGGCCGGGCCGCGCGTCAACCGCTACTGTTTCGCGTTCGATGTGCGCGACGCGCGGATCTGGGACCTCGACACTCCCTGGCTGTACCAGGTGCAGGTTGCGTTGGCGGATGGCGAGGTGATGACCCGCTCGTTCGGCATGCGCTCGTTCCGCATGGACGAGTCGAAGACACCCCGTGGCCGCTTTTTCCTGAACGGCCGCGAGCTCCGCCTGCGCGGCGCAAACACCATGGGCTTTGAGCAGCAGGATGTGTTCAAGGGCGATCTCGACCAGCTCCGCGACGATATCCTGCTGGCCAGGCTCTGCAACATGAACTTCCTGCGGCTGACCCAGCGTCCGGTCGAGTCCGGGGTCTATGAGATGTGCGACCGGCTCGGGCTGCTGACGCAGACCGACCTGCCGCTGTTCGGCTATCTGCCCCGCAGCCAGTTCTGCGAAGCGGTTCGACAGTCCGGGGAAATGGAGCGCCTGGTGCGCTGCCACCCCTGCAACATCATGGTCAGCTACATCAATGAGCCGTTTCCGGTGGGGTGGGGCGACAAGACCCACCGCCAATGCAACCGCGCCGAACTGGAACGCTTCTTCGATGCTGCCAATCAGGCAGTGCTAATGGCAAATCCCGATCGTGTCATCAAGCCGGTGGACGGCGACTACGACCCGCCCGGACCGGGCCTGCCGGACACCCACTGCTACACCTGCTGGTACAACGGCCACGGTGTCGAGCTCGGCAGACTGCATAAAGGTTACTGGCAGAAAGTCAAACCGGACTGGTTCCACGGCTGCGGCGAATTTGGCGCCGAGGCGCTCGATCCGGTGGCAGTGATGCGCAAGCACTATCCGAAGGCGTGGTTGCCGCAAACTCCTGCGGAGGAAGCGGAGTGGACGCCGGACCGCATCAAGGACGCGCAGAGCGGGCGCTTCCACTATATGTTCTACGAAACGCCCCGGACGCTCATGGACTGGGCCGAAGCCAGCCGGCGTCACCAGGCCTGGGCCACGCGGATCATGACCGAGGCATTCCGCCGCGACAGCCACATGAACACCTTCGCCATCCATCTGTTCATCGATGCGTGGCCATCTGGCTGGATGAAGGCGATCATGGACGTCGAGCGCCAGCCGAAACCCGCCTACTTCGCCTACCGCGAGGCCCTGACGCCGCTCATGGCCAACATCCGTACCGACCGCTGGGCGTTCACGGCCGGCGAGCCGGTGCGCTGTGAGTTCTGGGTCTGCAACGACACGCACGAGGTGCCGGTCGGCGCGCGATTACGCTACCAGTTGGAGATGGGCGGCAAGGTTGCCTTCGCACAGCAGGCGAAGGCGCGGGTCGAGTCCTGTACCAGCACGTTCCAGGGGTTCGTCGCGCTGCCTGCTCCGATGGTGAAGGAACGCACTGCCGCCACGCTGCGCCTGGCGCTTTGCGAGGCCTCCGGGAGGGTCATCCACGACACATCCATCGAGCTGACGATATTCCCGGCCATGCCAGCCGTTGGCGGGAACACGCATGTGACGATCCTCGGCGCCCGCGGCGGCAAGGCGGCCCGGCTTGCGCGCGAACTCGGCCTGAAGCCGTCGTTCACGCTCCCCCGCCACCCGGCGCGCGACGCCCGGCACGTTCTCCTCATCGATGATCCGGCACGCTTCTCCGCCCGGCGCGCGGCGGTCGAATCCGCGGTGCGCGCCGGAGCCACGGCGGTCTTTCTGGAACTGCCGGCCGGTGAACACGAACTCGCTGGCGGGAAGATCACGATCGAGGGGTGTGGCATGGGCGCGCGCCACTTCGTTTCCCGAGCCACCGGTCATCCGCTGGTCGAGGGCTTCGGTCCGCAGGACTTCCGGCTCTGGCATGATCCGTCCCTCGACCGGATCGCGCCGTTGTTGGAGACCTGCTTCCGGTCCGCGGGCTGGACGCCGATCCTGACCACCGGCAGCGGTGGTGGCGATCTGACGACTCCAACCGCCTGGTCGACGGCGCTTGCCGCCGCCGAGAAACCCGATGGCGCTGGCCTGTGGCGAATCTGCCAGGTGGCGGTGGCAGGCCGTACGGCTACGAACCCGGTGGCAGCGCTGTTTGCGCGGCGCTTGACCGGTGGAATATCAGAATGACAGGGGGCGCCGGCCGTCAATGCACCCTGTCTCCATCAGGATTCAACTGGCGGCACAAAGTACGGGAACCTGTGTGGTGAGCATCACAACAAACAGGCCGGACACGCAAAGAATGCAATCAGGGAGTATCTCAACATGACGAAGCCAGGTTCCATGCGCACGATCCTGTTTCTCGACGACTGGCCGATCCTGACGCGGCAGGGCATTGACCGCCGCTGGTTTGCGGCGGAACCGTGGCCGGGGATCAAGCCCTGGCGCGACCCGCTGCTGGACTATTCAAGCGTTACCTCCGTACTGCACGATCAGGCCACCGGTTCGTGGCGCATGTGGGGGGCAGGCAGCACCGACCGCAGCAAGAGCGACGAAGGGATAGGGTTGACAGCCTATGGTTCTGCCAACGGTTTTGACTGGCAGCCGCTGCAGCAGGATCCGCCGGTGGACCGGAATTCGACACCACGGGCCAGGCACATCGTTTTCAGCGGCGAGCATGCCGCACATGGCGCGCCTTTCCATGATGAACGCGAGCCAGATCCGGCCCGGCGCTTCAAGATGCCGTATTCGGACCTGTCGAAGAATCCTGTGGACGCCTCATATGGCACCTGCCGGGTGGCGGTTTCGCCGGACGGGATCAACTGGACCATCGACAAGGGCGCGGTCTGGCGGCGCCAGCACACGGACACTTTGTTTACGGTTCTTTTCAATCCATACACCGGCAAGTACCAGTGGACGAGCCGGCCAATCCTCGGCGACCGGCGCGTGGCGCTGGACCAGACGGCCGACTGGCGGCAGTTCGACAAGCCGCAGGTCATCGTGCATCCCGACCCGATGGACATCCCAGGCGTCGAGCTGTACGGCATGCCACAGTTCTTCTACGAGGGCTACTTTATCGGGTTCCTCTGGCGCATGTGGGCTGCGACGAACGACCTCGCGGGCTCGACGCGATTCATGGGACGGGTGGATGCGGAACTGACCTACAGCGTCAATGGCCTCGCATGGAACCGCACCAACCGCCAGCCGGTCATGCCTGACCGCGGCTGGGGTCGGGAGAACTTCGGCAGCGAGTATCCCACCGCCATGGTGCAGGATAGCGACGGCTGGCTGCGGGTCTATACCACCTCCTGCGTCGGTGAACACAACGACTGGAACAAGTTCGCAAAGGACGAGACCATCGCGTATGTCACGGTCTCCCGCTGGCGCAGGGATGGTTTCTGCGCGCTTGAGTCGAACAGTGACACTGGTTCGGTCCTGCTGCGCGGGCTGCTGCCGCGCGGCGGCCCGATTCATCTCAACGCCACCACCGGCCGGTTCGGGCGCATCCGCGCCGAACTGCGGAACCTTCAGAACCAGCCGATCCCGGGATACGAATTGGCCAGGAGCGTGCCAGTCACCGGCGACGGGCATTTCATGCCGCTGCGCTGGCAGGATGGCGGTGTCGTACGCGAGACGCTCGACCCGCTCAATGGCCAGCCATTCAAGCTGTACATGGAGCTCGAACAGGCCAGGCTGTACGCTGTGCGAGCCGACGCAGATCTGGTGTTCGGTTTCGTGCCGGAGACCAGCCTGGCGGGTGAGTATCTGCCGAACATTTGCTGTTGACGCGCGGGGATATGCTGGCGGCCGCACCGCCTGAAAAGGCGATGTCGTGTCAACGCACAGTGGTGACGTTGCCCAGCCTGTCCTTCACGTCCCCATCATTCGCGTTCACATGACGGCGGGTGACCGAACCTGTTTGCGAAGGCGCGGCTGAAGTGGAAGGCGCTCGAGAATCCAAGCCGGTCGGCCACCTCCGCCAGTTTTACGGGCCCGGCGCGCAGCAACTGCCGCCCTAATTCCAGCCGAAGCCCCGCGTGGAACCGCTTTGGCGACTGCCCGGTTGTAGCCTCGAAGACCTGCCGGAAGCGCCGCTCGCTCAATCCCGCCAGCCGCGCCATATCTCCAACCCGCCAAAGACGGTTGGTCCGCTCATGCATGGCTTCGATCATCCGCTCCACCATCGCCTGATGCCTCGGTTGACGACCCTGATCCCGCGCCCCGGCCCACCAGCGGTGGAGAAGCAACAACAACCCCGCCGAGGCCAGCATCCTCTGTGCCGATGCCTCCCGGCGTAGCGCGGTAAATATCTCGCGCAGGAGCGCCGCCTCGCCGCCCCGGACTGGCGTCAGCAGCGGCGTCCAAAGCGGAAAGGCCAGCGGCCCGCCATACGCGAACTCGAACCACCAGAACTGCCAGGAATTCCCCACGCAGTGATACCGCCGCACACGTTGAGCCTTGAACAGCATCAGGGAGCCCGGTCCCACGTCCAGGGTCTGCCCGTCTTCCCGGTAAAGGCGCCCGCGGCCGCTCAGGGTCCGCACCGCAACCAGATGCTGGCTGGCCTTCCAGTGCCTCACAACGTCATACGAGGCGTCGGCATTCACATGCCACACCGTCTCAAGGGTCACCCCGCCGCCCGCCATCGGGGCGCCTCCGCAACTGGAACATTCATTCCACATGATGTGCCGGATTGTGTATGCGATTCTCCGTTTTGTCCATTCCATTCCAATCGCAGGCCTGTCATTCTGTGAAAAGTATTTGCTGAGGAGCCGAAATGAATATGCCTGAGACTACAACGCAACCTGCCGACGGTATCCACGCCATGGTCCCCCGCGAACGCATGAGTGACGGTGCGCGCCGGTTGAGGGACGCCTATGACATCGTGCCCGGGGCCCCGCTCTACCGGCGGGAATTCTACATCTGGGAGGATGCCATTGAGCGATGGAAGGGTGAGGGCATGCCGGCCGACATTCCCCACGACCAGCTCTTCCTGTGGGATCCGCCCGGCAGTCACAGCATGGGG
>JBAXKQ010000101.1:0-11542 GCA_037135275.1 bacterium
ATTCAGCCCTTTTCACCTTCTCGGTTTCGGTGTCATTAATTGTGAGGCAATGCGCGCTATCCTCTTTTCAGGCACAGCATACTTGAACCACCGTGCCGCTCAGTGTAGATTGGTGAACGTGTCATCTAACGGCACATTTGATGCGGAGTGTATTCCCGAGAGCGGGCAGACGAGAAGTAATCCTGGATTGTGAAGGCGGACTTCCGATCCGATTGACCGGGTAACGAGGTGACCGACGATGATTTCCAATATGATTCCATGGGTGGTCGGCTTCCCGCCCCTCGCTGGCTTGGCCCTGTTTCTCATTCGGAAGGACACGCTGAGGCGGTACGTGGTTTATGCCGCAACCGCTATCATTGGCGTGGGTTCGGTCGTCTTTGCCTGTAATGCCACTCAGGATACGACGGTTCTGGACCATTCCTCGCACGCGATCAGTCTCATCATGCTGGTGATTGAATCTCTGATTGTCGGTTATCTCACATGGGTGACCGTGCGGGCAAAGCGCTTCCTGACGACCGGGTTGCTTCTGGCACAGTTTCTCCTGGTGGCGGTCTTCGAGTTGCAGGCGCTGGCCTCGCCATCGGCCGAACCGGTCGCTGCAGTGGTCTCAGCCACGTCGCAGTGGTTGCTGTGCGACTCGCTGTCTGTGCTGATGGTTCTGATTATCGGTTTGATTGGCGGACTGATTTGCATTTATGCGCCCGGGTATATGAGAGAATTCCACGAGGGGCACCATCCCGAGTTGCGCGACCGCCGCCCGATGTTTTTTGCAACGGTCTTTGTTTTTCTGGGCGCGATGTTCGGAATCGTCCTGGCCAACAATCTGAGCTGGCTCTACTTTTTCTGGGAAATAACGACGCTCTGTTCGTTTCTGCTGATCGGTTACAAGGAATCTGCCGAGTCAAAGACCAATGCCATGCGCGCCTTGACGATGAACCTGATGGGCGGGCTCGGTTTTGCGGCGGCGATTGTCCTGCTCGGCCTCCACGGCATTGACAGCCTGACGGCGCTGCGAAGCCAGGGTGTCGGATCGCAGGTGATCATCATCGCCGCCGGACTGCTCGCGTTTGCCGGAATCACCAAGGCGGCGCAATTTCCATTCGCCGGCTGGTTGCGAGGCGCGATGGTTGCACCGACACCTGTCTCTGCACTGCTGCATTCGAGCACAATGGTGAAGGCCGGCGTCTATCTAGTGCTCCGTCTGGCCCCTAATATGGAAGGGACGAAAGTCGGCATGATGGTGGCGCTGGTAGGCGCGATTACTTTCATGGCCGGGTCGCTCGTCGCCGTTTGCACCAGCGATGCAAAGAAGATTCTCGCCTACTCCACGGTTGCCAATCTGGGCCTGATTGTCCTCTGTGGCGGACTCGGCACCCAGGAGGCGGTCTGGGCTGGCATTCTGCTGATCATTTTCCATGCCATAGCCAAGGCACTTCTCTTCCTCTGTGTGGGTGTTGTCGAGCACAAGATCCACAGCCGCGATGTCGAGGATATGGCCGGCCTCATTATGCGTATGCCCAAGCTGGCCGTGATGATCGAAATCGGCATTGCCGGGATGTTCCTGGCCCCCTTTGGCATGCTCATCAGCAAATGGGCGGTGCTCCAGGCGATAGTGGATGCGCATCCGTTTCTCTCGGTCTTCATAGTCTTCGGCAGCGCCGCCACGCTCTTCTTCTGGGTCAAGTGGCTGGGCAAGCTGTTGCAGATAACCGGCTCCATGGAGAAGAAGGAGAAGGACATTGCGAGTGGTCAATGGGTTGCGATGACCGCACTTGCGGCGCTCACAATTCTGGCTTGCATGGGATTCCCGCAGATCTCCACGCATGTTATCGAGCCGTACATCGGCTTCAATGCGGCGAACAGTGTGCTGGGGCATGGCAACCTGATTGTCATGGGACTGATGCTGGGCATGGTGGCGATGTTTCCCCTCAGCTTCTTCAACTACAACCGCAAGGTGAAGGTGGTGGACGCTTATCTCGGAGGCGCCAATGTGGAATCCACGGATGGCCGGGCCCGCTTCCAGGGATCCGCTGGAACCGTGCGGGATCTTTCGATGCGCAATTACTACATCGGCCAACTACTGGGTGAGGAGAGGGTGTTCCGGGTGGGTTTCTGGGCAGCCATTGCGACCCTGATTGTACTTGCCGGCATTGTTTTCCTGCCAGTCGGACTTCCGAAGGAAGTGATCAGCTCCATCGCTCCACATGCGCTCTCGCTTGAGGAAGTCGGACTCCGCCTCGCTGCCTATCTGGTGCTGGCCCCGCTTATCGGCGGTTTACTGTCCGGCTTAGACCGCAAGTTGACGGCCCGCATGCAGGGCCGGCGGGGTCCGCCGATCCGCCAGGCGTTCTACGATGTCGCCAAACTCTGGCGCAAGGAGAGCATGGTTGTCCGCCGCTCGCAGGACTTCTACATCATGTTCTTCTTTCTCTTTGCCGTCTTCTCTGGTGCGCTTTTCTTCTGCGGCTCCAACCTGCTGCTGGTGATCTTTTCACTGACGCTCGCCGGCATTTTCTTTGTTCTGGCGGCCTATAAGGCGAGTTCGCCCTATAGCTTCATCGGGGCCGAGCGCGAACTGCTCCAGATGGCTGCCTATGAGCCTATGCTGCTTCTGGCCGCAATTGGCATGTATATGACCACCGGCAGCTTTGGCGTGGACGAGATTTTCGCCAATTCTGTCAATCCTCTCAAACTCATACTGATGTTTGCCGGTTTCCTGTACATTCTCGAGATCAAGTTGCGAAAGTCGCCGTTCGACTTGTCCACCTCTCACCACGCGCATCAGGAGTTGGTGAAGGGAATCACCACCGAGTTCTCCGGAAAGATGCTGGCCCTGATCGAGATCGCCCACTGGTATGAGAACGTAGTATTGTTCGCCTGGGTGGGGCTGTTTTTCGCCTTCAACCTCTGGGTCGGCGCTGGGGCCATGGTGCTGGCCTTCTTCCTGATGATCTTCGTTGACAACACATTCGCCCGCATGAAATGGCAGGTCGCCATCACCAGCGCGTGGATCGTCACCCTGGTACTTGGGGTTGGAAACCTGATTCTTCTTGCGTTTTGGAAATGAAAGAACGGATAACATGAGTCCTTTACGAAGATCACCCTGGGTGATTCATTACGATGCGTCGAGCTGCAACGGCTGCGATATCGAAGTGCTGGCCTGTCTGATGCCAAGATTTGACATCGAGCGCTTCGGCATCATCAACACCGGCAATCCAAAGCACGCGGATATCTTCCTGGTCACCGGCTCAGTGAACGTCCAGAACGCTCCGGTTGTCCGCAACATCTATGCCCAGATGCCTGAACCTAAGGTGGTCGTGGCTATCGGCATCTGCGGTACTTCCGGTGGCATTTTCCGCGAATGCTACAATGTTCTGGGCGGCATCGACACGGTGATTCCGGTTGACGTCTACGTGCCCGGATGCGCGGCCCGCCCCGAGGCCATCATTGATGGCGTGGTCCGTGCGCTCGATGTGCTTGAGGAGAAACGCCGCTTCATGAAAGCCTCGGCCAGCGCGATCAGCGGAGAGTTCCTGATCAACCGGGCCAATCAGAAGGACATTCCTGAAATTCTCGCCTTGCAGAAGATCGCCTACCGCAGCGAGGCCGAGTTGTATGGTGATGACAGTGTCCCGGCGCTAGGACAGTCGATGGACGAGATCTGCGCCGATTTCAACCGCATGCTCTTTCTCAAGGCGGTCGTCAACGGAAAGATCATCGGCTCGATCCGTGGCATTCGCACTGGGGACACTGCGCATGTCAGCCGGGTCATAGTGCATCCCTATTTCCAACGAAAAGGCCTCGCGACCCGTCTGATTCAGCACATCGAGCAGGATCTCGGCGACGTCCGGATCTATGAGGCATTCACGGGGCATCAGAGTCTTCGGAATCTCCATTTGTATGGCAAGTTAGGGTATCGCCAGGTCAGGACAGAGCCCTTCTCTCAGACAGTCCACTGGGTTTATCTTCAGAAGGAGCGTAAATGATCGAACCGCAGACAACCATCGCCATCCTGCCGGAAACGCTGGTGGCCGAGACGCGCAAAATGCGCGACCAGGGCTACCGGCTGGTCCAGATTTGCGTGACGCGGCTGGGCGAAGAATTGGAATTGAACTACAGCTTTGACCTCAACCGCAGGTTTGTTAATTTCCGCTTCCGCCAGCCGAAAACCGGGGCGCGCGTCCCAAGCATCACCCCTGTCTATTGGTGCGCGTTTTCCTACGAAAACGAGATCAGCGACCTGTTCGGTGTACAGGTCGACGGCAATGTTCTGGATTTCAAAGGGACATTCTATATGACCGCCATGAAGCATCCCTTCATCCATGACGATGCGCCGATTCCGACCGCGGCCCAGCCCCTGCCGGGAGGTCAGTAATCATGGGCAACCGCACGCTTATTCCTTTCGGCCCGCAGCACCCGGTACTGCCGGAACCCATTCACATTGACCTGGTGGTAGAAGACGAGAAGGTGGTGGAGGCGGTGCCATCCATCGGCTTCATTCATCGCGGACTCGAGAAGCTGGTTGAGAAGAAGGACTTCATCGAGTACGTCTATGTTGCGGAGCGCATCTGCGGCATTTGCAGTTTTATTCACGGGCAGACCTACTGTCAGGGCATTGAGGAGATCATGAAGATCCCGGTTCCGCCGCGTGCGCATTACCTGCGGACGATCTGGGGCGAACTATCCCGGATTCACAGCCATCTGCTGTGGGCGGGGCTGATGGCCGATGCCTTCGGTTTCGAGTCGCTGTTCATGCATAGCTGGCGTGTGCGCGAGCGCGTGCTCGATCTCATTGAGGCCACCACCGGCGGCCGCGTTATCTTCGGTTCCTGCAAAGTTGGCGGCGCGCGTCGCGACATTACGCCGGAACAGATGCATTGGCTTCTGGGGGAATTGGCTGAGATCGAGAAGGAGATGAGGCTCGTCGTGGACATCTTCTTGAACGACAATTCAGTCAAGCACCGTCTCTGCGGCGTTGGTGTTATCTCCAAGGACGATGCCGTGGCGTTGGGTGCCGTCGGCCCGACGCTGCGCGGCAGCGGCGTTGCCGATGACATGCGCCTGCTGAAGTATGCAGCCTTTGGCGACCTGGAATTCCAGCCGATCACACGGTCGGATGGCGACTCCTACAGCCGGTGCGCGGTGCGTTGTTCCGAGCTGTTTCAATCCGTGGACCTGATCCGGCAGGCGGCGGTCAGGATACCCGCGGGCGAAATCGCAGTCAAAGTCACCGGCGCCCCGGACGGTGAGGTCTTCTCGCGCGTCGAACAACCACGCGGGGAGGTGGTGTATTACATCAAGGGCAATGGGGCAAAGAACCTGGTTCGCTTCCGCGCGCGCACGCCGACCTTTGCCAATGTGCCCGCGCTTGTCAAGATGCTGGCGGGCTGCGAATTGGCCGACGTTCCGGTTCTGGTTCTCACAATTGATCCCTGCATTAGTTGTACGGAGAGGTGACTTCCATGGCTTTTTTCCAAATGACGAAAATGATTCTGGGGTGGACCTTCCGAACACCCGTCACCACCAGCTATCCGTTTACCCCCCGGAAGATCTGCCCCGGGTCGCGGGGGCGTCTTGATATCACGATCGCCACCTGCATCTTCTGCTCCTTGTGTGCGAAACGCTGTCCAACCGATGCGCTGGCGGTGGATAAGACGAACAAGAAGTGGCACATTAACCGTTTGCGGTGCATCTCCTGCGGCTACTGCGTGGAACTGTGTCCCAAGAAATGCCTGGAGCTGACGGGGGATCACGGCATTCCGACCGTAACAAAGGACCGGGAGACGTTCTGAGATGCACGAGGACCGCCTGATTGACGGCGTCATTGCCGACGTAAAGCGGCGTGTGCTGGAGGCTGGCGCGTCACGTGCAGCACGCATCATGTTGGAGTTGAGCCCTGACTCCCACATGGACGAACTCTCGGTGAGCATGCACCTGGAGTCGCATCTTGCAGAGGATCCGGCTCTTGCCGGTGCGGAGATCTCGTTCAGGCATGTGCCGCAGCGGATCTTCTGTCCTGCCTGCCATAAGGAGTTCGAGCGCAAACCCGGCGTCTTTGTCTGTCCCCAATGCGCCAAGCCCGGCCGCCCCTGCGGGCATCGTTCCGGCCTGCGGGTGCTGGAAGTGGAACTCATCTGATGTGTTATGCGATTCCAGGCTTGGTGACGGCCGTTCACGGGCGTCAGGTTGTCGTGAACTATTTCGGCGAGAGCCGTCAGGCGCTCTGCGAGCTCCCTCAGGTGCGACCAGGCGACTATGTCTACGCGCAGGGCGGCTATGTTATTGAGAAGGTCGCTCCCGATTTTGCGCGGGATATGCTCACGACCTGGAATGACCTGTTCCGGGTGCTGCAGGAACGCGATTCAGCCCTGTCTGCGCGGCCAGATCCTGAACTCCGGGATCGTCCACTTCAGGATATTCTCGACAAGGCCGGCGCAGGCCTGGTCATTTCCCGCGAGGAACTCCGGTATCTGCTGACCATCGAGGAACCGGAACGCCTGGAGCGGCTATACCGCACAGCCAATGCTGTCCGTCATCTGCATCACCGCAATTCCTGCTGCGTACACGGCATTCTGGAGCTCTCGAACTACTGCGCCTGCGACTGCCTGTATTGCGGTTTGGCTTCCCGTTCCGCACTGACCAGGCGGTACCGGATGACGCGGGATGAGATTCTCGCGGCGGCGCGGGAAGGCATTGAGGGGTTTGGGTTCAAATCGCTGGTACTCCAATCGGGCGAAGATCCAGCCTTCACGCCAGCTTTTCTGGCTGAGATCGTGGCGGAGATCAAGCGACGTCATGGCGTTTTCATATGCGTGAGTTTTGGCGAAGTGGGTCTCGATGGTCTTGATCTGCTGTATGAAGCAGGTGCCCGCGCATTGCTGATGCGCTTTGAGACTTCGGATGCCGCGCTCTACTCTGCCTTGCATCCGGGTGATTCCCTGGAGACCCGGCTCGACCATCTACGTCATGCCCTCAAGACTGGCTGGCTTACGGTGACGGGCGGGCTTATCGGACTCCCCGGCCAGACCGTTGATTCGCTTGCCGGCGATATTATGCTGGCTGGTGAACTGAATGCTGAGATGTTCAGTTTCGGGCCGGTTCTGGCCAGTCATCGTCGGCACGATCTGGTTCCGGTTTCCGAGTCACAGATGCTGCGGGCTCTGGCCGCTGCCCGTCTCGCCGCGCCCCCTCAAGCCAAGATCCTGGTCACGACAGCGTTTGAAACGCTCTCTCCCAGTGCCCGCGAACGGGGATTAATGTCGGGCGCGAGCTCGATAATGCTCAACATCACCCCGCTTCATTACCGTGCCGACTACGCCATCTATGAGGGGCGCGCCCATGCCACCGAAAGCGTCGCCGACCAGACACGCGCCGTCATCCGACTCCTCGACCGACTCGGACGCGCACCCAGTGATTTAGGCGTGGCGAATAGATAGGAAATAGCTCTTCTGGCGGTATGGACCGGCGGAAGGAGGGGGAAATACCGGTGAATTTGTTCGAACTAACCTATGAGGAAGTTGCCGGGGAACTGGCCCGACGGCTCGGGAAAGACACGCGCCATCATGCTGCCCGGTTCTACCGGGATGTGTTCAAGCGGGGCAAGCTGTCCCATCCGGCATCACCAGGATCCAGCGGCTCGCCGCAAGCCGACTCGCACATTGACGCCGCCATCATCCTGCCTGGTGTCACGCTCATCGAGAGAATTGAGGCCGACGGCGTCACCAAGTTCGCTTCACGCCTAGATGATGGAAACGTCATCGAATCGGTCATAATCCCATCCAATGGGCGCAACACACTCTGTGTGTCCTCACAGGCCGGATGCAGGATGGGCTGCACGTTCTGCGCAACTGGCCAGTTTGGACTAGCCCGCAGCCTGACCGCTGGCGAAATCGTATGGCAGGTCCATACCGCCCGCTTTGCCCTGGGCCATTCAATCGACAATGTCGTGTTTATGGGCATGGGTGAACCGCTCGACAATCTCGACAACGTGATGCGGGCCATAAACGTGATCAGCGACCAACGCGGGCTCGACATCCAACGCAGCCACATCACCGTGTCAACCGCCGGCCACGCCGACGGCATCCGCAGACTGGCCTCCCTGGAGCCTGGGAGGCTCCGCCTCGCGGTATCGCTCAATGCAGCCGACGACGCACTCCGCAGCCGGCTCATGCCGATCAACAGGATGTATCCGCTTACCCGGCTCAAACAGGAACTACTCGCCTTCCCTCTCGGGACGCGCGATACTATTCTCATCGAATATGTTCTGATTGACGGTATCAACAATTCGAGGGAGGACGCCGCAAGACTCGCCGACTACCTCGCCGATCTTCCAGTCAGGATAAACATAATACCGTGCAATCCGGGTGTTTCTGAGGCTTTCAAGGCGCCATCCACGGACGCCATTACGGACTTCTGCAAGTGGTTGGTTGAAAAGAAGCTCTTCGTCCGACGCCGTACGCCCCGTGGTCTGAGCGCACAGGCAGCCTGCGGCCAGCTCGGGGCCAGACACTCGCCGGCAAGGGGATGACACTGAGGTGTCTGGACGCAGGCGGGCTACGTGCACCAACTACCGGCTGGGCCTGTTTCCCATGGCGACTCATCACACGGTGTGGTTCATGATGGGCGGTCAGACAAGTGCAGCGATACGGGTGGCGACCTCTGCCGGGGTCAGGCTGGAAGTGTCAATCTTGTGCCGTATGGCATCATACAGGGCACGTCTCGACTCAAGAAGCTTTACGATCCGTGCGCCCTTTTCGTCGCCATCGAGTAGCGGCCTGCTGCTGTCCCCGGCAAGCCGGCCGAGAATGACGGCAGGCTCGGCAGTGAGGCAAACCACTAGTCCGGAGCGCTCGAAGTCCCTAACGTTGTCCGTATTGAGCACAACACCTCCACCGGCGCCCACAACAAGCCCTGTCCTGGCAACCAGTTCCACGACAAGCCCGCGCTCCAGAGCGCGAAAATGCGGTTCGCCGTCCTCTGCGAAGATCCTGGCAACTGACTTGCCAGCCCTCTCCTCAATCACGTGATCCATGTCGACGAAAGTCATACCGAACTGCTCGGCGAGTATTCTGCCCACGGTCGTTTTTCCGGTTCCCATGAAACCGAGCAGCGCGATATTTCTCCGCGTCGTGTCGCTCATAGCTCCGGTCCAAGCATTCCTGGCCGCAGCAGGTTGCCGTACCAATCCCACATGCCCTGCCCCCAGAGTATCCAAAGGACGGCGGCCAGCGCTATATAGGGTCCGTAGGGAATCCTGCTCTTCATCTCTTTCCTGCCCAGTACAACCATGCTGATACCGGCTGTTGCGCCAATTAGTGATGATATCATTATCGTGAACAGGACCGCTTTCCATCCCAGGAATGCGCCGATTGCCGACAGAAGCTTCACGTCGCCCATCCCCATTGCTTCCCGCTTGAAGATCAGCTCTCCCACCCATGCGACAACCCACAGGATGCCGCCCCCCAGCACAGCTCCTAGCAACGACATCATGATTCCACCGAGGAATCCCGTACTATCGTGAAGTGCCGGGACAAAAGCACTGAGGACAACACCGGCGATTGTTCCCCCTATGGTAACGCGGTCGGGTATGATCATGTGGTCAAAGTCGACAAACGTCCCAAGGATGAGCCCGAAGATGCACAACCAATATATCGGCACCAGGGCCATCGTCGACATCTCGACCAACCCTAGCGGCCGTGGCCCCGGCCCAAGTTTGAGCCACACCAGGAAGAAGAGGACCGCCGTGAGCCCCTCGATGAATGCATACCGTCCCGAAAATGTTTCCCCGCAGTGTCTGCACCGTCCGCGCAGTATGACATAGCTAAGCAGGGGAATATTGTCATACCAGGCTATGGTTTTGCCGCACCGCGTACAATGGGATCTTGGCGAAATGACGGACTGATCCAGCGGGATCCTGTATATGCAGACATTCAGGAGACTCCCGAGGCAGGCACCCAGCACGAAGACCAGCATGCTGAGGTAGAAATACATGAACTCGTTTTCGAAGCCTATTGGCATGTGACACCTCAGTCGTGAACTTTGCGGCTTTCTTTGTCGACAAAGACCAGCGGAAAACTCGCATCCAAACTCCGGCCGAAACAAAAGGGAGCACACACCCCCAGTTCAATCACCCAGGGCCGCTCTCAGCGTTTTGGGTGCCGGCTAGCCGCCGTGCCCATTCTGCCGTAAACGGCACTTTCGAGCGCCTCGCGCATGACCTTGACCGGCGGCTTTACACCGGTCCATATCTCAAACGCAAGGACACCCTGATGCAGCAGCATACCCAATCCGTTCGCGGTTCTTGCACCTGCCTTGGCGGCAGCCTTCATGAACACTGTTTCCGGGAACATATACACCAGGTCAAACGCCATCTGGCCTTCCCTGAATGCTCCGGCGCTCAGCGGCGATTTGTCACCCTTGTGCATTCCGGCCGGCGTTGCATTCACAACGAGATCAGCCTCTCCAGCCTGCCCCACCCACCCGGCCGGCTCGCCCGACACGGCAGAGACGCGTGCCGAAGGCACAAGCCGCGATATCTCATCAACGACCCCGCGGACTTTCCCTGGAACGACATCGGCCAGCATCACGCGCCCTGCCTTCTGCATGGCGCATGTTATCGCTATTGCCCGGCCGGCGCCGCCGGCCCCGGCAACGAACACCGACGCCCCTTTGACGCCGCAGCCAAATGTTTCCTTGATCGCACTGAGAAAGCCAGGACCATCCGTATTGTGACCGCACAGTCCAGCCCGCCCGATTTCTACGGTATTGACCGCGCCCAGCTTCCGGGCCGGTTCATCAAGCTTGCGCAGGCCGCGGAATGCGATCTCCTTGAGCGGAACCGTGAGGTTGATTCCGCCAAAACCCATATCGGCCATGACTGGCAACACCTTCATCAGTCGCGCGGGTTCGACATCGAACGCCATATAGGCCGCGTCCATCCGTAGCGCGGCGAATGCGGCGTTGTGCATGCGTGGTGAGAGAGAATGGCATATCGGGTGCCCGAGGACAGCGTACGGTTTCGTATGTCCGCTCAGTTCCATGTCACTTCCCCGTCGCATTCCGTCCTGCCGCCTTCATGCAGAGATACCGGTTCACGCAGGACAGGTAAGCCTTGGCGCTGGCCTCTATGATGTCGGTACTCACAGCCTTGCCGCTCAGAGTCTCTGACCCGAACGTCACGCTGACGTTGGCTTCACCCATGGCATCCTGTCCCACCGTTATCGACTGCAGCGAGAAATCGGACATGCGCCCGTTGGTCCTGACGAGCCTGTTGATCGCCTTGACAAAAGCATCAACCGGGCCATCACCTCGCGCAGTACCCTCCAGCGTCTTCCCGCCCCTCGTGAGCCTTACTGTGGCGGTTGGCTTGGTCTCGCCGGTTCCGGTAGTCACCTGCAGGTCCGTCAGCACGAAGACGTTCGCTGAGTCCTCGGACTCGTCGCGCACCAGCATCATCAGATCATCGTCATAGACCTGCTTCTTCTTGTCGGCCAGCCCAAGGAACTTCGAGTAGGCGGATTCGAAGTTCTTCGGATCAAGCCTG
>JBAXKQ010000102.1:0-11466 GCA_037135275.1 bacterium
TGAAATAGCCGTGATGTCCGTATTCGGTCACAGACCCTCTCAGCACGCAGCCTATTCGAAGTTTCCCTCCGGATAACACAATTCATCTCGTTCCATGTTCCAGCTCCATCCGAATCGCCGCGGCGAAGGCCTTTTGGCTGATCCGGACTCGCTCGGTGCTGGACAGGCTGGCCGGATTGAGGTACAGATGACAGGTCATATTTGGTCGTACCACGGCTTTTTGGTTCCAGCATACTAAGGAGAACGGGAATATGTCGGACAAGGATCTGGCTCTGGCGGCGAACGTGATCAGGGGTCTCGCGATGGACGGGGTGCAGGCTGCGAATTCGGGCCATCCAGGCATGCCGATGGGCGCGGCCGACTATGCGGCGACCCTCTTCCTCAAGCATCTGAACCACAACCCGGCCGATCCCGCCTGGCCTAACCGCGACAGGTTTGTGCTCTCCGGCGGCCACGGCGCCATGCTGCTCTACAGCATGCTTCACCTCTCCGGCTACGACCTGCCGATGAGCGAGCTCAAGGCCTTCAGGCAGTGGGGCAGCCGCACGCCCGGCCACCCCGAGTTCGGCCATACACCCGGCGTCGAAACCACAACCGGTCCGCTGGGCCAGGGCTGCGCAATGGCGGTCGGCATGGCCCTCGCCGAGCGCATGCTCGCCGAGCGCTTCAACGCACCCGACATCACGCTCGTCGATCACCGCACCTATGTCATCTGCGGCGACGGCGACCTCATGGAGGGAATCAGCCACGAGGCATTCTCCCTCGCCGGTCACCTGAAGCTCGCGAAGCTCACGGTGATATTCGACTCGAACAAGATCACCATCGAGGGATCCACCGACCTCGCCTGCAGTGACGACGTCCGGAAGCGCTTCGAGGGATACGGCTGGAACGTGCTCGATATCGACGGCCACAACATTGAACAGATCGATGCCGCGCTTACCGCGGCGAGGAACGAGACGACGCGGCCGACCATGATCATCGCCCGCACCCACATCGCGCAGGGCAGCCCGAACCTCCACGACACCGCAAAGGCCCACGGCGAGCCGCTGGGCGCGGAGGAGATCAAGGCGTCCAAGAAGAACCTCGGCCTGCCCGAGGACAAGTCCTTCCACGTGCCGCCCGAGGTGTACTCCCTGTTCGCACAGCGGAAGAGCGAAGGCGCAGCGAAGGCGGCGGCATGGGGCAAGCTCTTCGATTCGTACAAGGCCAAGTATCCGGAAAAGTCCGCGCTCTGGGAGCAGGCCATCGCCGGCGCCCTCCCCGCCGACCTCGCCGACGGCATGCCCGAGTTCAGCAAGCCTGTCGCCACCCGGGTTGCGTCAGGAACCATCATGCAGAAGATGGCTAAGTCCGTGCCTTACCTCGTCGGCGGCTCGGCCGACCTTGCGCCGAGCACTAAGACACTGCTGTCCGACACGCCGTCCGTGGGCCCGCACTCCTTTGTCGGCCGCAACCTCCACTTCGGCATTCGCGAACACGCGATGGGTGCAATGCTCAACGGCCTGGCTCTTCATGGCGGTTTCCGGCCGTTCGGCGCCACGTTCTTCGTCTTCCTCGACTACTGCAGGCCCGCTGTGCGGCTCTCGGCGATCATGGGGCTGCCGGTGATCTACATCTTCACGCACGACAGTTTCTACGTCGGCGAGGACGGCCCGACCCACGAGCCCATCGAGCAACTCGCAAGCCTCCGGTGCATGCCAAATGTTGTCACGCTCAGGCCGGCCGACGCGACAGAGACAGCTGCTGCCTGGGTGGTCGCACTGAGGAACAAGACCGGCCCGACGGTGCTGATGCTCACGCGCCAGAATCTGCCGGTGATCGACAGGAAACAATTCCCGCCCGCCTCCATGGTTGAGAAGGGGGGATACACGCTTTGGGAAAGCGCACCGGGCACACCGGACCTTATCCTCATTGGAAGCGGATCAGAAGTCCCACTCGCCATGGATGCGGCGAAGCTGCTTGCTGCCGGGAAGAAGATCCGCGTCGTGAGCATGCCCTCGTGGGAGCTGTTCGAGAAGCAGCCGCAGTCGTACAGGGATTCGGTCCTGCCGGCGGCCTGCACCGCGCGCCTCGCCGTGGAAGCCGGCTCACCGATGGGGTGGGAGCGCTACATCGGGTCCCGCGGGCGCATGATCGGAATGAACCGGTTTGGCGCGTCGGCGCCATGCAACATCCTCGCCGAGAAGTTCGGCTTCACGGTGGAGAACGTCGTCGCCGTCGCCAAAGAAGTCATGGGGCGGTAGGCGGCGCTTGTTCGCCCACAGGAGGATCAGTCATGGCCCGGCTCATTATCCGAGGAGGCCGCCGTCTCAGCGGCCATCACAAGCCGCCAGGCAACAAGAATGCGGCCCTGCCGATGCTTGCGGCGTGCGTGCTGACGGATGAACCCGTCCGCCTCCACAACCTGCCACTCATTGACGACGTCCACACGATGCTCGCTCTTCTTGCGGACATAGGCGTGGATGTCAACCTGCGCGGACATACGGTTGAACTCTGCGCCGCCGGATTGCGGACCACAAGGCTCAACGCCGCGCTCTGCGGCAAGGTGCGCTCATCCATCCTGTTTGCAGGCGCAATAACCGCGCGCCACGGCAAGGCGACATTGTATCCGCCCGGCGGCGACGTCATCGGCAGGCGCCGGCTCGACACCCACTTCGACAGCCTCGCCGAGCTCGGCATCACCGTCAAGGCCGACGGGTACTACCAGTTCACCGCACGCAATCTCAGGGGCACCAGGATAGTGCTGGACGAGGCAAGCGTCACGGCGACGGAGAACACCGTGATGGCTGCCTCGCTCGCGAAAGGCACGACAACGATCTTCAATGCCGCCTGCGAGCCGCACGTCCGCGACCTCTGCCTGATGTTGAACCGGATGGGCGCCAGGATCAGCGGCATCGGCACCAACAGCCTGCAGATAGAGGGCGTCAGTTCGCTCAGGGGCGTGACCCACAGGATTGCGGCCGACTACATAGACGCGGCCGGCTTCATCGCCGCAGCCGCGCTCACCGGCGGAAAGCTCGAGGTGGATGACGTCTGCGAGGACGACCTGTTCGTCATCTCCAGGTCATTCGCCAAGCTCGGGGTCTGCTGGTCCGTGTCAGAAGGCAAGCTGAGTATGGCGCCGTGCCGCAGGCTGAATGTCAGGGAGGATTTTGGCTCGGCAATCCCTAAAATCGAAGACGGCCCATGGCCATCGTTCCCATCGGACCTCATGAGCGCGGCACTGGTACTGGCCACCCAGGCGTCGGGCACCATGCTTTTCTTTGAGAAGATGTTCGAAAGCCGGATGTATTTCGTCGACCGGCTCATCGAAATGGGGGCGCGGATTGTGCAGTGCGACCCGCACCGGGTCCTTGTGTCCGGGCCAGCCAGGCTCCACGGCACGCGCCTGTCGAGCCCCGACATCAGGGCTGGCATGGCCCTGTTGCTTGCCGCCCTTTGCGCCGACGGGGAAACGGTGATCGGCAATGCTGAGATGATCGACCGCGGCTACGAGAACATCGAAAGCCGGCTACGGGCGCTCGGCGCCGACATCGTCAGGTCAGAGCGGTAGAAGAACGCCGGGACGCCTCACCTGGCATTGCAGACCAGAAAAAGACCATAGACCTTGCTTGAAAGCCCGACTGTCACAAGGTCTATGGCCCATGGTCTCTCCGTACGGTTACATCCTTCCCTGCCACTGAGCCTCTGCGGATTAGATGTCATCCTCCTGATCGGCCCCGGGCTTTTCATCATCCTCCTGGGGCGATCCACCCTTCTTGTCGGCACCTTTGCCCTTCGCATCACCGTGCTTGCCGCCCTTTGCCCGCCCGGACGCGCCGGCTGCATTGCGCTCCTTTGAGCGGCTGGCCAGCATCTCCTTGACCTGTTTCACCTGCTCGGCCGTAAGGTTCTGCTTCAGGACAAGCATCCTGCGGGCAGCAAGCTTCGCAAGCTCCGTCCTGATGCCGCCGGTTTTCTCTATGGCGGCCATGATCGCCGCCTCAGAAACTTCATCCTTGGTCATTTCCGCGGCCTGCGCGAGGGCGGCAAGCTCCATTTCCGCCCTCAACTTCACTTCCGCCTGCTTGATGGCGAGGAATTTCTCCTTTATTGCGGTGGTCTGCTCCTTGGTGAGTCCGAGCTTCTTTGCCTTCTCTTCATTGTTCAGTATTCTCTCGGCAAGCATGACAGGGAACGCTTCCGGCCTCACCATTGCCCCTCCGGGCCCCTTGCCCTGGCCCTGCGCCCCATCATGCATTCCAGGCCCAGCGCCCGGGCCCTGCGGCTCCTGGGGCAGAGACTCCGCCGCCCGCAAGCCAACCCCGCCAGCCATCACTCCCGCAACCATCACTACCGCCAACACACGCTTCATGATACCCCCTCCTGTTGTTAGACTATCGTCCCTACATATGTATAACGCACGAGGGTGCCATTTTATTGTAACGATTCGAACGATTTCTTCATTTAATCCATAACCCCCTCCGGACCCACCCAACCTGTTGTGGTGTGCTTCGGGACATAACCCACGTATTGATTCCCCAAGAATTTGGCGATACTCGCGTTTTGCTCTTGTGATTAGATGGTGTGGCGAATACTTTTTTTGCTGTTGAGACAAGCCAGGTGTGTCGGGCGCACCAATGGCGATTCCGGAAAGATAGCGCCCCTACTTTTGACGAACCGCAGATGTGCGCGCGGTTCTGAACGCAAGGGTGGGGGATGTTTTGCCGTCCGACACACGGTCGTGGCTCTGTTGAGAATTGCACAAGACTATTTGCGGGGGGTTCCCACGTGACACCTGTTGACGCTGTGGCGCTTTGGGAGCAGGCAACCAAGCATCTCAAAGAAGTTCTTCATCCCGACATCTTTCAGCGTTGGATTGCCGTGATTGAGGCGGTGTCGCTGGACGGTGAAACGCTCCATCTGAGTGTGGACAACGATTTCTACCAGACCTGGCTTGAGGAGCACTACCTTTCACTCATATGCGATGCTGTCGCAGCCGTGTGCGGCACAAAGCCGAAGGTTGTATTCTCGGTCAAGGCGCAGCGGCATGCGCCTGAAGCCGCTCCGGCGGCCACAATCGCACCGCAGCAGCCCGCGCCGGCACCAGCGAAGGAGCCCACCAGGGAGCGCCAGTCGGGCCGGTCTTCGAGGAGTCCCGACGGCGCGGCTCTCAACGAAAAGTTCATCTTCGAGAGTTTTATCGTCGGATCCTGCAACACTTTTGCGCACGCCGCTTCACTTGCCGTTGCCCAGGCCCCCGGCCGGGCCTACAACCCGCTTTTCATTTACGGAAAGAGCGGTCTAGGCAAGACGCACCTGATGCAGGCGATCGGTCACTACGTTTTCCGTAACTCAAGGGCCATTGTCCGCTATATCACGGCGGAGGCCTTTGTGAACGAGTACATCAACGCGCTTCAGAGCCGGTCGCCGGTGCTGTTCCGGCGCAAATACCGCAATGTCGACCTCCTGCTAATCGACGATATTCATTTCCTCGGCGGCAAAGAAGGCCTGCAGGAGGAATTCTTCCACACATTCAACACCCTTTTTGACGCACACAAGCAGATCGTAATGACCAGCGACAGGTCGGCAAGTGAGATTGTCGGTCTTCAGCAGCGTCTGGTGTCCCGGTTCGAATGGGGGCTGGTCACCGAGGTCGAGCCGCCGGACCTTGAAACCAGAATCGCCATACTTCGGAACAAGTTGCGCCAGATGAATGCATCGCTGCCTGATGACACGCTTCTTTTCATCGCTGAGCGGGTGAGAACGAACGTCCGCAGGCTCGAAGGTGCCCTGACCAGGGTTGTCTCTTATGCGGCGCTTTCAAACACGAAACAGCCCCAGGCCAATCTTGAACACCTGCTGAAAGACCTGCTTTCTGAGGAGCGCGAAGATTCGCTGACCATCAACGCGATCAAGAGGGCGGTTGCACAACACTACGACGTGCGGGTGACGGATATCACGAGCAAGCGGCGGCCCGCGGCAATTGCGCTCCCAAGGCAGGTTGCGATGTATCTATGTCGGCGCATGACAGATTCCTCGCTGCCGGCCATCGCCTCTGAGTTCGAGAAAACCCATGCCACCGTACTCCATGCCTGCAAGCGCATTGACGCCAGGCTCAAGACGGATGAGACGTTCCGCAGGAAGCTGCAAATTGTCGCAAAATCCCTTGGAACCAGCCTGTGAATTACTTCGATTTTCTGTTGATAACAAAAGTTATGATCCGCTGTGAACAGGCTTTGTGCGGGTTGTCTTCCGACTTATGAGTATCCTGAACCGTGTGTTTTGTATCCCAGGATTGCCTTCCGGTAGTTGTTGGTGTTATCAACAGACATAATAATACTGATAGTGGTTTAATTACTTTAACTACTATTATTAGTTGGCGTGTGAACAAGCTTGCGTGTACAACATATTCGCCGAACAGGTAACTACGGCAGTGGAGCTAGATCAGGATGAAATTCAAAATAGACAAGACATCGTTGGTGAATGCACTGCAGCTTGGGTACGGTATCATCAGTCCCCGGAGTACCGTGCCGATTCTATCCAATGTTCTTCTCAGGGCGGAAGAGAAGAAGATATGGCTCACAACCACGGATATGGAAGTTAGTGTCCGGTGTTCGATTGAAGCGGAAGTGTCGAAGGTCGGAAGCACAACAATACCGGCCAGGCGACTGTTGAGCATCATAAAAGAGCTTGCCGGGCAGGAAGTTGAGATTGAGGTCGATGACAAGAATGCCGCCAGTATCCGCGCAGAGGCATCATTTTTCAAGGTAATGGGGCAGGCTGATGATGATTTCCCGAGGCTGCCGGATGTAAAGGGCAAGTTTACGTACGTCCTTGACCAGGGACAGTTCAAGGCGATGTTGAATAATGTCGCATACAGCGCGTCGAGTGATGAGACAAGGTACGTCCTGAACGGCGTATACCTGAAGTTTGCCGGCGAGAAGCTGACTGTCGTGGCAACCGATGGACGACGGCTGGCGCTTGCGGAACACGAGGTGGAGTTTCCGAAGGAAGCCGAAAGCGAGATGATCATCCCGAGCAAGGCGGTGAATGAATTACTCCACTCGCTGAAGGATCAGGGACAACTCAAGATCTGCGCTGTTGGCAACCAGACGGTATTCGAGTTTGAGAATATCCTCGTGATTTCCAAGCTGATCGAAGGCAGCTATCCGAACTTCAAGCAGGTGATACCGGCCCAGTCCGCTGAACGAGTGGCAATCGATCGCGAGGGTCTGCTGTCGGCCGTAAGGCGCATGGCAATTCTGACTAACGAGAAGTCAAACTCCGTCAAGCTTACCTTCACAAAGAACAAGCTCAAGGTTAGTGTGACTACGCCGGAAGTCGGTGAAGCGCATGAGACCATGGCGATCAAGTATTCCGGCCAGGATATTTCTGTTGCCTTCAACCCCGAATACCTCATGGACCCCCTGCGGCATCTCGTGAACGACGAGGTGTACCTGGAGCTGACGGATGAGATGAGCCCGGGTGTGGTGAAGTGCGATCAGCCGTTCCTGTACGTGCTGATGCCCATGCGCCTGAGCTGAGCCTGAAGGGGTCAGCAGGCCGGGAAGAGGCCACTGACCCCGGACACCAGGCCTTCGACCTACAGAGGACGTGGGAGGCAGAAGGTGCAGTTCAGAGCGGCAGAGTCCTGCACGGGCCTCCACCACCATCGCACGGCACGATTCTACCGACCGTAGGGTTACCGTTCACCGGCGACCGATGCCGTGTCCTCTTGTGCCACAGACGGGCTCAGTTGGAGGCAGGCCTTTCCGTATTCCCTGACAACCTCCGCCCCTTTCGACCCCGATACCGACCCCGATGGGAATGAGGCCTCAATCAAGGGGACACACCTACTGTTGGCGAAGCGGCTGCCGATAGGGGGCCCAGAAATACCACTATTGTCAGTTCAAGCATCCAGCAAGGTGCCGACCTTGTTCAGCACCTGATGCACTGTGGATTCCGGAAGACAGCAGAGGAACGCTGCCCCGCGGGCCTTCCAATCCATGCTCTTCACCTGATCGGACAGAACGACACCGGCTGCCTTGAGACCAGCCGGCACGCGAACCTCGAACGGATAGCCCTTGACCTGATTCGTGATGGGGCAAAGAAGCGCCAACCCCACCTTACGGTTGTACGGTTCTGGCGAGAGAACGAGCGCGGGCCGGTGGCCGGCCTGCTCATGTCCAGCCTGGGGCTTGAACGAAATCCAGACCACGTCTCCACGCTTCGGACAGTACGAGCCCATCACCACACCTCCCGGCCGACTGCCTCGCCGGTGTCCACTTCAGTATGAAGGTTGCGCCTGGTGACTCCCTTGAGCAGGTCGTCGAGCCTGTATTCAGGCTCGACATGCGGATCGATCACAATCTTCCCATCATCAACCGACAGATTGACCTGCGTACCATACGCAACGCTAGCCTCTTTCACGAATGCCTTGGGGATACGCACAGCCAGGCTGTTTCCCCACTTTCGAATCGTCGTTTGCATGGCTCACCTCCTGTGTCTACAAAGAAGATACATCGATATGACCGGCCAAACAATGTTTTTCGCCACCTGCATGCCGAACGTTCACAATCTGCTGAGGAGGCTCAATCAAGGGGACTGGTAGGGACGGGCGAGCTGAAGCCGGAACGGAACGACTCCCGACCCCGATGGGAATGAGGCCTAAATCCAGGGGACACACCTACTGTTGGCGGAAGGCAGCTAACAGTAGGCCTGGCCCTCATGATTACTCTGGCAGCCAACGGTGCTTTTCTCGGGCGGCGGCGGTACGCCGTACCGAGCAAGGGCGCGTTCGGCCCGCTTATCCTTCTACGGCCGCTGACTCCGAAGCGGATTTCCGCTGGCAAAGGGCACGGGTGGCGGCAGATTCGCCAAATCTGCACCGCGTGCGTGAGATACTTGCCCGCAAACTCTCCGGCCCACGGCACCATGTCGTGCGACGGCTTCCGGTCGCGATGCCGGAACATCTCCAGCATTCCGGGGTTGGCGTATGGCGCAGGCAGAATCCACTGCCGGGTCACGGCCTCCAGCCGCCGCCCCATCTCGCCGCCAAGAGAGAATCGGGCTTCCGCACAGGTGTCGAGCATCGGTTTGGCTGCTTCTTTCGGCTTCCTTCGCATCGCGGCATCTTCCTCGCTGTTCAATCTTTGATCGCCAACGTCGCAAAGCTGCATGAGCCGCGCTAGCGGCGATAGGCAGAATCTGCTGGTTCGAGCTTTTGTGCTCAGGCGCTCTTGGCCTGCAGACGCTCCGAGATCCACACTTTGATGATCGATTGGCGCGTGACGCCCAGCCGGCTCGCCTCGCGATCCAATGAGTGGATCATCCAGGTCGGAAAATCGACATTCACCCGCTTTGGTGTCTGGTTCAGACGCCTTCCCCGCGCCAGATCCAAGTGGCCGCTGATATCGTTTCCGGCATCAAATGCCTTGTCCAGTGCTTTAGCTTTCATAGAGGTCCCTTTCCATCTCTCGCGAGCGTCGCACGGAAATGATCCGCGTCTTCTCCTTGCGATAGGTGATGATCGCAGACCAAAGCTGCGTTCCGATGCGCCCGATCACGATCCACCTGGGTTCGTCCTCCGTCCGCGCCGGTAGCTCCAGGAGATCAACATCGTCCCAGAGCGCTTGCGCCTCCACGAAGTCGATTCCATGCTTCGTTCGGTTCGCGCGACTCTTCGCCTGATCGAACTCAAATGCCATAATGTATAGTTACTATACCATTTCCGGTGCGGCTGTCAATTCGGCCTCTGACTGGCCTCGAACGTTGCCGTTCTCGCGCGGCTACCAGCCGTCGCGAGCAACGGCTGGTTCGGGATTTCAATGGTTCTCGATCTCTTCTCGGGCGATTTGAACCCAGCGCGCCAACCGTTCTGGCTCGTTGTTCAGGGTATGCACGTCCTTCATGATCAATTCAATTCGGCAATCACGGGCCAAGTTCAAAGTCTGCCTGATATCATCTCGGATCGCGGCGTCGTCAAATCGGCTCGTGCTGATAAGCGTTGGACTGGGCTTGCGTGAGAACACGTAGTCGCGCTCGAGTGCCTCAGCCATGAATCGCTGATCGGCCCAGGGCGACACCGAGACACGCGCCAGATTGGGCAGCCGCTTGAGTATGTGCCACCGATTGTTCACCGGCTCGCAGCAGCCGTAGTAAGTCCTTCCGAATCGCTCCGCGATGCTCGAGTGGTAAGGAAAGATGAACTCCTCGAATAGTTCCGGTCCAACGCCAACCGTTTCCTGGGACTCCAGCAGAACCCATAGGTCCTGCTCCCGAACCGGCGCGGTGATTGGCCGCGTGATATCCCTCGGCAACTCGGCCGTGTACCCCATGGAGCCCGATCCGATGTAGTCGTTCTCGTTGTTGAGCGAGTAAAGCCCCTGCCCTTCAAGCCAGCGAGAGAACGCGAGATTGTCGTCGCGCAGAAAGGTCATCAAGCGGTGCAACCCTTCCGGATTGTCATACATCGCGAGCATGAGCCCTTCCAGTCCGATCAGGTCGATTGCCTGAATCGTCAGGCCCATTGTCCAGTAGTGCCCGCCCCGCATTCGAACGGGCAGAATCCCGGCAAACACGTTTTCCATGCGCTGCCGTTCCGCCAGCGTGGCATCGCGGTCCACGCAGAAGGTGCGCGGGCGAAGTTTGCCAAAATCCCCATCGAGGTCTTTGATGGGTGGATCCCATGACCGGGAGCCCATGTGCTCCGCATCGCCACCTTGATGAACGACAGGCTCCACCCCGAAGTGGCTCGCCCTCACTTGCCAGCCGACATTCATCACGGGCTCCACGACGTGATCATCCCGCAGTTCCTCGAACAATAGGGCCTCCGCGCGCAAGGCGGTCTCCACGCCGCGAGCCCACTCGCCCCTGCACTCCAGGCGATCGACCGTGAACGGTTTTTGCGGGTCTCGGATCCCGCCATGTTCGGCGAGCACCATGACACGGCCCTCTTTACCCGAGTCCAACGCCAGCCACGCCGTGCGCCGTTCTGCGTTTATCGGGTCAGAGGCGATTTCGGCTTTCCGCTCCGCCAATCGCCGAAGAACATCCTTGTCGTGTGTCAGTATGCTGGTTGCGGCATCCATAATCGTATTTCCATTTCCCGAACAGTTGAATTTAGACAGCTGATTTCGCTAATGCAGAAATCAACCCGGTGATGACCACTGAAGAGCCGCCATGGCCGTTCATGGGTACGATGGCCAGCACCACTTCCGCTTCGAGATTAGCACTGTCAGGTTGGGAGGGAAGGGCAAAGTGGAACTTGCTGCACGTCTGGCGGATGCGCGGGCAGAGCTCCGCCGTATGACTGCAAACGGGGCGTGGGCGCAGGTTTGCCGGTCAATCAACGCCAACGGCACGGCGTAGAAGAAGTTGTTAGGTTGTTGAGTTGCTGGGTTGTCGGTTGAAGAGGCGCCGGGGAAGTTGTCTGTGACACAGCAGATTGATTTCGGGAGGATTGGCTTCTCGGCGTCGGTATCG
>JBAXKQ010000103.1:0-11445 GCA_037135275.1 bacterium
ATAGTGTCAATTCCCCGGGACCACAAGGCAGAGGAACGGACTGTCCGCTTCCAATGCAACGGCCTTGAACTCGCCGGAGACCTCTACCTGCCGGCAGGCCACCGCCAGGGTGATGCGGTTCTCTTCCTGCACGGCAGCACACCGCTGGGCCGCAAGCACCCGCTCTACCCGGCGATCTGCAAGGCACTTCAGGCCAGGGGCTTCACTGTGCTGAATCTTGACCAGCGCGGGCACGGTGAATCGGAAAAGCCGGCGGCAATCCGCACGGCTGCAGACCTGGATTTCGTGGCAGATGCGCGCGAGGCCGCCAGGGCCATGCTGTCCGGCAAGGTGGCCGGCCGCGTGAAGAACCTGATTATCGCCGGTCATTCCTTCGGCGGAGGCGTGGCCCTCGTTGCCGGACTCCGTGAGGACTGCGTCGGCAGGGTCGTATCGATCAGCCCCGGCAGACGCATCAATGAGCGTATCCTTGCTGCCGGACGGGAGGACACCCTCGCCTACGTGCAGAAGCGGAAGGCTGAAGACATGGGGCTGACGGAACCAATACCGCTGGACCTGATCCGCGGGATGCTCGAGGGCTTCAACATCGAGCAGGTTGCCGGCTGCGTGGTTGCCAAGCCCCTGCTGATCATCGAGGGAACGCGCGAGGATAGCGAAGACCTTGCGTTCACCAGCAACTTCGTGGCATCGCTCACAGGCCCGGTTCAGCATTCAGTGATTCCGAAGGCCGACCACTATTTCGGGGTCCAGGGCATTGTCGTAGGCGAGGACAAACGCCTGGCACTGGTGAAGACCAACTTCGTGGGCTCGATCGCCGACCTCATCGACTCCTGGGCACGTGGCCCGCAAGGCGGTCCGCGTCAATAGGACACTTGCAGCCTGTGCGACCCGCGGCGTGTTGCTGCCTGTCGTTCCGCGTTTGCCGCATCTCGTATTACCCGGGAAGTTCCTTCTGCATAGCCTCGTGCCTATTTACGACACATGAGGCCACTACTCAAGGCAGGCCGATCCTTACCCGGAAGTAACGGTTGCTTGCCGGCGCCGTGTTTGTGTAGATCATCACGCCACCTGAGGAACTGACGTTGGAGAACAGGCTATCCGGCGTCCATGCATCGCCCATGCGGTCGCTTGAGTACACCGTATAGAGCCGGCCGGCCACCCCCTGCCAGGCCAGGCGGAAACCGTACCCTTCGGCTGGAAGGCCGGCGGCAGCGCCGGTGATCCTGAACACGCTCGTGGGATTCCTGGCGTCGGATCCGCCTATTTCCTCCTGCGAGTTCTTCTGCAGGTCGCCATCCCAGTCATCATCCGGCCCCAGCACGAGGACTGCCCCGGCAACCGCCGTGCCGACCAGACCCAGGTTGTCTTTCGCCCACACATGGATTCGGTTTGTTGCGTTCAGCGTCACACCGGTTATCGAACCACCGGCTTCGACTGTCCACCAACCGTCCGTGGACATCCCGCCGTTGGTTGGACTGTAGTAGTAACCGGCAATGCCCGAGCCGGAATCCATAAACCCGCTCCAGGTCCCGGTTATCGCACTGACGCCCACAATGTATCCGCCGAACACGCTCTGCAGCACAGTGACCGTTGCCGCGTTAGCAGCCGGCGGGGTAGTGTCAACAAGGTATGGCCCGGAACTTGTGACGGCGCCCCGGTTGCCGAAGACGTCAACCGCACGCACGCGCAACCACCAGTTGGATCCGTCGGCCAGCGGCGCGCTTGCCATGTCCCTGGCCGCCGTCATGACGTTACCAGGCGCCTGGCCCGCACCTGTGTTGGTAAAGGCATAGCCGTAGCCGGCAAGCCCGCCGCCGCCGCCATCGCTTGCGTGGTCCTGCCACGAAACGGCCACTATCCTGCCGGTGCTCCACACTCCAACCGTGTGGGTGGAGCTTCCGGGGCCGGACGGCATGCCCGGCGGCTCGTTATCAACCATGAACGGCTGGCTCATGGCGGCGTCGCTCCAGAAGTAGCCATCCCACGCCCTTGCCTTCACCAATGTATTCGTGCAAAGCCTCATGCCAAGGATATCGTTGGTCGTCGCCCACACAGTCGCCACATTGTTCGTGACGAGACTCCCCAGAACCCTGGTTGTGATCCCTGTGACTTGTGGCATCCCGGCAACCGATACGCCGGCACCGGCTTGTGAGGCCGTCACTCCAGTCAAGGTCGCAGAGTTCCATGACACGCCATTATTGGTGGAGAATGTAACCTCCATGGCCACGGCACTTCCTTCTGCGTCGGACACGGCATTGCTGATGGTCACAAGGCCGGTTCCGTTAGTGGTGGTCTGCCGCGCCGGCCCTGCCGCCAGCACTGGTGGCGTGCCGACCCCCAGCGCAACAACAATGTTGCTTACCGGCGTGATCGGATCGTTGCTGCGCAGAACCAGCAGCTCCGCCACTTCGGCCCCATTGGTAAGGCCGGCGGAATCAAGCGCAAGGGTGATGTTCGTAACCGAACCGGGGGGAATAACGCCGTTCGTGGGCGACACTGCCAGCCATGTGCCATCACCTGTGTTCGGCACAACAGCCACATCGTCAATATACCAGCCCTCGTCCACCACAAATGCGTCCGATCCGAACCGGTACCGTATCAATACGACTCTCCCGGCATACGCGGAAAGATCGAACGAGGCCCTGAGCCATTCCCCGGCGCCTCCATAGCACGGGGTCTCCGCAGCAAAGGGCGATGCCGGATTGGGAGTGACGAGATAGTTGTACCCTCCCACCGGCCTAACCTGCGCAAACGACGTGCCGCCGTCCGTTGAAATCTCCACAATTCCTGCGTCCCATGTGTGACCCGGCCGGCCGGTGTCTATCTCCGTCTTCAGCCAGTGGCTGAACGTAAGAATGGCCGACCTGCCAACGTATAGCGGCGGTGTAACCAGTGATGCATTCATGCCGTCGGTATATCGGGCGCCATCGTCCGACCCGCAGTACCACGAGTTGGTTGGCGACGTCCCCCGCCGAATCGAGATGTGCCACAGATCGTTGGTGCCGGAATGCGTCCAGCCGTTGGTGCCGGACTCCATATCGTCGTCCAACCCCACCCCGCGCCGAGTGAGGCTCCATACCAGGTCGGCTTGTCCGGCGTTGGTGATCGCTATAGTGACGTTCGTGGATGCGCCAGCCATCAAGCCAATCGACGGCAGAGGCGTCGGATCCACGATCTGGATGGGGAAGAGAACGCTGAATGTGTATACGGCGCTCATGCTGTCGCTTCCGGCAGCGTCGATTGCGCCAACCCAGCACGCAAAGCTGTCTCCGTTCGTTCCGGGAGGCGGAATCGCGCCGGAATACAGGTCCGGCGCCACAACAAGGCTCATTGCGGCGGACGTCGTTCCGCCACCGTTCCGGCTCCAATAGAGCGTGGCCGACGCGACTGAGCAATTGTCGGTTATCGATGCACTGACAATCCATGGAGCTGGACTGGTGGTGGGATCGGTCGGCTGTATCACTCTGATGACGGGTGGCATGGGAACCGACGCGATATCGCGCGGATTCGACCGGTCGCGGAACTCCTGCAGATTCGTGGCTTCATCCCCGTCATCATCATCAAACGGTTGCGACGCAGTTGAAGCGAAGCACATGACCTCCCACCAGTCCTGCAACCCGTCCGTGTCGGCATCGAGGTCTTCCCAGAGGTAACCGGCCACAGCCGACCTGGGTGAGCCCATCATGATTCCAGTCACCGGATTCACGGCCACGCCGTAGCCATCCTGGGCGCGCACTCCGTCAACGTGCCAGTCCGCCAGGCAGTAGTTGGTCCCGCCCCTGACGACCACCGGCGCAGCGGTCACAGTGTTCCCGGTGGATGCCGATGCCCACCAGATCTGGGTATTCACAAGGCCGGATACGCTTGATGTCTGCGTCAGCGCGTACTGGTCCGTCCATCGCCAGACAAGAGCGCTGAAGCCAGAGAGCATGAAACCGACGGAATTGCTTGAACCCGAAGCTGGCGCGCTGCCCAGCCCCACCCAGCCGTCACACATGTGCCTGTGACCTGCCACCGGCGTGTCATAGAGCGCAGCCGACGCGCGCACGGTGTTGCCGGACGGCCAGAACGTCGTGCCATAAGCCGGAACAACCTCACCGGTCTCGAGCGGACTGCCGCCAATCAGCAGCGACATATTGCCAACCACCTCGAAGCGGTGCAGGGCTGAAGGGGCTCCCGCCGGGCTTGTCGACGTCAGTCCGTTCGTCTGGCCAACCGATATGAGGTAGTAGATGGTCGTGCCAATTGAAAATCCCGGAATCTCGCCACGATAGGTGTCGTTCGTGACGTGGATCATGGCGTTGGTGACAAAGACGTCGGGCGACCCGTTGGTGTTCCAGAGCAGGGCAGGCGATCCACCCAGGAATCCGTCAACCGCCACGATATCAGCCTCCAGAACGTACGGTCCCGTCACATCGGATGTGTTCCCTGGTGGGCTGTGCTCTATCCTCGGGAACACCGCCACGCCACCAATCAACAGCGAGTACTGCTGGAAAGCCCCTGTAATCGCTCCATGCGCAGCCACGGTGACAACATACTCGCCCGCGGTTGCCGGCGACGTGATGCAGAGCTGCTCAACGTTATCGAGACGGTTGTCGCCGTTTGTAGCAACAGCAGACGGCTGGGCCGGGTTTAGGACGAAGGGACAGTTGGTGGCTCCCGACGGATCAACGATCCTCAGGTCAAGGTCATTCACCAGCGCGGGCACCTGACTGTCCATCCCAGTCTGCCCTGGTCCGGCCGGATCAGTCCAGCAGAGCGTCACCTTGATCGGGCCGCTGTTGGTCCAGATGAAGGTGAATGAGTCGGAAATGTTCGTGCTGCTGAGCGAATCCTCGCGCACAAGCCCGAGTTCCGGGAACGACACGTGCCTGCGGAGATGCTCACATGCGGCGCCGGCATTGACCAGGCCCCAGCCGGTTTTGTAGTCCGGCCCGGCTGCATCGATGTCATCGGCGGTATTGATCATGAGGCCCTTGATCGTGCTCGCCAGCATGCGCCGGCCCGGCATGAGCCGGTTGTAGTACTCTGTCAGCAGGATGGCCGATCCTGATGCTGCGGCCACTGACATGCTGCTGCCGCTGAGCGTGTAGTACGAGGAGTTACCCAGGGAACTCAGGGAGTAGACCCCGTCGCCGTTGGCAACGAGGTCTGGTTTAACCCTGCCGTCATCGGTCGGGCCCCAACTCGGGTACGTAGGCATGGTGGCACCGGCCAGCGAGCGAATGCCGCCCGACACCGCATCACGCACACAACTGACTGTCATCACGTTCTTTGCCACCGCCCTGATCGGCACGGTGTCGTATCCGCCGCCGTCCCAGTTGTCACTGTACGGGTGGATCGAACCGTTGTAGGTCGTCAGCTGCCATCCCCCGTCGTAGTAGCTGAAGGTCGCACCCTCGACCGGGGCCGCGTCACCCCTGTCGTTGCCCGATGATAAGAATGGCAGGTAGAAGGGTGCGTTGAAGCACATGTTGTCGATCTCCACGGCATCAGCATCGTAGAGCCCGAAGTACTCGGATTCGCGCTGGCCCCATGTGCCGTACCAGCGGGGCGGCGTGGTCGCAGTCCAACCCGATGACGGCCCGTAGGAATGATTTGAGATCTGAAGCATGTTGGTTTCTGCCGCATCGGCCATGGCGCGGGATGCCATCTCAGCCAGGTCATCCACCCAGTCGTAGGCATCGATCAGGACGGCTGGTGCCATGCCTATGGCGTTGGGATCCACTCCGGACGCACCGATCGTCCCGCCCACGTGGCTTGAATGGCTATGCCAGTACGGCGGCACCGCATCCATGACCTCAACACGCCCCGTGAGTTCACGATGGGTACCCAATGGTTGGCCGGCATCCCAGATTCCAACAGTCTCGCCCTCACCTGTCAGGGAGTAAGGCGCCCTATTCCTCACCTGGTCAACAGCAATGGATATCCCTGCGTTGGCATTGTGGGTGATGAAGACATAGGGCCTGCCATCCCTTATCGCCATCAGCCCGGCCGGCCCGGCCTCCTTCTCAACATCGGGGCCCCACCCTTCCTTCCCGGCCCGCACAACCGCTTCCTGCCTTTCGGTCCTGCCGCGCGCCTGCAACCGTTCAACCTCCGCCGCCCTGGTGACTGGGTTGGAAAAGCCCTGGGCAGTCGCACGCACAGGCGCACCGGCCACCTCAGCCTGATCCACAACGGCTGGTAAGGTGCCGGGCTTGCTCGTGGTCGCCGGTTGATGTTGACCCTGTTGTGCCTGGTCCGCCGGAGTCACGCTGCCCGACGGCGGTGGCCGCAATACATTGAAGGCAACGACAGCGGCAAACACTGTCACTGCGCCAAGAATTGCTACCTTGGATAACTTCATTCTGCCATTCTATCCCTACGGAGACGCTCCCACAAGTTTGAACGGTCATGAAACCCCCGGTCCCCGCCGGCGCTGCCGACCAGTTCATTCCCGACAAAAGCAATTCGAGGACGAGTTGTGAGGACACCGTTTTTCATTGCAATCGACATAGCTCACCGGCTACATGTGGCACGTGAAAATCATTTGTTCCGGAAATATGCCGTTCGCAAGGGAAGCCTTCAGCACCATCGGAGAGACCGTCGTGGTGCCTGACAGGCTTATTTGCGCCGGCGCCGTAAGGGATGCTGACGTTCTTGCCATACGTTCCACCGTAAAGGCCAACGAGGACCTTCTCGACGGAAGCAGGGTGAAGTTCGTCGGTACCGCCACGATCGGCTTTGACCATATCGATACCGGATACCTCGCGGCCAGGGGCATCCAGTGGTGCACTGCTCCCGGCTGCAATGCCAACAGCGTCTCGGAATACATCGTATCCGCACTGCTCTGTCTGGCCAGGCGGTACGACTTCCGTCTCGCCCGCCGGACAATAGGCATAATCGGAGTGGGCCATGTTGGCGGACTGGTGGCAGCAAAGGCCAGGGCGCTCGGCATGCAGGTCCTGCTCAATGATCCGCCCCGGGAAAGAGCTGAAGGCAACAGTGTTGAGCAATTCACCCCGCTGGATAAGCTGCTGAAAAAGGCGGATGTCGTGTCGCTGCACGTCCCGCTGACGCATGACGGGGTCGACTCAACATTCCAGATGGCCAACAGGAAGTTTTTCCGCAGCGTGAAGAAGGGCGCGCTCTTCATCAATTGCGCCCGGGGCCCTGTCGCGGAAATGGATGTCCTGCTGGACGCAATCGACGAGAGTGTCGTGGCCCATGCCGTTATCGACACGTGGGATCCTGAACCTGCGTATCCACAGGAACTTCTGGAACGCGTCGACCTCGCAACACCTCACATCGCAGGCCACTCGTTTGAAGGCAAGGTAATGGGTACACTGATGGTGTACCGGGAGGTGTGCCGATTCCTGGGAGTGGCGCCTGTCTGGACACCGGATTCGCTCATGCCCGCTCCGGTCGTACCACGTATTGTCGCGGATCAGTCGGCATCGCAATGCGACGAGGAACTCCTGTGGAACATCGTCAGCCAGGTCTACAACATTGAGCAGGATGACGGGAGACTACGCGCCCTGAACTCCGCCGATCCAGCGAAGCGGGCTGAGCATTTTGAGCAGTTACGCAGGAACTACCCGGTCCGCCGCGAGTTCCGCTACACTCGCGTCAGCCTGAAGAACGCAGGCACCAGCCTCGCAACCACCGTCTCCGGCCTCGGCTTCAAGACAGGGTGATTCCGACCGCACCCAGCCCCCCCTGGACCACTGTCTGCTATTTGCCCGGTTCCGGCCATCCTGCCCGCCGGCCGGGCTCGGACAACGCCATGCGCGATGACACAGCACGTCTGCACATTTGACTTCACACCACCTTTAGGCAATACTCAGCGGCCGTGAATGTCACTTGCATGCGGGGAGGCGGCGTAGACTCCAGAAATGGTGTCGCACTTGTGCTGATACTCCTGCTGGTGGGCGTGGTGGCCACGCTGACTGTCGGGGTCCAGACGTCACTCGCGGTATCGCAACGCCTCATGCAGGCGAAGCGGTTCCGGACAGAACTCCGGACGGCCGCATCGGACGCTGCATGGTGCTTTCTCAGGGACCGGGTGACCAGGTCGCCCGCAGCCGGAGGGTCGCTGCCTGTTCCTGACAACGCGCTGCTGCCGTCGGGGGTTGAGACCCATGTCAACGTGACCGACAGCACCACCGCCTTTCTGGGGGCCATCCCGTTTCTGGGCAGCCAGGCCACGGGCGGCTGGCGGATTTACCTGCTGCAGGCCACGGCAGGGACAAGCAATGTGGTCGAAAAAGTCTCGTGTATATACCGCAGGGACCGCGGAGGCGCAATCGAAGTCCTCGGTTGGCACCAGGGAAAGTAGCCGGTAGTGGGAAAGCAGAAACAACAACAGGGAACAATCAGCTGGAGCCGGACGTGCTACAGCATCGATCTCGCTGAAGCCGGTCCGATCGCTGTTCGCGCCACCCGCACGCGCGGCGGCGTCACATGCACCGGGATCGACCCGGCCGACCCGGCAGTCCGCGGTTCGCTCGAGGGTTCAACCATGGTCGCCGGCTGCCTGGCGGAGCGCGAAGGTTTCAGCCGCTGGCTGACCGCGCCGTTCCGGTCAGAGCGCAAGTCAAAACAAGTCCTTCCCTCCATGCTGGACATCCAGCTCCCCTTCCCCCTCGAGGATTGCACATACATGTTCCTTCCGGGAGGGATCACGGCGGACGGCAAGACGCTGGCCCTTGCCGTAGCCGCCCGCACAGCCGAGATTCGCAAGAAGCTTGACGCGTACACCCGGATCGGGGCTGATCCAGTGACGCTGGACCAGGAAGGCATTGCGCTTTGGACCCAGAGTATTCTCGAGATCCCGGTCGAGAAGGAAGCCACCAGGGTCGTGGTCTCGCTCTCAAAGAATTTCGCCACCATCTCCCTTGGCAAAGGCAATCAGTTCATCGCCTCTCACAGCGTCAGGCAGGGCGCGGAAAACATCGTGCGCATTCTTCGCACCAGGCTCGGCACTCCACCGCAGGCGCTGGAGTGGGCATGGACGGGCCCCGGTGCCACGCCTGAGAATGTCGAGGCCATCTTCCCGTCACTCCTGCAGGATTGGCCGGGCAAATCGCTTTATCACAAGGATCCCCGGGCTTTTCTCGCGCGCGCCATTGCAACCCGCGCGCTTTCTGCCGGTCCCCTGCGCTGCAACCTGCGGCGAGGCGAGTTTGAGCACCGCGCGATCGCTGCGCGAAAGCAGCGGCAGCATCTGACCACTTCGCTCATCATCCTCGCCGCCGGGCTCATCCTTGCCGCCACGAGCCTTGCAACCGGCACGCTTGCCGGCCGCCGGCTCACGCAGGCGCAGGCTGATTTCAGCCGACAGGTGGACAGGCTGGCCGGCTACCACGTGGCCGAAAAAGGCGAGAAAGCTCTGGCAAAGGTCCGTAAGGCGCAGAAAGCCCGCCTGATGGTGAACCGGCCTTTCGACGAAGCATTCGAGCCGTCGCTGGTAAGCACGCTGGTCACCATCCTCAATGTCGGCAAGGAGAACAACCTCACTTTCACGATTCTCGAGCTTGGAAAGGACAAGAACACGCTCAACATCACCGGTGCCTGTGCCACGTGGAACCAGTGTGAGAAACTGTCGCAGCGGTTGAGGGATCTCGGATACGCCGTCCGCTCAGACCGCAAGGAAACATCCGACGGCCGGATCTACTTCACGATAGTGCGGGGAGGGCCAAATGACCGCACTTGATCCAAGGCCGGCCCTGCGCTCGATATCCATCGCCGTGGTGATAGTCGCCGTTGCGCTGGGCTTCAACACGATAAGAACGCTTGGAACCTGCAGCAGCAAGCTGAAGGAGTACGTAAGCTACGCGGAAGAAGCCGGGGAAGCTGAGAAAGCGGCGGCCCGCAGCGCAGCGGCTGTCGCGATGTTCGACTCGCTTCCTGATCCGCGCCCTGTCCCGCTCGCCGACCTGCTGAAGAAGTCGCTATCAGGCGACAAATACGAGATTGTCGAGCGACCGGCCGAACCGACTATCGAAGGGTGGCAGGCCACGCGGAGGGAAGTCACTCTTCCGGAAATCCAGCTTGCCAGGCTGGGCGATTTTCTCGCCGTGGTGGAAACGCAGCGTCCACCCTGGCGTCTCGTATCATGCAAAATAACACCCACCGGCTCGCAGGGCGGAATGGGCCGCGTCTCGCTGACTCTTGACGCACTGGAGAAACAACCGAAGTGAACAAGCCACTAGTCATCGATCGCCAGAGCCACACGCTCAGCAGGCGGAATATCAGTCCTGAAGCCCTGAAGGTTCTTTACACCCTGAACGAATGCGGCTTCCTCGGCTATCTGGCGGGGGGCGGCGTACGGGACCTGCTGCTGGGCCGGAAGCCCAAGGATTTCGACGTGGTCACAGACGCCACTCCGAACCAGCTCCGCAAGGTGTTCAGGAACTGCAGGCTGATTGGCAGGCGCTTTCGCCTGGCGCACATACACTTCCGAAACCAGATAATAGAGGTCGCAACCTTCAGGGCCGACTCGGGTGCCGACACTGCCGCAGGCACCGGCGTACCAGCCCCGCCTGACGCCACGCACCATCATCGTCGCAGCGAGCACCAGCCGGAACACGGCCACGGTCACAGGCACCAGCGGCCGCACCCTGACCAGCCTGCCACAGTGAAGACAAAGGAGGGGCTCATACTCCGCGACAACGTATTCGGCACGCCGGAGCAGGACGCCAGGCGCCGCGATTTCACGGTCAATGCTCTCTTCTACAACATTGACGGCTATGGGATCATTGACTACGTCGGCGGCCTCGAGGATCTCAGGCATCGCCTGATCAGGTCCATAGGCGACCCCATGACACGGTACGCAGAGGACCCGGTTCGCATGGTCAGGGCTGTACGATTCGCCGCGGCGCTTGACTTCCACATCGAACAGGCCGCCTACGACGCCATTGTCAAGTCGCACGGGGCCATTGCGAAGGCGTCAAATGCCAGGCTCTACGAAGAAGTGATGAAGCTGTTCCTGTGCGGGGCTGCCGAGAAGGCCTTGGCGCTTCTCCTGCGCACCGGGATGTTCGCCTCTCTATTCCCGCAGCTTGGCGCGTGGATCAAGCATTCGGAACCCGAGTGCAAGACTCACTGGCTCCGGAAGGCCTGCGTAAAGATAGACGGCTGGGTCAAGTCGCACGTGGAAGTTTCGCCGGCCATGCTGTTCGCCACGCTGTTTGCCGATTTCCATGAGGACATGGCCGAGGAGGCCACACAGCACCAGCGTATCCGCCTGGAGAAAGCCCTTGCCTCATTCACGGTCCAGCACCTCGCCGAACTCGCCCCGCGCATTCTGATTCCAAGGCGGGTCGGTGAGCAGATGACCAGGATCCTTCTGGACGCGCTGCGGGCAGCCGACGAGTTGCCTCACCACGGCGGCCCTCAGCCGCACCTGCATCCGCAGCCGCACAACCGTCAACATGTTGTTCATCACCAGGCTGCGCGGGT
>JBAXKQ010000104.1:0-11416 GCA_037135275.1 bacterium
GTTCAACACAGAGGTAGACGGCCAAAAGTGACAACTTAGAATCAGTACTTGACCGATTAGGGGAGTGGATGAAGGGGAGTTCCATAGACCTGATTGAAAGCAGCTACTGTCCCGGCCTTCAGCAACTTAGCAACCTAGCAGCTTCCTCCGAAACTCCCCAGGGTTTCACCCTGGGCTGTCATGTTGCTCCCCTCCGGGGAGCAGAAACAGACGGAGTCGGGAGATTTCACAGCGGCGTCCACAATGGTTTGGCGGTGCGCTGTGATCAATGCGATTCCATGGGCCCGCCCGAGTTGACATGGATTAGGGGAGTGGATGAAGGGGAGTTCCATAGACCTGATTGAAAGCAGCAACGGTCCCGGCCTTCAGCAACCTAACAACCTAGCAACCTGACAACCCTGCTCAAAAAGTCGATTCGGATGATCCAGCAACCATTCACCACATTCTACCCACACCAGTAGCTCATATGAGTGACTAGGAGTCGGTTGTCACTCCTGATACTCTGCCACCCAGTTGCTTTCCTCTGTCATGGCGATCGGCGGTTCTCCGGAAAGACCGGTGCCGCGGTCGTCAGTCAGTCGAAGAAAGTAGTGGATATCGACTGAGGCAACTGGCAGAGTGCGCGGGAAAAATGATGACACGATACAGACAGTCGATGCAGCGGCTAGTCAGGGGGTTGGCGGCGGCGACGGCCATCCTGACGGTGGGGCATGTAGTTCTTGCCGGGCAGGAGGTCTACCTGCCGGCGGATGAGATGCCAATGCTCTCGGCGCCACGGATGTCCACTGCCCCACGGATTGATGGCGTCATAGATCCGGTCGAGTGGCGGGAGGCCGCGGCTGTGAGCGGGGTCGGCTACCACAAGGATGACATGCTGCATCCCCGTCCGACGACGTTCTACCTTGCGTGGGACGACGACCACATCTATTTTGCCGCACGCACCTACCTTCGTGCCAACTACAAGCCAAGCATCGGATCGGGCCGCTCCCAGGGGATGGCCTATGTATTTGACGACGGGCTTGAGCTTCACTGGCTTCCACTCGGTCAGAATGTGACCGAGTCCTTCAAGGGCACATCCTACAAGTGGTTCCTGAACTGCATCGGCTTCATCGGCGATCTTTCACGCATAGCGTACGGCCAGCAGATCAAGAACTGGGATCCGGAATTCGTGGTCAAGACACGGGTTACGGAGCCCGGTACCGCCCCGGAAGGCGGAAGCTGGTGGGAGCTGGAGTTGAGCAGCATTCCCCGGGATTTCGATCTCAAGGGGCCTTTCAGGGCCGGTGACAAGTGGCGGATGATGTTTGGCATCAATCACATTCCCCACTGGGACCAGTCGAGGATTCCCTGCAACGGCGGGTATCTGGATGCAACCGGCTATGTCCCCGTTACGCTGGTTGAGAACACGCCGGCGGTGCAGATGACGATGAACAGCCTTCAGAACCTGGCCACCGATGGCACAGCCTCGCTGAAGATCAGCGCATTCAATCCCACTACGGCGCCGGTGATGCTTGACCTTGACGTGAATGTCGCCGATGCGATCCGGAAGAACGGGGTAATCACGGTGCCGGCCGGCCAGTCGGCGGAATTCGAGTTGAATGAGAAGCTCCCCGAGGCCGTCAAGACAGGTATGCTGGATGTCCACGTCAGGAAGGGCGGGGCTGATTTGTTCCGCTACCGGATTCCGTTCACCACGGGTTACTGGAGTTTGGCCATGGACCCGGTGCCGGTGCCGGACCCGAACAAGTTCGATGTGGAAATCGCATTCAACCCGGTTCGAATGTGGCTGCTGGTCCGCGGTGATACCTACCATCTTGGCGATCCATCCAGTGCCAGTGCGTTGCGCTATCGTGTCACTGCCCAGGACGGCGGCGGAACGGTCGCGGAGGGCAGCATCAAGAAGGTGGCCGATTTCTTCCTGCAGGATGTCATAGAACTGCCTTTGCTGAAGCCCGGCAAGTACGATGTGGAAGCATCCCTCGAACTGGTTGACGGCAAAATGCTGGACCCGGTGAAGAGAACCTTCGAAAAGAAGGACGAGGCGCTGGCTTTTCCGCGGTGGTGGGGCAAGAAGGTCGGCGACATCGAGAGGGTGCTGCCGCCATTCACGGCGCTGAGGGCGACTGATGTGCCGGTTTCGGGGGACGGGGCGAAGGGCGGTGCGGAAGCTGGAAGGCATGCGCCTGATACCTGTTCCGGCTTCTCGCTGCTCAACCGCGAGTACGCCTTCAATGCGCTCGGGCTGCCGCTGGCCATGAAATCCGCCGGCGCGGCGGTGCTCGGCGCGCCGGCCAGGCTTGTCGTGACTGTCGAGGGCAGGGAGACGGTCATAGCTGTCGGTGCGCCCAGGATTACCGAGCAGACGGACTGGCGCGTGCGTTTTGAGGGCACGGCGAATGGCGTCGGCCTTGCCTTCACGGCCAGCGGCTGGCTTGAGCAGGACGGCCTCGTCTATGTTGACCTGACATACAGGCCGGTGGGCGGAAACGCGGTGCAGGTGGATGCAATGCGAATTGAATTCCCGCTGGCCGGGGCGGATGCCGACTGCCTCTACTGCGTCGGGCCGGGCGGGAACTTCTCCAGCCGCACCACCGCGCTCCTGCCCAGCGACAAGAGTGGCCTGCTGTGGTCAACGCTCAACACCGGCATAACCGGCAGCGGGATGTCCGCCGGCTCGTTCTACCCGACCGTATGGGTCGGCAGCGAGCGACGCGGTTTCCTCTGGTGGGGCGACAATGACAAAGGCTGGGTGCAGGATGACGCCGTCGCGGCGCACGAGGTTGTGCGAGACTCCGCAACATCGTCCGTTGTCGTGCTGCGCAACAACATCATAGCGCGGCCTGTGGAACTTGCCGGCCCGCGCACAATCTCTTTCAGCTACATCGCCACGCCTTTCAAGCCCATGCCCAAGGGATTCCGGATGGCGCTTGGCAGTGAGAACGGTACGTTCTGGATACCGTTCAGGGGTGTCCGCAAGGATTCCAAAACCGGGGAATCGCTCAGGCCGGTTGGCGCTGCCCACGCGAACTGGATTCACCCGGAGTCGCGCTATCCAGAGGAGTGGAATGACCTGTGGCGTGAGCAGGCGCAGCAGGCTGACGCCGTGGCACGCAAGGTCCAGTGGACTGATCCGTACCGTGCCCGCGCAGGCGTTGAGTTCACCCATATGTCCTTCCAGCTCATAGGCTACGGACCAAAGTCCATGGAGAAGGATGTGTACGACTACTTCGGCCCCGAGTGGCTGGGGAGTGACGACACATGGAACGAGACCCTCACCGACTACGCAATGACGCTTTTCGAGCCGGCGTTCAAGATAGGAGGCGTGAGGTCGGTCTATTGGGACATCACGATGCCATACCTCTACGGGGATCTGCTGGGGGGGCTGGCTTATCGTCTCCCGAACGGGCGTGTGCAGCGCGGCTACAACGGCTGGAATGTGCGCCGCTTCATGATGCGGCTGTGGGCGCTCATGACGGATGCGGGCCTGGTCCCCGGTGCCAACGAGTTCCACTCCACGAATTCCTACATGCCGATCGCCATGCCGTGGTGTGACGCGGTGCTCGATGCCGAAATCGGCTTCGCGCTGCCGGCAAACCTCGACTGGGTTGACAGTTACCCGATATCGCGGATGCGCGCGATGAGTGTCGCCCACTCGTGGGGTGTCCAGATAAGCTGGATGTCGATAATAAACGGCAAGAAGCACGGCGACAGGGTCGAGTTTGCGCGAAGCCAGGCGCAGTGGGCGTGGATGCATGATTCCTGGCGCAATCCGTGGATTACGGTGGATAACTCCCCGGTTGGCCTGGATGTCATGCCGGGAACTGTGCTGGACTGGGGCCTGAACTCCGGGGAGACGTCCTACCATCCGTACTGGCGCAACCCGTACGCGGCCTGCGATGACAAGGATATTCTGGTTTCCCTCTGGCGGATACCCGGTGAACAACGCACGATGCTCGCCATATTCAACTACTCCGGCAGTGACGGCCACGACTGCGAGGTCAAGGTGGACCTGGCCGGCCTGGGGATGGAGAAGAAACGGGCGGTGGCCAGGACACTGCTGGCGACGGACGGAACCACGGCTCAGTTGGCTTCCGGCGGAGTGATTCGCGTCAAGGGGCTGAAGCGGCACCGTATGATCATTGTCGGGCTGGGCGATCAGCTTTCGTCCGAGTTGAGGCGCGCGGCCAAAGCACTGCCCAAGTGGGTGGCCGGCGGCCTGCCTGACGCGGTTGGGGACTTCGGGCTTGCGCGCGCCGAGACCAGGCATTTCGCACCTGGCAAGACTGCAGGAGTCGCGTGCTCAAACACCGTGGTCCAGGTGGGCATGTGGCAGTTGCCTGATCGTGTCATGCTGACCGTTTACAATTCCGATTCAAAATCTCCGGTGGATGCGCGCATTGCGGTCGACCTCGACAAGCTTGGCCTCGTGCCGACCCTGCAGTGGCAGGAGTTCGTCCGTGTGCGGCAGCTATACGCCGAGGCTGGGGCCCCGGAGCCTGAACTCGATTTCCACGGGAGAACTCTCACTGTTCGTGGTCTTCCGGCCGGGGGCGGCCGGCTGATCGCGATACGCAGGTATTGATTCAGCACGTATGTGTTTCAACACAAGAAAGGAAGGAACGCTGAAGAATGAACATGCTTGATCTCACCACGCTTCGCAAAGGCAGTACACAGCGGTTCTCGTCATGGGATGTCTCGGGACGCAATGGTGACGCATGGAGCATACCCGCCAGGTCGAGCCGGGTGCTGGCTGACATCAAGGGGCCGGGCGTCATCAACCACATCTGGATGACCCAGGGCCGGAGCTACCGGGAGTGCCTCATCAAGATCACCTGGGACGACGCGCCGCAGCCGAGCGTGCTCTGTCCGCTTGGCGATTTCTTCGGTCTCGGCCACGGCATGGTAAACTCCTACCAGTCGCTCCTCTTCACGGCCTCCACCTGGGCCAACAACCAGTTCAACGAGGGGTGTGCGCTCAACAGCTATGCGGCGATGCCGTTCCGGAAGCGCGCTGTGATAGAGCTCGTCAATGATACCGATGCCGTTCATTCACAGTACTTCTACGTGGACTACGAGCGGGTCAGCGCGCGGGACCTCGACAAGCGCGGCTACTTCCACGCCGAGTTCCGCCGCGCCTGCCCGTTCCTGGGCTGGGCACCGGAGATGCTGGTCAATACGCCTCCGACGAACGTTCCCAACACCGGGCGCGAGGCCTGGAAGCAGAATTATGTAATCCTGGAGACCAAGGGGCGGGGACATTACCTTGGCTGCAACCTGTCGGTGACCAACATCCAGGGTTCGTGGTGGGGCGAGGGTGACGATATGATCTGGGTCGACGGCTACAAGTGGCCGCCGGACCTCCACGGCACCGGCAGCGAGGATTACCTCAACCAGGCATGGGGAATGCAGCCGAACGCATTCCTGCGCAACGGATCCTCGCTTCACGAGAACAACACCGGCGGCTACCAGACCAGCTATGTTCATCACATTGACAATCCGGTGCGTTTCACGAAAGACATCAAGGTTACCATCGAGCACGGGCACGCCAATCACCTCGGCAACGAGATGAGCAGCGTTGCCTACTGGTACGCCGAGAAGCCGACCAGGGTGGTTGATGTGCCGCCAGTGGCCAAGCGTCTGCGGGTTCCGAAGGTCAATGACGAGTGGGTGATCCCGGAGGAGATGCGCTGGACCGGGAAGCCTGTTGTCATAGACCAGGCGGTCCTGAAGCAGGCCCGCGCCGACTATGCGGAGCTTTTCAAGACGCGCATCAGTGAGCGGTATTCGGACTTCATTGAAGCGGGATGGATGGTGTCTGAGCTGTTCCAGGCCAAGGATATTGCGAAGGTTCCGTACCGCGGCATGAATGACAAGGTCGGATGGGTCAAGGTGCCGCGCCAGATGAATCACCTCATCCAGGTGCACGGCGTGCGCGGTGGCGACGGGCTGGTCTACCTGGCGCGGAAGGTGCGCGTGGCGAAGGCCGGCAAGTGGAACCTGCACGTCGGGCACGACGGCGGTGCCAGGGTATTTGTGGACCGCAAGCCTGTCGGCTGCACTCCGGGGACGATCAATCCGGCGCCGCACACGAGGACAACAGCCCCGGTCTCGCTCGCTGCCGGCGAGCACGAGATAGTCGTTGTGCTTGACCGTTCGGGCGGCATGGGGTGGGGTGCGTTCGTGTCGTTCGAGCTTCCGGCGGGCTGTGACTACTCCGACAGGAAGGTCAAGTTCCCTGAACCAGTTTGAGCGATGGGTGTGCGTCTTTACCGGCGCCAGCGGTGGCTGCTGTGTCGGCCGGCGAATGAGCGGTGAGGCAATAAGCACCAGTTCGCGCATGATGCGAGACATGGGCTTCGGCTGACGGATCGGCGCCGGCGCCGCTTTCGGCCTTGAACATTGACCCTGCGAGGTTCGAGTAAAGGTTCTCCTGGCACGATATTCTGTTGATGAGCGACTCCTTGAAAAAGGGATGACAATGCAAATTGAGAGCGGCTTGTTTGATCATATGGTGTTGCAGAGGAACAGGAAGAATGTCAGCGAGGCCCTCTTCTCGGGGCTCTGTTCAGCCAAGGGGCCGGTGACGGCCATGGTGCGGCGCGGGAGGAATGTTGTGAAGGGGTTTTCCGGCGCGGCAATCGGGACAGCCGCGCGCGGCAGGCTGAGCGGCTGTCTCAAGGGATTGCCAGCGGGCGGCCCGTATGACATCGAACTGAAGGCTGGAGTTGAAACCCTCACCGTACAGGATGTCCTGGTAGGCGATGTCTGGCTGCTTGGCGGGCAGTCCAACATGCAGGGCTGCGGTTTTGTCCCGAAGCAGCCACTGCAGGCCGACGAGCAGGTCCGTGCGTTCTACATGAATGACCGGTGGGCGGTGGCCAAAGACCCGATCCACAACATGTGGGAATGTGTCGACCAGGTCCACATAGATATCTGCGGTGCGCGTCCCGCCAAGCCCGGTCGGGACTGGGGAGTATGCCCCGGCCCGGCGTTTGGCAACGAGATGCGTCGCCTGACCGGCGTGCCGCAGGGGCTGGTTGCCTGCGCGCACGGTGGCACATCGATGCAGCAGTGGGCTCCGGGGTTGAAGAAGGAAGGCGGAAAGAGCCTTTACGGCGCAACGGTACGCCGGCTGAGGAAAAACGGCGGGAGGGTGGCCGGGCTTGTCTGGTACCAGGGCTGCAGCGATGCCAGCCCCGGCGACGCGAAGGTTTACACGGCGCGGATGAAGGCGCTCGTGGCGGCTTTCAGGCGTGATGCGGGCGACAGCGCAATGCCGGTTGCGATTGTCCAGCTCGCGCGGGTGGTCGGTGCCGGAGTTGAGTCCGTGGCCCCCTGGAACTCGATCCGGGACCAGCAGCGGCGGTTGCCGGGGGTGGTCAAGCAGCTCACTGCCGTTCCTGCCATTGATTTGCCGCTTGATGATGGCATCCACATCAGCGGCGCCGGGCAGTATGTGCTGGGCAGGCGCCTGGCCCAGGCCATGCAGGCGTTGCGTGCCGGGCGCAAGGCAGGGCTGCAGCCGCCGATCGAGTTCGCGAATGTTGCCATTGAGATGGTCCGTGGCGCGGCCGTGGCGGTGGTGGAGTTTGCGAATGTCGCCGGCGGCCTGACGGCCGGCGCGCGCCCGTGCGGTTTCAGCATTGTAACGGAGAACAGTTCCGCCAATCAGTTCGACATCCAGCTGGACGGAAGGAAGGCGAGGATCCGCACGGGCCTGACATCCGAAGCGCTGGCCGGGGCGATGCTTTACTACGGGTACGGGACCGACCCATACTGCAATATCACGGACGCCGCGGGGCGTTCGCTTCCGGCATTAGGTCCAGTCCCCATGGGTGTCCCCCACGCGATCACACCCTATATCCAGTGTCTGCGGGTAAGCGCATTCCAGCCGTCAGCGGGCAAGCTCGACGAACTGGAGTGTCCGTCAGGGTTCGGCGCGTTCGGCATGACAACACGCAAGTTTGGCGATGCGTTCTGCAACCTGCATCCCGAGATATCCCGGCGCGGCGGGCAGGATGAACTGGTCTACTATGCGATCAGGTTCTCATGCGGGGAGCCAATGGACCTTTCAATGGTGCTGGGCTATGACGGCCCGGTCAAGGCGTGGGTGGACGGGCATTTGCTGGTGCACGACCCGCACGGCACCAACCCCGCCACTCCGGAGAAGGCGAGAGTTCCGTTCAAGGCCGGTACCGGGGAGCACGAGTTTGTCGTTGCCCTCGGGACCAACGGCGGGGCGGCCTGGGGAATATTCCTGAGGCTGGAACGCATTGGCCTGCCGAAGGCGAAACTTGTCAAAGGACCGGAAGGCTACAGCATGCCGGAGATTCTCGGTTGATGCATTGAAACGGCTGCCGTGCTGGAAACCCGCAATCGCGTTGTGGATCAATTCTAAAACATGAACGAACTCAAGAGATTCCTGCTGTATCTTCGAGGCTACGGCGGCCAGATGGCCCTGTCCGTGGTGCTGGTCCTTGCGGTGACCATTCTCACTCTCCCGTACCCGCTGATCATCAAGTCAATGCTGGACGATGCGCTGCCTAACAAGGATATGGACCTCCTGTTCCTGCTGATGGCCCTCTTCCTCGGCACATTCCTATTGAGGGGCGCCTTGGGGTACCTGTACCGATATGTGCTTCAGCGGATGGGCATGCGCATCACCTGCGACCTCAGAAAGGATCTTTTTGCGCACCTTCAGACGCTGTCGGTGAAGTATTACGATAAGCGCCACACGGGGGCGATAGCGTCCCGGATTTCTGATGACACCGGCTCTTTGTTCGGCCTCATCACGGGCGTGATTGTGACCTTCCTGTCGGACGCGGTCACAGTCATTGGCGTGGCGATTGTGCTGTTCTGCATGAGCTGGAAGCTGGCGCTGATCGCGCTGGCGGTGATGCCGCTCTTCCTCCTCAACTACCGCATGTCAAAGGGCAAGCTTCGCAAGCTGAGCAGGCGGCACCGACGGAACTGGGACCGTGTCGTGGGATTCCTGCACGAGCGGGTGGCCAGTTCCCGGCTGATCAAGTCGTTCAGCGCGGAGGAGCGGGAGATCGCGCGATTCAACAAGGGTATCGAGGCGGATTTCCGGAATTTCAATCACCTCAGCCTTTACAACACCAGGCTTGCAATAGTTGCCGAGATTGTATCGTCGCTTGGGATGCTGCTGGTGCTCGGGATCGGGGGCTTGTATGTGATTCAGGGGTACCTGTCTGTCGGGGAACTGGTGGCGTTCAACGCCTACCTCGGCTACCTGTTCGGGCCGATCGTGCGGCTGAACGACATGAATGCCGTGGTGCAGCGGGCCGTGACGGCGCTCGAGAAGGTCCACGAGCTGCTCGACACGCCGTCGTTTGTGAGTGAGAAGAAGGACGCGGTCCGCATCTCCTCGGTCAAGGGCACGGTGGAGTTCCGCGATGTCAGTTTCAGCTATGACGCAGGCCAGAAGATCCTCAACAGGATCAACCTCACTGTTGACCCTGGCCAGATGGTGGCGATTGTCGGGCCCAGCGGTTCGGGCAAGACGACGCTGGTGAACCTGCTATGCCGGTTCTACGACCCGGACAGCGGGGTGATACTGCTGGACGGCCACGATCTCCGTGACGTCACGATTCAATCGTTGCGGAGCCAGATCGGGGTGGTGATGCAGGATAACCTGCTGTTCAGCGGTGCGCTCATGGAGAACATCCGCTACGGCAGGCCCGAGGCCAACATGGCCGAGGTGATAGACGCTGCGAAGGCGGCGAATGCGCACGATTTCATCACGAGGATGCCGCGTGGCTACAGCACGACCACCGGAGAGCGGGGGGTTTCGCTGTCCGGCGGGCAGAAGCAGAGAATTGCCATAGCCAGGGCAATCCTCAAGCAGCCGCGAATACTGGTGTTTGACGAGGCGACCTCGGCGCTCGATACGGAGAGCGAACGTCTGATCCAGAACGCGATGGAACGTCTCATGAGGAACCGGACGACGTTTGTCATCGCACACAGGCTGTCCACCGTGGTCAAGGCCGACAAGATCGTGGTGATGCAGAACGGGCAGATCGCGGAGGAAGGCACTCACGCGCAACTGCTGGAACTCAACGGTGTCTATGCGCACCTGCACGCCCTGCAGTTTAGGTCAACGATCTGAGTTCGCGCCTATCCGCCCAAAGGCACAGCCACTTCGCCAGCGATCCCGGCCCGGCGAGCGCCTGCCCGGCCTCCGGGTGACAGGGGTGAACAGCGGAATTGACACCCGACCCGGGCGGCCGTAGCCTCATCACAGGTTGTTGTGCGAAACGGGGAGGGGTGATGGCCGGCAAAGAGTTCATACGGGCCGACGCGCTGATGAAGGATTCGTTTACTCTCGCAAAGCGAATCTATGACTCAGGTTTCCGGCCGGACATGCTGGTTGTGCTGTGGCGGGGAGGCGCGCCGGTAGGAATGGCGATACACGAGTTCCTGCTCTACAAAGGCATCCGGGCGGACCACACGGTAATCAAGGTTGAATCCTACACCGGCATTGGCCGTCGCACTGAGCCGCAGATTGAGAATATCGCCGCCGTTCTAGACGCTCTCAAGCCCGACAGCCGCGTGTTGGTGGTCGATGACATCTCTGACAGCGGTTCAACCCTGCATTGTGTATGCGAGTGCCTGCGAACCAGCGGCGCGCAGATCCGTACGGCGACATTATACCTGAAGGAAACCGGGCGCCGGATTGATATTGTCCCGGACTACTATCTGCGTCGCACGGACCGATGGATTGTCTTTCCCCACGAGCTCATGGATCTCACGCCGGATGAAATCCGCGAGAAGGATGCGTATGTGGCCGGCCTCCTGGTCTGATCTCAACGCTTGAGCGATGAGCATGGCGCGATGTGGCATGTTGATGGATATGGGTGCGGGGTGTAACTTGGCAGCGTAGAGGCAGCCGTGTGGCTGCGCCCTGTGTGTGAAGCATCTGGAAGAGGGGGTGGAGTATGCCGGAGACTCTCGTTGGTGTTGTAACTCACTGTTTTGACAAGATTGGCGTGGTCGCCATCACCCTGGCGGACGGCGCCCTTGCTGTTGGCGACACGATCCGCATCAAGGGGCACAAGTCTGATGTGACTCTGGTTGTGCCTGGAATGCAGATTGAGCACCAGGCCGTGGACAAAGCCGCGAAGGGCGATGGCGTTGGAATCAAGATCGGCGTCAAAGTTCACGAGCACGACAAAGTCTACAGGGTAACCCCTGTGTGAGGCGTTGAGAGCTGGCATGCCAAGCCGTAGCCGACGAGCGCATGGTTGAGCAGTCCGCCTACGCAACTGCCCTGCGGGAGACTATTGGTGATGTCGACGTGGTGCCGTGTCGGGTCACCATGGCAAACAGTGCAGCGTAAGGGCTGGCATGCCAAGCCGTAGCCGACGAGCGCATGGTTGAGCAGTCCGCCTACGCA
>JBAXKQ010000105.1:0-11398 GCA_037135275.1 bacterium
GTAGTCTAGTCCTGACCTGCGCAGGGCTTCTTCCCTGAGGGAGAACCCGAGGGGCTGAACGAGGTGAAGCCTTGCGCCAAGCCCGACACAAATCCTGCCGATGGCACCCGTATTGTGGGGTATCTCAGGTTCGACCAGTACAATGTTAATATCAACCGGATGGGTGATGTTCATGTTGTCATACGCGCGACAGGTTTACTCTCAGCAGGCGGCAGGCATTTGCAGAAGTTACGGCAGCCACATCTGCCTCGTCCATGTTCCGTAATTCGGCGATCTTTTCAATCACGCGCACCAGATTTGCGGGCTCGTTTCGCGCCAACAGGCCAGGGGATGCCTGATCAGCAGGTAGAGCAGGCGCCACCGGCGTCAGATCTGGTGCATCTGTCTCGACAAGGAGGCGCTCGATAGGAACAGCGGCGACCGCAGCATGCCCCCGCGTGTTACGGTGCCTTGTGATGGTTCCGGAGAAAGAGAAGTACGCTCCCATTTGGGACAGTGGTTTGATCAATTCGACAGGGCCAGAGAAAGAATGAAGCATGAAACCGGCTGGAAGCTCCGCAATATCGCCAAGGATGTTCACAGTTGATTCCCACGCCTTGCGGCAGTGTATGCAGGCAGGGCGCTCCATCGCCTTTGCAAGACGCAACTGGTCAGCGAAGAGCTCTGCCTGCGCGGCGTCATTCCGCTGGTCGATGGCATGATCGAGGCCAATTTCACCGACAACAGCCATCGGATCCGCAAGCAATAGCTCTGTCAGGATGCGGAGCCAGTCGACAGATCGCGAGGAAGAGTACCACGGATGGATGCCAAACGATGGGATGATCACGCTGTGCCTGCGGGAGAGGGCTTCAACCTTTGGCCAATCGCTCTCGGCAGTTCCGCAACACAGCATCATATCGACACCGGCAGCACGCGCACGCTGCAACACGGCATCCAGGTCGGCATCAAAGGCTTCATCCTGCATGTGGCAATGTGCATCAAAGAGTCGCATGCCGGCATCCTATCAGACGGGCAGCCGTGGTTCAATGAACGTGTGGAACTCAGAGTCGGAGCGGAGCCGGCATCGTGCTGGCTCTGGCTGTGATCGCAGGCGAGCGCTGCAGGCGCAGCATTTCTCACTACGCAGTTTCCTGCGCGGTCGCCGCCATCAGCAACCCGCTACTGACGATCAAGGATGTTCCCACCCACTCTGGAGTTGCTCCGTGCCTGTGCCGCGCGCTATGATCGCCGAATTCACAAGTGGGAGCCATGAACATGATCAGACAATCTGCGTGGGTTACAGGCATGGCTGCTGTGTCTTTCATGCTCTTCCAGGCATTTGACGCATCGGCAGGACGGGTGGTGCTGAATATCAAGGTTGTGAACCCCTCTGACAAACCCCAGACGAAGGAGGTTGTTCAGCATCTGCCGCAGGGACTCGGAACCAGTGACATTATCAGTCTTGATGGCATGGAACTTGGCTTTGATATTGCCACAACCTCATACTTTGTGCGAGCCGGACAGGAGCTGGGACCGAAGCAGTCGATCAGCTACGAGGTTGAGGTGAACGATGTGTGGACCATCCCGGCCACAAGGCTGGTTGAACTGGAGATGCGTGCTGGAGAGCTTTGCTCTCTCCTCGCAGGTGGCGGGGATGCAGGCAGGGCAGCTATGCTCAAAGCCGCCGTTACGAATGGCATCAGGCGGATTGCCCGCAGTCAGGCCGAAAATGATGCAGGCAGGGTGGGCGCGGGACGGCATATTGAGGCTTTCCTGCAGAACTCCGGCGAACTGGCGGGCGTCACATCATTGCTCACTGAGATGGAGGACATTGCCGCTGCCGCCGGATATGTCGCAAGGAGCCCGTCGCAGATGGTTGCGGGTGGAGACATGCGAATGGATGTCGAGACCGTGTCTGCCGAAGTCCAGGTGTTGAATTTCTCAACGAACGAGTCGCGCGTTGTGCGCGTTGTGCAGTATCTTCCGGCTGAGGTCGTGAAGGATGATATCCTTGATGCAGGCGGATTGCAGGTGCAGTACGACGATACGAAGGGCGCGTTCTGCCTGATCAGGGAGAATGTTGAGCTCAAGCCAGGCGAGAGCAAGACCTATAACGTGATTGTGCGGGACAGATGGAACGTGAACAAGGGGCGGATCGAGAGCTTGAAACGGAGGATGCTTGCAGTTTGGGAGAAATGCCGGCTGCTGAAGCACTATGAATCCATCGAACCCCAAATTGCAGGTGTGGTGGATGCGCTCAAACTGATCGAAGGCAGGGCTGCTCCACGGTTGCTCGATCAATGGTATGTCGACTTCTACAAAACCCAGGCCGCCGACCTCTATGTCGTCGAGGAGCACGTCGCCCGTATTGAGTTGTTGGCTCCCGGCGATAACGGCCGACCTCCTGCCAGATACGCATGGTATGCAATCTATACCATTGCCGGATTCCTTGCTCTGCTCAGTCTGGCCACATTTCTGAGGGCGTCTCGGAAGTAGATTGTCCCGTCGTGAACGACAGTCGCCGAATCGCGCCCGGGCGAAGACAAATCTCCAAAGTCACATCCTGTTGGAAGCCTGCTGCTTATGCAAGTCGCCCTGCCACCTCGCCTCCATTGCGCTTGAAGTAAACAGGTCACAAGCTTTCGGATGCTGTCGTCTTTCTGACCGTGATGAGTTACCGTTTTCATGTCGTCTTAGGGCGGTCGCACTGTTAGTGTGATGTCGTCAGGAACTTTCCTGCGCAAAACCATGTCTAACGAGATAGAACAGCAGGTGGCGGTTGAAGGTGCCGTACCGGTAGAGCCGGATGGGGAGGAGTTTGCCCGGCGGTTCAAGAACGGCGAAGATGGTGCCTTTGACGGGCTGGTGAGGGCGTTCCAGTCGAGAATGTACAACCTGGCATACCGGTTGCTGCACAGCCATGAAGATGCGGATGAGGCCACGCAGGAGATCTTTGTAAAGGTTCACGGTGCGATCGGCGATTTTGAGGGGCGATCCAAATTCACGACATGGCTGTACGCTGTCGGGTTGAACATTTGCCGAAACAAGCTCAGGCAGACGAAACGAAGGGCATTGTTTGAAGTCCGGTCACTTGATGACCCGCCCGAATCGGGGCCCCCGCCGCCTGAGGCATCGACGCCCAGGCGCGAGAGTCCGCCTGCCCAGATGGAGCGCGCGGAGCTTATGCGGCTGGTGCATGACAGCATAGCTGAGCTTCCTGCGGAGTTTGCGGAGGCTGTGATCTTGCGTGATTTGCAAGGCATGAGTTATGAAGATGTTGCCGTAGCCATTGGGTGCTCGATTGGAACGGTGAAATCACGCATTGCGCGTGGGCGAGAGGCAGTGAAGGAGAGGCTACGGCCTCATCTGAAGTGCTGAGATGGATATGAATTGCAGGGATACAAGAGCTCGGATTGCGGAGTTTGTTGTCGGTGGTTTGGACGCCACGACAATGGAAGGCGTATCAGCGCATATCGCATCATGCTCAGAATGCCGTCTCGAGCTGCGACAACTTGAGCAGACTATTGAACTGCTTCATGACGTCGGGGAGGTGCCGGTCCCTGCCGATATGGTGCGGCGAGTCCGCGAGCGAATCGAGACGGAGCGGACCGGGCCAGCGTTCTTTGAGTTGCTGCTCCGGTTTGTTCTTACGCCGCAATTCCGGGCCGCAGCCGCCGCGTGTCTGGTTCTCGCCGTCTGCTCATATGGAATATTACACTATCGGGGTGCACGGCCGGATGATATGCCGGCAGCGAAGGAAGCCGCTGGGGTCGACCTGGGTGGTGTTCGCTCGCAAGCTGACCTGATGAAGCCACGCATGGCGGCGGACCATGCTGGCGCGGAGGTCAGTCAAGTCACGGGGCAACAGGCGCCGGCTGCAGTTCAGAGGCCGTCACTTGCGAAGGAGGCTGGATCCAACTACAGGCCTGACCAGGTCCGTCATGCCGGCGATGGCCGAGCTGTGCATGATGGAACCCGGGACGCGCGCCTTGTGGATGGCAACGTGCGGAAAGCGGCCCAAGCGGATGGATTGAAACGCCAGCCATCATCTCGTGAGTTGCAGGCGGGGGGCGCAATGAACGAGACTCCCGGTGACAGATCGTCAGTGAAGGAAGAGGAGGAGCAACATCAGGCTGTTGCATCTCTGCGCGAGGCGAAGGCTGTATTGCGAACGAAAGCCAATGATGACAGGATCGCTGGCGAATTTGAAACGAGGGCTTCGATCCCCGCAGCCAGAGCAGCGGCGACGCCTGTGCGCAAAAGTTCAATTGCTGATGGTGCTGAAGGGGCCAATGCACAGATTCTTGTTGCGGGATCACAGTACAGGGCCGGTCAGGGAGAGAGCTTGCCGCGCCCTGAACGGTACGTGGCTAATGCTGAATCCAGTGGTGCGAAAGAGAAGAAGGACCTTCGTGAGGGTGTTGCAGTGCAACACCTGACCGTGACTGTGCTTGTATCGAACGCTGTTTGCCGTGCCGATGCGGAGGCGGCTATTGCCAGATACACCAGCCGGGATGCGGGGCAGGCGGCGAGTGAACTTGGCAGGAACAGAGACGCCTACGGCTCTGCGGCAACAGCCGGGAGGGCCGTGACCCTGAGGATCGGAAGTGATGACTTCTGGCGGATCATGGTTGAATTCAGGCGGGTCGGGGTCGTAACTGAGAGAACGCCGTCAGCGGGAGTCGGGATCGGGGCGGGGGCCCTTGCAATCGCCGAACCGGTCGAGCCGTCGGCTCCTATGTGTGGATGTGACGGGGGGAGCGGTGAGATCGAGCTGACGGTTGAGATAGTCGGATCTGAATGCGTCTGTGTTTTCCGGAACTTTCTTCTGGGCATTGGTGTCGGTTGTTGTAGAGTGAGACAATAGGAGGAAAGATCATGCAACAGTTCCTCATGCCGGGTATCGCTGGGTTGGCCTGCCTGCTGCTGGCCGTTGATTCTTCCACCGGTGCCTACCTTGAGTCGGACGGCGGTCATGATGACAGAAGGCCTTTGGAGATAGTCCATCCCCCCGTTCCTTTGCCACGGCCTATGCCGGAATCCGCTAATCCCGTCAGCGACCTGATACGCCGTCTCGAGGTCTGCTCGCCATACCGGCACGGTGGGCTCACAGTATTCCCCCTTCGGGTCAGGCGCGCCAGTTCGATGGATGAGATCAGGACGCTTGACGAGGCGATCCGTAACGACTGGATTGTGGTCAGGGAGAAGCGCGAGGCGGCGGTCTGTGAGCTGCAGGTTCGAAACGATTCGCAGCACATCGTATTCCTGATGGCCGGCGAAATTGTAGCCGGCGGAAGGCAGAACCGCATCTTGCGCGAGGATGTGCTGCTCGCGCCCGAGTCGGGTTTTGTCAATATTCCTGTCTATTGCGTAGAGCAGGATCGATGGGCGGGGAAGAGTGAGAGATTCACGAGCGCCGTTTCGATGGCGCACCAGGAACTTCGCAGAAGCGCAATGTCCGGCGCCTCGCAGGATAGCATCTGGCTGGCTGCTTCCGCCAAGGCCGCAAGCGCCGGGGTTAGCTCGCAAACCCGGAACTACCAGGATATCTACGACGATCGCAGGGTAAAGCGGCAGATTGACAACGCGGTGTCCCGGTTTGACCGCGTCATGAGCCGTGACACGGTCGGCGCTGTTTCGGTCATTGGAAACCGCATTGTCGTGTGCGACCTTTTCGGTGACCCGCGCCTCTTCTCAAGGCTGTGGGGCAAGTTGTGCCGATCCTACGCGCTTGAAGACATTGCTGCTATTGACACAACCTCCGGACGTTGGCGTGACCATACATTCGAAATTACTGTCAGGGATGTGGAGAGATTCCTGTCTGGTGCCCTCGGCGCCGAGTATGCGAAGCGGCCATCGCCCAGCGCTGGGCGGACCTTGCAGATATCAGGTGCCGTTACCGGTGCTGCGATTCTCTGGGATAGCGAGGCGGTACACGCGGTGCTGTTTCCGGGATTCGGCGTGGAACCGATGCCGATGCGGAGAGGCGTGATTCTTGAGTGATAGTGATCAGAGGTGTTTCAATAGGCGGAGGTCTTCCCATGAAAAGGCAAATGCGAACAGTGATTTGCTTCTGTGTTCTTTGCACGACGCTGCAGATGCAGGGCGCGGGAATGTTGATTCCAAAGGATCAGTCCGTGCCGCCTCTGGCTATCAAAAGCCAGCGAGTTGACATCAGGATAAAGGATGGAACGGCAACCGCATCAATAGAGCAGGTGTTCAAGAACAGTGTAGACAGGGATCTTGAGGCCATATACGTGTTCCCGCTTCCCGAGAATGCGAGTATTGCCGATTTCGCCATGTATATCAACGGCAAGCGGGTAAGCGGGGAACTAGTGGAGAAGGGGAAAGCCCGGCAAATCTACGAGGATATTGTGCGCCGGATGAAAGACCCGGGGCTGCTGGAGCACATAGGCGGGAATCTCTTCAGGGTAAGCGTCTATCCCGTTCCTCGGAACGGAGAACAGCGGATCGAGATATCGTACTCGCAGACGCTTGATTTCGAGGGCGGCCTGTACAGGTTCACCTATCCACTGAGGACTTCGAACCGGTCGTCTGCGACGCTGGATGACTTCACGGTAAAGGCCGAGGTGCGCTCGTCGATCGCAATAAAGAACATCTATTCCCCCTCGCACAAGATCGGGATCAACCGAAAGGGCGACAACCAGGCCGTGATAGGCTTCGAGGAGGATCGCGCCCTGCTGGACAGGGATTTCGTTCTCTACTACGGGGTGAACAGGAAGGACTTTGGGATCAACCTGATTACCCACGCCAGCAGGGGCACGGATGGCTACTTCATGATGATGCTGGCGCCAAATGTTGCGCCCCGGGATGGCAGGATCGTCCAGAGGGACCTGACCTTTGTCTTTGACACCTCAGGCAGCATGATGGGCGAGAAGATCAGGCAGACGAAGGACGCTCTCAAATACTGCATCAGAAAGCTGAATCATGGGGATCGGTTCAATATCATCAGGTTCAGTACCGACGTCGAGAAGCTGAATGCTGATTTCCTTGACGTCAGTGACAAGACTATTGCCAGGGCTGATTAGTTCATATCAGGCGTGGAAGCCAGGGGTGGGACAGCTATCGACGAAGCCATGGGCACGGCGCTTGGTGTCGCCTCCACGGATGGCCGCCCGCACGTGATTGTGTTTCTAACCGACGGAAAGCCGACAATCGGTGAGACAGACTCAAAGGTGATCCTGGAGCATGTGAAGAAGTCATCCGGCAGCAAGGCCCGGATATTCGTGTTCGGGGTCGGAGAGGACCTGAACGCCCACCTCCTTGACAGCATCTCGCTGGATAATGGCGGCGCATCTCAATATGTCGCTCCCAACGAGGATATCGAGGTCAAGGTGTCGTCGTTTGCCGACAAAATCAACATGCCCGTCCTCTCGCAGCCCAAGGTGACCATCGACAAGCTCGACGTAAAGATGATTCATCCGCAGGAGCTGGCCGACCTGTTTGCCGGGGATCAGGTAACGATCTTCGGAAGATACAACGGGGGGGGTGACCATGCGATCCGGTTGACAGGCGAGATCAACGGCAAACGTGAGGAGTACGTGTTTGAGAGTGCATTCCCGACGGAAAATGCGGACAACGACTTTCTGCCCAGACTTTGGGCGACGAGGCGCGTTGGCTACCTGCTGGACGAGATTCGCCTGCACGGCGAGGAAGATGAGCTGAGGAATGAGGTTGTCCAGTTGGGAGCGGAATACGGGATTATGACGCCGTACACCTCGTATCTTGTGCTCGAAAACGACCAGGCATACCGCGACCATGGAGTCTCCAGAAATGGCGAACACGCCGCGGTAGACAAACGGGGTGAACGCGGCTCACATGAGACGCGCCAGACTTTCGGCATTGGTACGGGCACAGAGCCCCAGATGCCGGCCGATGCTGTCTCTGTACCGATGTTTGCCATGAGGGAGGAGACGGCGTCCCCTGGTGCGCCGTCCGCATTGTCCCGCGACCTCTATGGTGAATCCACAGGCAAGTACTTGGCCGGGGCCACCTCTGCCGGTGCCAAACTCGGGAAAGAGGAGGGGAGGTCGGCAATCGAGATGAGTGTGGCCATAGCCCGGTATAAGAAGGCCGACGCGCCTCGGGATGACATGGGGCCGATGGTTCGCGCAGTAGGAAAGAAGGTCTTCTATCTCGTCAATGGAGTGTGGACCGACAGGGACTACAGGCCAGAGATGAAGGCGACGAAGGTAAGGTACGCCAGCGATGAGTACTTCAAGCTGCTGGCGCAGAAGCCTGAGTTGAAGAAGTACATGGCACTGGGCGAGAAGATCATCGTCGTCACCGAGAACAAGGCGGCTATCGTGGTGGAATAGGCGGTCATCGCGCATGCAACCTCAGAACCACCGATACTGATGACAGCCGCGTTCAGGGGCGGCGGTTGTCAGTACCGGGTCCGAGTGCCACCGCATTCCAGCACAATGCCGAACAGACATGGGCCTACTTTGCGAACGCGCCCTTGATTTCGCTCAGGCTCACCCCCAGGACCGCGATTGCAATCTTGTCGAGGGATATGTCCGAGCCGACAAAGTGGAATGTACGGTGAACATGAGTGAGTGATTGGCCAGGCTCCAGCGCGGCGGCTGGGGACGAGGTCTCAAGCTCATAGAACGGGCCGAGAGGTTTTGCTCCCGGCGAAGGTGCGCCGTCGTTGTACGAGTTGACTACGTCGCCCTTGAAAGGCTCCTTCTGGAGCTCCCACATTGAGTTGACGTAGTCGGTTGCGCCCTCAGGCTTTGTGTACTGGATTATCGTCAGGGTCTTGTTGGTTGCGTCGTAGCTCCCGCACACCGCCCTGGAGCGCTGAGGGGAAAGGCCGATCTTGCTGCGGTACTGGCCGTCTGCGCTGAAGAATACCACGTTCTTGCCCACAACCAGCCTGTTCGCCGGCACCTTGCCGAAGTAGGCGTCGTTGACGACCGGGCCAAGTTCCTTCTCCGGCCCTGAAATGTACGGCAGAACGACTGTCGTTGAAGGTGATGGATTGAACATGCCAAGGATCCAGATTGATAGCATCCCTGAATCCTTGTCCCACCTGTTCCTGCCGGTATTCGATATCCGGTTGATTGATTCGTAGGCGACAACGCTGACGTCTTTCGCCGGTGTGAAAGGGAGCTTTACGGCCGCCTCGCCGGTTTCGAGAACGCGTACTTCGCGGTCAATCAGCACATTGAAAACTGTGCCGGAGTAGTTCTCGAGGCGAGTCTCCTTCTTCATTAGGATACTACTCGCCGACTTCTTCACAACGTCGAATGATTCGGTGTCGATCGAGGTTGGGGTGAACCAGTGTTCCAAGCTGAACGGGACACCCTTCTTGAAGAAGATCGAGAACTGGCCGCCTTCGGGTCCCATCCAGAAACGGTCTTCACCGCCGAAGACATTGATATGCTGCTGGAGCTTGCCGGCCTCGACAAACTCGTAGTTGATCCAGCCGAAGCTTAAGCCCGCGTCGCCCTGAGCACTGCTGGTGAGGACGCGCCCCTGCCACTTCGGCACCACTGCCACCACCGCCTTGCCGCTTGAGTCTGCGAGGGAGACCACATCGCTATGTTTCTTGAGGAACGACAGATCGGAACCGTAGGTGTTGCTCACGCTTGCCTCCTTTGTGCACTGGCATCCGACAGACAATGTCAGACCTATGGCGCCGCCGAGAGATCCCAGGGCGCGAGAGAGAACAGCATTCTTCATGCGAGTTGCCTCCTTTGCTACCGGCAGCCACAATCCGCTGAAATGTATTGCAAGCAACTCATGTGCTCAAGCACCAAAACGAAGCGACAGGAGGATGGGCTACGGCACGGAGGGTTCACTCAGGAAGTTCAGGTCGTATCCGTAGCGAAACGCGTGTGTTCGTACCGTCCGGCGCACGCTAATATGGCGGGACTTTGACGCATACGTTCACCCGGCATTGTCCCGCAGCAGGGAGTTTTGTGCAATTGTCCCCGAATTGTGCTTGCGTTTCGGCGCCGGACACCGTACTTTTCGCAAATTCTTTGACAGCAGGAGGTGTTTTGAGCATGAAGAAGGAAATACATCCGGAGTACAGCGAAGCGACTATCACTTGCGCCTGTGGAAACGTGATAAATATCCGTTCCACCAAGAAGCAGATGCGCGTGAATACGTGTTCTGCGTGTCATCCGTTCTTCACCGGCAAGTCAGCGCTGGTGGATACGGCGGGGCGCATTGAGCAATTCAAGAAGCGCTACGGCGCGAAGTAGCTTAGCTAGCATACAAGGGCCAGTTTGCGGTTAGCGCCGCGCTGGCCCTTTTTCTGTTCACTTCCCGGGCTCCAGCAGCCAATAGGACAATGATAGACGAAACATACATTCGGAGGCTTGCGGGGCAGTTGTCCGAGCTTGAAACCCGCATGTCACAGGCTGCTTCTGAAGGCGACCACCGCAAGCTGCGAAAGCTGGTTGGCGAACATGCGCACCTTAAGAAGATAACTGAGTGCGGTGAGCGCGTTCTCAAGCTCAGGCATGATATATCCGAGCATCGCGGGTTGATCGAGGGCGCTGGCGCAGATCCTGAGCTGAAGGCTTTGGCCCTGGAAGAAAATGCCGACCTGGAGAAGCAGCTTCCTGCCGCAGAGCGGGAGATGACTGTTGCAATGCTGCCGCCCGAGCCAAATGACTCGCGGAACGTGATCGTTGAAGTCCGGGCTGGAACCGGTGGAGAGGAAGCCGCACTTTTCGCCGCGGACTTGTTCCGGATGTACAGCAGGTACTGTGAATCACGGGGATGGCGGGTAGGAATGATTGACGCGAGCCCGTCCTCTGTCGGCGGCTACAAGGAAGTTGTGTTCTCGGTTGAGGGACGCGGCGTCTACGGTGTTCTCAAGTATGAAAGCGGCGGACACCGGGTTCAGAGGGTTCCAGTGACCGAGGCTCAAGGGCGGATACATACTTCCGCCGCGACCGTCGCTGTGTTGCCTGAAGCCGAGGAGGAGGAGATCGATATCCCGGCTGAAGACCTGCGGATCGACATCTTCTGCTCGTCGGGGCCCGGCGGTCAGGGCGTCAACACCACTTACTCTGCTGTGCGAATCACTCATGTTCCTACCGGTGTTGCTGCGCAGAGCCAGGACGAGAGATCGCAGAAGCAGAACAAAGAAAAAGCCATGAAGATTGTCCTCGCCAGGGTGCTTGATCACCGCCGCAGGATTGAATCCGAACGAGCCGCTAGCGAGAAGCGGTCAATGATTGGTTCTGGCGATCGCAGCGAGCGTATACGGACGTACAACTTTCCACAGAATCGCCTCACGGATCACCGAATCAATCTCACGCTCTATACGCTGGACAGGATCATCGACGGCGACCTCCAGCCGCTCCTCGATGAGTTGTATCGTAGCGATATGGACGCCAGAATGAAGAAGGAAATTGAGTCATCCCACCAAGTC
>JBAXKQ010000106.1:0-11320 GCA_037135275.1 bacterium
CACTTTCCGCTTTTGCTCGCTCCAAGAATTCCGCTTTTGAAAACTCCACGGCAAGTCCTCATTTTCAAGTTGCGCTTTACCGGGGCATGCGGTATGTTGGAACCGATTGAATGTTTCAGGTTTCTAGCTCGACGGGTGAAAGGTTGGGTTTTTTGCCAACATTTCCTACAGCTTGGTTTGTGGGTTCTGTGAAGATTCATTCTTTGCGTGGGCTCATTTTGCTTGCCTGTGGAGCTCTTGTTCTTGCTTCCGGGTGTTCCACTGAGCGAATGAGCGACAATGAACGGCTCCAGCGGCTCATTGCCGAGGTGCGGGCGGAGGAAAGCCGGACCGCAGCTGCTACGGCTGTCTATAAACCGCAGGAAGAAGTCGCACCCGTTGCTGAATCAATCCCCCCGGAAGCCGTCCAGGAGGCCGCTCCTGAGCCTGTTTCTGAGCCCGTGGCAGTGGCTGATCCAGAACCTGAACCTGCGGTCGAGTCCCCCGTTGAAGCTGCCGCCCCAGCCCAGACACCGGAACCGTCGCCGGTTGTGGCTGGGACACAGCCTGAGCCGCCAGCCGAACCGCCGCAGGCAGCCGTATCCCGCACCCGCATAACCATTCAACCCGAAACCGTAGTAGAGATCACAGTCGACGAAGATCAGAGTCTCTCTGGGACATACGAGGTCAACTCCGCTTCGGCAATCCAGTTCAGGTATGTCGGGCTGGTGTTCCTGGGCAACATGACCACTTCCGAGGCTACCGTAAAGATCAAGAGTCTGCTGATAAAGGAGCGGGGTTTCCGCAACGCCAACGTGGCGGTCCGGATCGTCAAGGCTTCGTACGACACCATTCGCGTCAGCGGCTGGGTCAATGAGCCCACCGACCTCAAGATCGGTCCAGGTTCGCAGATCACGCTGAGGGATGCGCTTCTGCGGGCGAAGGGGCTGAGGTCGCAGGCGAAGGGCACCAGGATCACTATCGCAAGGGATGGCCTGCTGAATCCGATCCCGCTCACCGGCAGGGTCAATGAGGAATACTCACTCATGGGACCGGACGGCAAGGCGAGCATTCCGCGCGTGGCGGTCAGGGGTAACGACTGGGTGCATGTTTCGCCCGGCGATGAGCAGGTCGGGCTTGGTGAAAAGCAGATTGTCGTCATGATGCTCTCGCAACCCAGTGTCGTGCGTTTCTCCAATAACGAGCCCTGCACGATGATGTATCTCCTGGTCAAAATCGGCAAGCTGCCGAAGTGGGTTGACTCCGGAAATGTGCGTGTCGTCAGGAAGGGGCAGGATGGTCTTGAAGCCGAGATCAAGGTTGATATCAGACCGATCCTTGAGGCTGCCGATTCAAAGGAAGACATTGCCCTCGAGCACGGCGACCGGGTGATTTTCAAAGAACGGCGACTCCCGTTCCTGCCATGATGCTGCAGGAACGCTCCCGCATCACCACGCCGTTTCTTAGGGTGGTACGCAAGCATGTTCTGTATCACGGATTTGAGCCGCCTTTGCGCTGAACCCTGGCGGATGGGCGGATTTCACGCATGGTGAGCGTGCCGGGTGCATGGCGCATCAGTTGGACGCATGCCATCGGTGGCCAATTCCGGTTGCGGTAGGAGTGCGTCGCAAATGATGAATCCGGCTCAAACCGAAGGTTCGAAGTTCGATCCGCGTGCCTACCTTGCCATCTTCATTTTCAGGTGGAAGATCATATTCCTCAGCGTAATCCTGTGCCTGCTAGCCGGGGCGGCATACCTTGCGCTGGCTCCCCAGCAATTCCTCACCAGCGCCGTCGTCATGATATACCGTGATCCCACCCTGACGGTATCAGATACCGGGTCGCTGTGGTCTACCATGAGGATGCATACGTGGCTTCTTGAGAGCGATGAGCTGCACACCACGGTCATTCAGAAGCTCCAGAAGGACTGGCAGCAGAAGGTTGGCGGATTGAGCAGGATGAAGGTTCCGTTCAGTGTCCAGCTGGAGCGCGGGCAGGCTGGAGTGCTCACGCTGAGTGTCAGGAGTACGATACCTGATTATGCCGGTGCGTACGTCGGTGCGGTGTGGGATGAGTTCAAGAAGCGGCAGGAGGCAAGGAAGGATGATGTTTCAGGGAAGGCCGTCGAGGTGCTTGAGACGGAGCTCAAGGCTCTGGAAGGCGATATCAGGCAGGCGCAGGACGACCTGATAGACTACACCCGGCTTGTTGCGTACGATGTTGTCGCGGCCTCGAGTGACATGGAGCGCAGGTACCTGCTTACGCTTCTTGGCTACAAGAACCAGTTGAATACCGAGTTGCTGCTGCTCGACACCCAGTTTCCCATGGTCAAGGACGAAGGGGCGGTCGTGGTCGCTGACGTCGAGGGCATGGCACGGAAGGCAGGAACACTCACGCCGGTGAGTGATTCCAAGGGTGAGCCTGGCGGGGTTGCGGCGGGACATGGTGACAAGGCCGGTTCGGCTGAGTTCAATGCCGAAGGCCAGCAGGTGGTGGATTCGCCTGACGTGAAGCGGTGGTCGTCGATGAAGGTTGAGCTGATGCGGCTGCAGGCGCAGACGAACGCGCTGATGTCGAAGTTCACGGTGGACCATCCTGAGGTAAAGGCGGCAGTTCAGCAGATCAAGGATCTTCAGGAACAGCTCAGGCTCTCGTTCGAGGTTGCCTATGGCAGATTGAAGGACCGGCGGCGCGCCCTCAAGATCATGTCAGATGCGCTGGATTCGCCAATCCGCGACTGGAACAACACGTTCAGGCGGGCGAGCGTGAACGAATCGGAATATCGCCGCAAACTGCTGGTCGTGGAGCGACGGGAGGCCCTGTTCCGGACGCTCTATTCCAGGCTCCAGGACCTGAAGATCTCCGAGGAACTCAAGGCTGAGCATTTTGCCATGATTGCGCCGGTCAAGACCGGGGACAAGCCGGTCTGGCCTGATCCCATCAAGGTGATGATGGCCGCTCTTGTCGCCGCCCTCGGTATGGGCATCGGGCTTGCGACGCTGGTGCACATGTTCGACAACAGGATGCAGACAATTGCGGATGTTGAGACCCTCCTTGGCATCCCGTTCCTCGGTGGTGTGCCGCGATGGAAGGGCGACGGAGTCGACAAAGTTGCCCGCCCGATAGTCCTGGAGCAGCATGCCAGCGGGGCGATCGAGTCGTACCGGGTGCTGCGTACCAACGTCCTATCGGCCATGGACAAAGCCGGGCAGAAGATGGCGATGTTTACGAGTGCGGAGGCCAAGGAAGGCAAGACAATCACGGTCTTGAACCTCGCGGTCATGACTGCGAAGGTCGGGAAGAAGGTCCTTCTCGTCGACATGGACCTGAGGCGGCCCAGGCTGCACAGGTCCCTGGGCTTCGACCGCAGTCCAGGGGTAACCGACGCACTCATGAAGGGCACCCCGCTTCAGGATGTCGTGGTCCAGACCGAGGTGGAGAACCTGTGGTTTGCCCCGAGCGGCGAGGAATGCGACAACATTGCGGAGTTGCTGCAGCAGGCGAACCTGACTGCGTTCTTTGGCGCGGCGAAGCAGAAGTACGACTACATCATGATCGACACCTCGCCCGTGCTCCGGGCAGCTGACGTGACGATTCTCGCGGCCCGCGGGCTGTGTTCGATCGTGTATGTCGCGCGCGTGAACAAGACGCCCAAACCCCTGGTCAAGTATGCGCTGGACCAGCTCTCCCAGGCCCACGTCCTGGGAGTGATTATGAATCACATTGATCTCAGCAAGGTCAGCAGCCTCTACTATGCGTACCAGTACCCGAACTATGCGTACTATGCGTATTCCTATGCCTACGGCTACGACTATGACCACTATTCCGACGGCGTCAGGGGTTCGCGGAAGAAGGTGGGGATATTCCGGGCGGTTCTGCAGCGGATTGGAAAAGCCCTGCGCCGCGCCATGCTACCGGTGGAGTGATGGGCGTGATGCGTGAAGTGTTCGCGGCGAGCAGAGAGCGACGAACAATGAGCATGCGCAGGAATTTTGTAAGGGAGGGCGCGTTCTGGCTGGCCGCGCTTGATGTTGTGTGCCTGGTTGCCGCCGTGGCGGCAGGCATCATCATCAGGGGGTGGCTGGGGCCTTCGCTCGGGCTGGTCCCGCTTGAGAATTCGGTCGGGGATTATTTCAGCGGCCACATGGACGGGTGGTTTCTCTTTTGTGCGGCGATTGTTGTCGGGAACTACGTGGGCGGCAACTACAGCCTTCAGTCCACAGTCTACAGGTTCAATCTCCTGGTGAACTGGCTGTTTTCGCTGGCGATCGGATTGCTGGTGATCAGCGTGACTTCACTAGCCTGGTTTGAAATGCTTCTCGGCAGGGGTGTTCTCCTGTTCGCAATTGTCGCCTATGCCGCCTTCACGCTTGGCGCCAAGGCCTTGGTCTACGAGATTCTGCCGAAAAGCAGCATGTTCGTGTGCCGGACTGTCGTGCTGGGAACCGGCAAGAATGCCCAGGCTGTCAGGAAGATGGTAGAGGGTGGCTACGTGATACCGAGGCACGTTGTCTGCGGATACATCAGCATCTTCGATGGCCCCGGCGATATCCCTTCCGACATAGACGGCGCCCCGGTGGTGAAGACCACGGCAAACAAGCTCGCTGAAGTAGCGAGCGGAATGAATCCTGATATCATCATCATGGGCTCCGGAAGCAGGGACGACATGATGGCGTGCTTCCCTGCGTTGTGGAAGCTGCGCTTCGGCGGGGTCGAGGTCCTGGATCTGCTGGGCGCCGTTGAGCTTTACAATGGGCGGGTGCCATTGGAGTTGGTGGACGAGGCCTGGTTGATGCAGGCCTCAATGGCGCCGTCCATGGCCGTTGTTCGAAGGGTGAAGCGGCTCTTTGATGTCGCTGTGACGGCTCTTATGTCGTTGATCCTGGCGCCGGCCGGTCTGGCGGTGGCCCTGCTGGTCAAGCTCAGTGCGCCGTTCAGCCCGATGCTCTACGCTCAGGACCGGGTCGGCCAGTTCGGCAAGATCTTCAGGATGTACAAGTTCAGAACCATGATTGTGAATGCCGAGGCGCCGGGCCAGGAGGTGTGGTCGCCGAATAATGACCCGCGGGTTACCCGTGTCGGGCGTTTGCTTCGGAAGTTCAGACTGGATGAGATCCCGCAGGTCTGGAACGTGCTGCGTGGCGACATGAGCCTTGTGGGACCCAGGCCGGAGCGGCCAGGGATCGTCGCCGATCTTGAGAGGCGGATTCCGAACTACAGGGAGCGGGAAAACGTCCCACCCGGCATAACCGGCTGGGCGCAGGTCCGCTACACGTACGTGAACACCGTTGACGATGTCGCCCGCAAGCTGGAGTTTGATCTCTACTACATCAAGACTCTCTCGATCCGCCTCGACTTCCAGATTCTCCTCCGGACCATCAGAATCGTGGTGTTTGGGATGGAGAGGTGAGGGGGGAGAGAAGAGTTACAGAGGCAGAGGGTTACAGGGTTACAGAGTTACAGAGGCAGAGGGTTACAGAGTTACAGGGCAGAGAGTTACAGAGTTACAGAGGCGGAGAGTTACAGAGGGACAGAGGGGGGGGGAGTGTGGGGAAGGTGGAGAGGTTTGAGGATTTGGTGATTTGGCAGATTGCGAGGGTGTTGAGTCGCGACGCATATGCCATTGCCAGCACCATCAGCCAGAGGGACTACGGCTTTTGCGACCAGATCAGGCGTGCGTCCGTCTCGGTCATGAACAACATTGCCGAGGGTTTTGAGCGAGGCAGCAACAAGGATTTCATGAAGTATCTATTCATATCCCGCGGCTCATGTGGCGAGGTGCGCAGTCTGTGTTATGTTGCCCTCGATCAGGAATACATCACCCAGGCGCAGTTTGACAACCTGACTGGGCAGTGTCGCCAATGCTCGGCCGCGATCTGGGGGTTGATCAAGTCTCTGAGCAAAACAAGCACCTGGACTGAAATCGTCCCAACCCTCCTCCTCACAACCCTTTGCTCCATTTTTGCAAACCCATAACCCCATTCCCTGTCTCTCTCTGTAACTCCGAAACCCTGTAACCCTGTAACTGTGAAACTCTGTAACTCTCAAACTCCGAATCTCTGGTCACCATATGCCCTGTAACTCTGTAACCCTCAGTAGCCCCGCAACCCTAACCCCCTGTAACTCTGTAACTCTGTATCCCAGCCACCCTGTAACTCTCCGTCCCTGTAACTCTGTAACCCTCTTCAACCCTGTAACTCTATCCCCATGAGCTTCTTCTTCGCCCTTATCTTTATGATCCTGGTCTTCTGGCGGCCACAGGAGTGGCTGGTTCCGGGGCTGTATGGATTTCCGATTCTCGACATTGTGACAGCCATCGCGTGTCTAGGGTTTCTTGTTGAATGCAGTGAGAAACGGGCAAGGATACCGGCGGAGCCGGCTACGTTTCTTTTTGCTGGCATTCTAGTCAGCGCAATGATGTCACATGTGGCCAATACATATTTGGCTGGGATGGTTGCGGCGTTCTCGGAGGTGTGGAAACTATCCTTCTTTTGCATACTGCTGTTCAGCGTAACGGATCGCCCCTCGCGATTGCGGGCCATTGCCATGGTGTTTGTATCCATGGCCTGTGTGATGTCGGTGCATGCGTTGCTTCAGCAGAAGTACGGGTATGGATTCGCTCAGCAGATGCCGTTGTTGAAGACGTCGCCGGGGAGCGATGAGTACAGTTTCAGGAGCCTGTTTTTTGGCATTTTTGGAGATCCGAACGATCTTGCGCAGATTCTGGCAACAGGGATTCCGTTCGCATTCGTACTGACGAGGATGGGCGGGGTGGTGGCCTTTGTTATCGGGGCCGGCATAACCGCACTCTTGATAAGCGGCATTCTGGCGACTCAATCAAGGGGTGGATTATTGGCACTATTGGCCTCAGTGGCGGTTGGAATTATCCAGATGGTTCCACGACGATGGCTATGGCCGCTCCTGCTTATGATGGCCGTTGGCGCACTGGGGCTGTGTCCATATGCCGGACCATTTCTCGATGAATCAGCTCATGACAGGGTCGTTTTCTGGGGACAGGCGAATTATGCCTTCAAGCAGAATCCATTATTCGGTGTGGGATATGGCATGATATCCGATTACGTACAGGATGACAGGGCGATTCACAACGCATTTGTGCTGTGCTATTCCGAGCTTGGGTTGTTTGGATACTGGGTGTGGGTCACGCTGCTTGTCGCAGGCGTTGTTGGCTCGTGGCGTGTGCGGAATGAGCTCAGGAACGCTGAGTCGACAGACGCCAGGTATGTGGCGCGCTTTGCTGGACTGGCGATTGCGGCGACCTCCGGCTTTATGGTGTCATCATACTTCCTCTCAAGGGCGTATCAGTATCCTCTCTTCTTCCTGTTGGTGGGACTGAATGCCGTTCCGATGGTTGCACAGGCACTCTTGCCGGATCATTGTCGCCGGCTGTCTCTTTCGTGGAGGGAAGTCCTTCTGTACGGCACAGTCGGGACGTTTGGGAGTCTTGTCTATGTATATATTTCCATCGTCCTGCTCAATAAAGCGTACGCGTGATGGAAGAGGGCTCAACTGCTGGAGAGTGGTACAAGGATGGTTGCATGGTGTTGGAGTTGCATCGTGTGGCCTGGGATCCTTTGCGTATCTGTGCTCGTATTAGTCCATATAAAGCGTCTATGCTAAGGCGGTAGAGAGGTGCAGCCTTCAATAAGGTGAACAACATGAGCAACAAAGACAATCTCGTCGCACAACAACCCGTTGCACGAGGTCCAGCCGATCCGGCGGATGGTGGAGTGTCGATGGTCTTTCCGGTGCACAACGAGTCCTTCATCATTGAACAGACGTTGCGTAATTACATATACGAATTGTCCGGGCGAGTGCCGGACTTGGAGGTTATCGTTGCAGAGGACGGCAGTTCCGATGACACAAAGTCTGTTCTCGAGCGGCTTGCCACCGAGCTTCCAATTCGGGTCTTCATGAGCAACGAAAGAAAGGGGTACCTCCGGGCGGTAAGGGATGCCATTGGGCATGCCACCAAGCCATGGATATTCCTTGTGGACTCGGACTACCAGTTTGCAGCCATTGATTTCTGGCGCCTTGAACCGTACCGCAAGACGCATGATATCATTCTTGGCATGAAAGCACCGCGGAGGGATCCTTTCTACCGTGTCTGGTTGTCGCGTGGCCAGAATCTCCTGTTGCGACTGTTCTTTCGTGTTCCATACTGCGACATGGACACGGGCTTCCGTCTCATACGGCGCGAGGCGGTGACTCGCATTGCACCGCAAGTGCGGCATTTATCGTTCTTTACGGCAGAGTTTGTGGTTCGCGCCCATCATATGGGGTACAAGATCATTGAGGTTCCTGTGCCCCACTACGCCCGGAAGATTGGCAGTACGTCGATCTTCTTCATTTCGCAGTTGTTCTGGATCTGTGCTGAACAGTTGTGGGGCATTGTCAAGCTCAAGCGTGAGTTGCGGCGGAAACAGAAGTAATACTGGCTTTCGGCATTCGATGTGTTTGAAGCTGTGGAGCAGGTATACCACCTTGCTGCGAGGATGGGGATTATGACTCTGGTGACCACAGGCATGCGATGGCTGGCACTTGTGCTGCTCTTAGGGGTTGTCCTTGTTTCGCGGTTTTACGACATCCAGACGTACCCTCTTCTCGGGCCTGATGAGGGTCTCTGGAACCTGGAAGCCCGAAACGCTGTTCTCTTTTCGGACAGGGGCATGAATAATGTCCATCAGGTGTTCGCGGGGCCGCTCCACTTTGGAATTACATGGTGCTTGTTTCACCTGGTGCCGGCCACGTGCTTTTCGGTCCGACTTATGGGCGGAATGCTGGGAGTGGGCTCGTTGATTCTTATGTGGATTATCCTGAAGCGCCACTATGATCGCCGGACTGCCTTGTGGGGTATAGTCCTAGCGGGCTTGAGTTTCACTATGATCATAATAAATCGCCGGGCGTATTTGGAAAACGGAGTGATATTCTTCAGTCTGCTCACCATGATGGTTTCGACCACACGGATGCGTTGGCAGAACACTGCTATGGCCTTGTGTATCGCGCTGTTGCTGTCTTACAAATCAAATGCCATCTACTTGTTGCCATGCCTTCTGCTCCCCTCTTTGACACGGGAGCGGAGGAAGGAGTTGTTCTCTCGATTGATAGCCGTAGGCTGCGGCGTCGCAGGTGCTCTCCTGGTTATCTTCCTGGTGTCACGAGTGTCTCCTGAACAATTCATTACCACCTACCGGCATGAATTGTCCAAGGGTCCCCCGGGTTGGTCCGTGGTTAGCTTCGGCAGGTTTGGTCTATCTCCTCAATCATTTCTTGAAATGGCCAGGTATATCTGCGTCGCGCACAGCGACCTCGCCATTGTGGCATTTGTTGCACTGTTGCTCTTTGTCTTCATGCGGCTGTGGCGGGACATGTTTGCGCTGCAAATGGTTGTGTGGTTGGTTGGTGGTATTGTGTTCCTTGGTGTGCAGTGGTGGCACGGCCAATACGTGGCTCCGCTTATCATACCGGCAGTTCTTCTTTTCGCTGCGGCTGTGGCGCGACTTCGCTTGCCCTGGCAAGTGTGGGGGTTGCGCACTGTGGCTGCATTGGTGATCCTATTGAGCGTCGTGCGGGTGAGTGCAGGGTGGGTAAGTATGCGCCGGTCCAATCCACCATTGGCCGCTCTTCATTGGTTGAACAAACAGGCGCTCGATGGCCGCACATTCCTGGCGTGCCCGCAAGTGGCTGCCGGGACTGAGGCAAAAGGCTATGCGATCAGTCCAATATTCTTGCCGACTCGCACTTATGCCCCGCCGACCATGGAGATGTTTGTGAGGCATCAGCAGGTGCGCTACATCATCTATGACCAGTGGGAGACTGAGCCGCATTTCCGTGAAAATGCTGAGATGGCAGCGTACCTTCGCGCCTGCTCGAGAGTGGCCGAAGGTGAGGGATGGGTGGCGTATCGGACGCGGGAGAACTGACTCGCCGTCGCTAGGGAGTGCCCTCCGGCGTTGCGTCGTAGCAGTCACCCAACAAACAATAACATGGCCACAACACAACCAACTGCAAAGACTCTCTCCGTTGCATTTGTTCCCCTCTTCCTGGTGGCTTCTATCGCCCTGGTGGTGGGATGGGAGGTGCTGGCCAACCGTAGCAGGCGGCCGTTCAGTCCATTCAACATGACGAGTGCCGATTTTGCGACATTTGCGCCGAAGGCGGCAGGCTGGTCACTTCTTCCTGCCGATGTCCAGGCAAATGATCCTACCGCGCCGAATCTTCTGGCGTTCAGGGTGGAGCGTGAGCAGAGTCGGGATCAGGATCGTGGTGTCGTTGTGGCGACGCTGGTTCGCATGGCGCACGGCTACAACATGCCGGACTGCATGAGGCTCAAGGGCTACAAGGTTGAGCTACTCAGGGAGGTTGCGGCACGCGAGATGTCCGGTGTTGCCGGGGTGGATGAACAAGCGGAGACGGCGTTGCCGCGTGTGCAGGTGTGGCGGCTGACGTCGGATGTCGGCGATGTTTCGATATGGTGCTCGGCGATGCTGCGGGCCAGTGACTTTGGCGGTTCAACGGAGGATATCAGGAATATGGCCTTTCCCAGGATTGCTGAGCCGATCAGTCCGGAGTGGGAGTGGGAGGGCTTCAAGCTCAGCAGCTTGAGGCACCCTTTGAAGAGCCTTGAGATGGCTGTCCGGGTGAAATGGAACAACTCGCGCTGCGACCTGTTGACGTTCCTGAAACTGAGGCAGCCGGCGTGGGCGAGCAGTGATTACCTGACCTTCCTTGCCACCAGCCGTGGCGTCGTGGTGCGGCCCGGTGATGAGTCCAGGGTAACTGACGAACTGCTGGCGGCACAGTCCGTGTTCCACGCGGAGCTGCTGCAGTGGGCAGAGAAGAGGGGCAAGAGTGTTGAGCGTAGGAAATAGAACGTAGGCTGCCGGCAACGGCACGGGGAGTAGTTGTTAGGTTGTTGGGTTGCTAGGTTGTCAGGTCGCTGAAGGCTGGGACAGTATCGGCTTTCTACACACTTCGTCCCACACTTCGTCGCTTACGTTTAGTCCAACTCCTTAGTCCTCTGCCTCCTATCTGCTTTCCACAGCACCACCCGCAATAGAAGATCGCCCGCTGATCCCGGAAGCGCCGATATCTGCGTAAATCTGCGTGCATCTGCGGTTACTCTTCCGAAAGAGCAGAGAGAGATTAGCCGCGGATGAACGCAGATGAACGCTGATGGGGACCGGTCTGGCGCGAAAGGTCTCCGCCGAAATGTGTCGAGACTCCCAGCGGAGCGAGGGGATCGTAGAAAGTAGAAAGTGGAAAGTTGAGGTCGCGTCCTGAAATAGGTTGTCACATGGCCAAGGGAGGAGTAGGCCATGGG
>JBAXKQ010000107.1:0-11138 GCA_037135275.1 bacterium
TGCCCTTGCCGGAATACTGATCTGCCGCGTCGCCCCCGCCGGTACCGGATAGGCCGGCCAGCGCAAGGCGGCGGCCTGGCCGAGAATCTTCCCGGCGTCGGTGGAGCGCTCGACAAACACCCGGACCCCGGCATCGAAGGCGGTCGGGTTACGGCACTCAAGCGTCACCGTGTCGCCCTCTGTCTTCAGCAGCCGGACTTCCAGATGGTCGAAGACGCAGAGCATGCCGGTGTCCGGCTGCACATAGATGCCGGGCAGTTCCACGGCGGTCAGGAACAGCGTCACCTCGGGCCAGCAGGAGCCAAACAGGCTGCCGCCGATATTGCCGAGACCTTCCCAATCGCTGAAATTGACCCGTTCGCACATGTAGCCTGACCGCATCCACGGCGGCTCGCCCACCGGCCGGTCGGCACGCGAGAGGTACTGCGGCAGGTTGTGCGCGGTTTCCTGGATCTGGTCGAGCCAGAGCCGGTTGCCGGTGTAGCGGAAGAGCTTGAACAGCGCGTCGCCGGAAAGGGTACAGATGCCGGGCGCGCTGTGCTTATTCTGCACGTTGGCCCAGACCGAGCCGGCCGCGCGCATGTCAAGTCGGCCAAACGGCGAGTCGGGCGGGAAGGCGTAGTCGTATGATGCGCACCAGGTCAGGCACTGCGCCGCCATCGCCCCGGCGCGTTCGAGCCAGTGAGGCTTTCCGGTGACCTCGTAGAGCACCACGAATGATTCGAGCATGGCGAAGGCCGACTCACTGTCGGCACACTTGAGAATCTCGCCCGGACCGCCGGTGGTGATGCCGGTCCGCACGTCACGTTCGTCCAACTGCCGGGCGAGGGCCTCGGCAGTTTCAGTGTAGGCCGGCTGGCCGAAGTACTGACCTGCCAGCGCCAGCGCGCCCGGCGCCATGGCGGCGGCGGTCGAACCGCCAACGACCACGTCGCCGGTCTCACAATCCAGGTACTGCCCGAGCTGGCCGAACCGGCGGAATGTGTCCACGAAGCGGTCCGCCAGGCGCCGCGTGCCGGCTTCCCAGCGCGCGGGCAGGCGCCATGTCGCATCCTGTCCGCGGAGTACATGGAAGGCCTTGATCAGGAAATAAAGACCGTCCGCCTGCTTGCGGACCATGTACCAGCGGTCGGTGCCCGGAAGATCGAATCCGTCTCCGCAATACGCCCCTTTGGAGTACATGGTATAGAAGAGGCCGCTGGGAAGCTGGGCACGCTCGAACATCCAGTCGAGGTTGCGGACAGCGCGCTGTCGCGATTCGGCCTGCCCGGCGACGAGGAAGGCAACCGGCGTCATGCTGCCGCCGACCCAGCCGAGCTGCCAGTCCGCATATTTGCAGGCCGCGGCCGAATCATGCGTGCCCACCCGGTAATAGCCCTCTTCGCACCAGTTTTCGCGCTGATGCTTCTCTTCGGCGATGGCGAAGGCCGCCGACAGGGGCAGCCGGTGCTGGAGCCGGACGGGACCGGTCAGATCCTTGCGGACCATGGCAAAGCGGTCGTACATGGCCTGCACATTGGCGGCCGGGAAGCGGTAGATGCGGAAGCGGAGCGTAACGGCTTTACCAACGGCCCAGTCCGCGCCGCGGTCCCAGGATGGCGTGGCGGTATTGACCATGGTGTAGAGTGTGTCACGCCGCACACCCGGCGCCTCGAGGCGCAGCACGGCGGAGGATCGGTCGAGGCTCTCCTCCACCGCCACACCGTGGTTGCCGAGGGCGCTGCCCTGATCGGTCAGCATGATCGCGGCTTCGCCGGACCGTGGATTGTAGAAGCAGATGGCGGGGGTGGTCAGGTCGCCGGTCAGCAGTTGCAGGCGCGACGGCTTGCCGTCCTCGTGGTTGAGCCGCGGCACGTCCGTAACCAGAACGGGCGCGTTGGGACCGATGTCGGCTGGTTCGTGCACCATGGGTGGATACTTGTAGAGCCGGCCCGGGTAGCGGTTGCCGTTGTAGGCTGCGGCCGGCAGCATGACAAAGACCTCGCGCGACCAGGATTCGACCGGCCACTCAACCGCGACCGCGACCTCACGGGCCGCGCCGCCGGTCACGCGGAAGGTGATTTCACCATCGAGAGCATCCGGCCGGTCGGCGACTGGCTGCATGGCGGCTGCGATTTCCCACGTTGCACCCGCGAAGTTGGCGGACAGGTTCATTGCCGCCGAACCGGGGAAGTCGTGGCAGGCATGAGCCTGCTCGTGACAGCCTTCAAATTGCGTCAGGCGCGTGCGGAGCCGAACGGGTTGCCAAAGGCAATCGGCTCTATTCTTCGGATCCTTGTCTAAAGCCTGTGTGTTCAACATTCCTGTCTCCTTGGCAATCTCGATTCCGACCCGCTTCCCGCTTCACCTGCACTATTCCACGTGCGTACCGCCGGTGCGGAATATTGCGGCGGGGGCTGCCTGCCCGTTCGCGCCAGCATCGCGAAGTACCCTTGTGTGGAGCAAACCAGATACCGATCCTTCAGCCTCCGTCTTCCGACAATGCAATCCGATTCCGCCTCTGGCCCCGGAGCCGCATATACCCATGGGTGTGCTTCCGCATCGCCACAAGGAACTTCGCCGCATCCGTCCGTTCCAAGGCATCCACAATGGGCGTGTGTTCCCGGCGCCACAGGTGGACATCAGCAGCGCAGGGTTTACGAACGCGATCGAGCCTGAAGATGGGCCCATAGAGATACGCGCACAGCATTGCGAGGCGATTGCCGCATCCGGCGATAAGCCCGGTATGAAAACGTATCTCGGCCGAACCTATGTCGGACCACTCCGCACCGGAAGTTCCGACAGAGTCGATCACTTCTCTCAGCTTGCGGATTGTCCGTGGGGTGACCCGGTCCAGCATGAGCGGGACCAGGCCCCATTCAAGCGCAGCGCGAAAAGCCATCGCATCGGAGTATGTCCGTCCATCGGCAAGCTCGTCGCCGAAGTAGCGTCGCAACTCCAGCAGCACCGGATCGCGCACTAGCCGGATGCCGCCCTTGCGCCGGGAATGGATGATTCCCAGCACCTTCAGGGCAATCAGCGCCTCGCGGACGGCGGATCGACCAACACCGACACGGCGGGCAATTTCCAGCTCTCCGGGAAGCGCGTCACCCACCCCCAGCTTCCTGGTGCGGATCAATTCCTGAAGCCATGCCAGGACGCGGGTTGCGGCATCCGGGGCGACATTGCGGCGCTGTCTGATTATGTCTGACATAGCGCGCGAACTTTAGCAGCCCACGGCCGGCGGTCAACGACAAATGATGGAACGAGCCTGGCCGCACTTCAAACCAGTTGTCATCTGGCATTGAAGACCGATGCAGACACGGAAAACCCGGGCGTCAGCAGACATGAAGCACCATGCATGCCAGGCTCGCGATGCGTGTCGTCATTCGACAACGGTTCCGGCCACTTCTGAACACTGCAGTCCCAGGGCATCGGCCACCGGGCGACAGGTCAGCGCGCCGCGCCGGGTGTTCAGTCCTTTACGCAGCTCCGGCACGCTTCGCAACGCCCCATCGCAGCCCAGGTTGGCAATTTTGACAGCATACGGCAGCGTCGCATTGGTCAAAGCCAGGGTTGCGGTGCGGGCGTAGGCCGCCGGCATGTTTGCAACGCAGTAATGGATTACGCCCTCCTCGACATACACGGGGGCGTCATGTGTCGTAGGACGCGAGGTTTCCGCACAACCTCCCTGATCAATCGCGATGTCCACCAGTACGGATCCAGGCTTCATGAGCCTGAGCATTTCCCGGCTCACCAGGCGCGGCGCCTTCGCCCCTGGCACCAGAACAGCACCGATCAGAAGGTCCGTGCCGGGCAGCATCTCGGCAAGGTTCTGCCCGCTGCCGTACAGCGTGCGGGCTCGCCGTTCCAGCGCAACATCGAGGAAACGCATACGCTCCATGTCGACCTCAAGCACGGTCACCGAGGCTCCCAGGCCGACCGCCATGCGACCTGCATTGTACCCGGCAGTGCCACCACCGATGACAAGAACATTCCCGGGCAGCACACCCGGCACACCGCCCAACAGCACACCCTTGCCACCGAGGGCGCAGCTCAAGTAGTGCGCCCCCACTACGACGCTCATGCGCCCGGCTATTTCGCTCATTGGCTCCAGCAGTGGCAAGTGGTGACCCACCTCAATAGTCTCGTAAGCAAAGCCCGTGGTGCCGCTCGCCAGGAGTGCGCGGGCCAACTCCGGCGCCGCCGCCAGATGGAGGTAGGTAAACAGTATCAGGTCGGGCCTGAGAAACCGGAACTCAGGCGTCAGGGGCTCCTTGACCTTGATGACCATGTCCGCGCTCCAGGCATCCGCGGCCCCGGCCACGACCTGCGCTCCTGCGGCCCGGTACTGTTCATCCGAGAAGCCGCTCGCCAGCCCGGCTCCCTGCTGCACGGCAACACTATGTCCGTTCCGGACAAGTTCGGCAACTCCGCCGGGCGTGCATGACACACGGCCCTCCCTGACCTTTGTCTCCCTGGGTATGCCTATCCTCATGATCATCTCCTCCACGTCAACCGGCGGTCCGGGACGAAGCGCCCGTCATCCACGGTCACCGTCTGGTCCGCCCATCCCATGGTAGCAAGATATGCCAGAGATGCCAGTCTTTCCTGTCCGTTCTTCTCTTCATGAGCGCCATGTGACGCGCGTCAGGGCCGGATCAACAGGGCCCTCTGCGGCTGCACGCACAACGACGTTGCGCCCCTCTGGCTACTTGCCCGGCCATGGCACACATCCCGCGCCGGTGTCCCGACGACCTCCGGACCGGGGTGATTGCCGCATGATGATTTCACCAAGTCTGCCGTTGACTTCACCCTCCCCTTCAAATAGATTCCCGAATGCCCGAGCGCTCCACGGGAGTTGTCCGGGCGGTCTATCCATGCACAATATGAAGGGAGAGTGAGATAATACTGTGCTTCAGATCAAACTGAGAAAAGGCGAGCCGATCGAAAAGGCGCTCAGACGCCTCAAGAAGATAATGGACAAAGAAGGCATGATGCGCGAGATTCGCGGCCACCGCTACTACGAGAAACCCAGCGAGAAGAAGAGACGCAAGGCAGCGCGCGCCAGGGCGCGGGCCATGTCCAGGTAGTTCCGTTCTGCCGGCATAGTCGCGAGAAGTTACACTGGCGCTGTATATGTAACGCGTCGTGCCGGCAGGACCGTTTTCCGCCGACGGTGGCATCTGTTCTGCCACTCATGGTGATCGCAACCCGGAGCATCATGATTCTCAGCGTCTCCACCAGATGGAACGCTCATCGCCATTCATCCGGCGAGGCAATGATCGGCGAGATCATTGACCTTGGCTGTCGCAACGTCGAATTGGGCTACGACCTTCACGTGCGTCTGCTGGAGGGCGTCAGCAAGATGACGCAGAGCGGCGATGTATCCATAACAAGCGCTCACGCTTATTGTCCCCTCCCCCCGACGGCCCCATACGCATCTCCTGAACTGTTCACATTGGCGGACCCGAGCCGCGCAGTGCGCTCACTTGCCATCAGACACCTTGGCGATACGATCATGCTCGCGTCTGAAATGGGCATCCCGATCGTGGTCACCCATGCCGGCAATGTGCAGATGCGGCATCTCTCGCGGGACCTGATGACCCTGGCCTGCAAGGGACAGCAATTCACCCCGAAGTACGATAGCATCAAGGATCGTCTTCTTGCCGAAAGGCAACGGAAGGCACCACCGCAGATCCAGCACCTCTACGAAAGCATCGAGCAACTCATGCCAGTCCTTCAACAGGCGAATGTTACATTGGCCCTTGAGAACCTGCCCACATGGGAATCCATCCCAACCGAGTCAGAAATGGAAAAGCTCCTGTGTCACTTCAATTCGCCTTTCCTGAAATACTGGCACGACATCGGGCACGCACAGATCCGGGAGAACCTCGGCTTTATCGGCCATGTCGTGTGGCTGGAGAAGCTTCAGCCATTCCTGGCCGGCATGCACGTCCACGATGTGCTCAAGCCTGCGCACGACCACCTCATGCCGCCCGCGGGCAGCATCGACTTCAAGGTCTTCCGGCCCTTCGTGTCATCGCCGATCCCCACAGTTCTCGAGCCCTACCCTGACAGCACACCCGACGATGTGCGGGGAGCGCTGAAGGCCCTTGCCGTGCTCTGGGATACCGGAAGAACCTCCGCGACGGGAGGCACATAACTTGACACCAAGGCTGAAGAAGGCCGTGAAGTTCGCGGGTTTCCTAGCCCGCCTCACCCTCGGGCTGGGCATTGTCGCCCTTCTACTCTACCGCATCGACACGCGCACGTGTTGTATCGATTTTTCCCTTACTGAACCGGTGACGATCGCCGCCGGCACCACCCTTACCGACGCCGCCGATCCGTCGCGTGTATTCGTTGCGCTTGCAGGCGTCGACGGCGGGCTGCTGCTTGAGACGGTCCAGCGCAAGGGAACCACGGCGCAGTTGGCCGGCGGCGGCACGCTGACCGCCGTATCGGAAGCCGGAATCCAGTCCATCAGCTGGAAAGCCTGGAGAATCTCCAGGTCGGGCCTGTCATTTCTCGGGGACATCATACGCGGCACTCTTGACCGGTGGCCATGGCTGGCTGGCGGCTTCCTGCTGTTCTTCTCCGGCATCGTCGCCATCACAGTCCGCTGGAAGCTCATTCTTGACACCCAGCAACTGGAACTTGCGTGGGGACGGATATTCTCCATTTCGTTCGTCGGCGTCTTCTTCAACTCGTTCATGCCCGGCGCGGTTGGCGGTGATCTTGTGCGTGGCTACTACACATCCCGTGAATCCGATCGCGGGAAGACGGAGCTTTTCCTGACGGTGGTCATCGACAGGATGCTTGGCCTGCCGTCGTTGATCATCCTCCCGTTGGTGGTAATGGCGTTGCAACCCGGGTTCGTGTTCTCGAATACACTGACGCGGGCCGTGTTCCTTGTTCTGATCGCGGCGGCGTTTGTGTTTCTCATCCTGTTCTTCCTGCTCTTCAAGCACGACCTGTTCGAGAAGCTGGGTTTTCTCAGAAGACTCGAGCAGAAGGCATCGGTCGGCAGCATGCTGAAGAGAGCCTATTCGGCTGTCCGCCTGTGTGTCACCCACCCCGGGCTTGTTGCCAGGGGATTCGGGCTTTCGATACTGGGACAGGTCGCCGGCGTTGCGGCGGGCTACAGCCTGATAATGGCGCTGGGCGAGCAGGTGCCGTTCACGAGTTTCTTCACCCTTTACCTGATGGCGACGTGCGTTGCCGGGCTCCCGGTGACACCGGGCGGTCTCGGCCTCCGCGAAGCTGCGATGGTGATCCTGCTCTCCGCTGTCGGCGTGCCTGCCGTGACGTCAGTGGCGCTGTCGCTGCTGGTCTATGTCGTGGGGCTCGCATGCGGCGCTGTCGGCGCACTGGCCTTCATCTGCCTTGCCTCGCCGCAAGGGCGCGCGCCAACCGCGGGAGCTCGGGATCCCGCGCGCCCATGATCAACACGGCATCCCCCGGCCCGGCGTGGCCGGCGAGATGTTCCTCGCAAGTCCTGAGGTCCGGATGAAAGACAGCCGCAACGCCGGCGGCCTTCAACCGCTCGACAAATGTCTCCGACGTCACCCGTCGCGTCACCGTTCCACCGGCGTAGAAAACAGGCACTACGCCGAACTCATCACCGCCGCGGCAAACGTCAGCGATGGTGGCAACAAGCTCCTCCTGCATGAACTCGAGCGGCCTGAAGCCATGCGGTCTCCAGACGGCTATGATCCTGCGGAAATGCGGCGCCACGGTTTCCCACGACGCCCGGATCTTGGCGGGATTGTGGCCGAAGTCGTCGATGATGACTGCGCCGTTCAGCATCCCCGCCACCTGCAATCGCCGCTCGATGCCCCTGAAACCGGCCAGCGGCTCAACAAGCGACCTCGCGGCATAGCCGAGCCGTTCACAAAGAGTCAGCGCCTGAACTGCGTTGCTCACGTTGTGGCGTCCCGGAACCGGAACCTTGAAGTCGACCTCGTGCCACGAGAATAGTGTTCCGGAGAATGATTCGCCGAGGATCCGCACCCCCGCGCCGATGCAGTCCGGTCCAACCACTGGATTCCGGACACGCGCAGCAAACGCCTTGAACAGGGCCTCTGACTCGGCGAGATCGAAGTGGTCAACACCGATATTGGTGATGATGGCCCAGGTGGGACTGAACTTGAGAAGCGACTTATCGCTCTCATCCGTCTCGATAACCCACGGCCCGGTCCTGCCCACCCTCACGTTCCCGACGGCCGTGTCACTAACCCAGTTCACCACCGCGCCACCGTCGACAACCGTAGGATCCGCGCCCACGCCCTCGAGGAGGCAACCAACCATCCCCGTCACGGTGGACTTGCCGGACGTGCCGGCAACGGCAATGCACTCCCTGCCAGTGGCCAGCCTGGCCAGCATTTCGGCGCGGCCGACCACCTCCGCGCCGCTGTTGCGCGCCGCTGCAATGTCCGGGTTTGTCGCCTCAACCGCAGAACTCGCAATCACAGTGCAGTTGCCCGACGGCGGAACCCCTGACCCATCCTGTGGAAAGAGCACCAGGCCTGCGGCGCGCAGCTTGGTGATGACTTCAAGATCCTCGCCCCTGTCCGAGAAACGGTCAGACCCCGACACTTGCACTCCCTCCGCCAGCAAAAGCTGGGCGAGAGCGCTCATGCCTGATCCGGCGACTCCAACAAGGTGGCACTGTGTGGGCACGGGACTTATACCTCGCGACTGCGGCTCACGGTAACGGCCGCGCTGCGGGCCCTGTCAAGCGCCCCTGGTTTATCAACGGTGACTGACACAGAAGATACCATCCGCTCTTCCAGACAGACGCGCGCAACCTCACCGGCCAGCTTCTCGACAAGGAAGAACCGGCTCTGCCCGGACATTTCGACCAGTTTCCTGCAGAGCGCGCTATAGTTGACGGTATCCTCAAGCCTGTCGCTCTGTGCGGCCTTCTGGAGATCGCACGCGAGCTCGACATTGATAATTACCCGCTGCTTGGTTGCCCGCTCTTCCGGTCTGGTTCCAATGATGCACTGCACATCAAGATCCCTGATGAACATCCTGTCCATTGATCATACTCCCCTGAAGTCTGCGTCCAGCGCGTCAGCCACCCCACCCTCCACGGGCAAAGTGCGGCCATCCCCGTCACCCGCCCCCGGCCGCCATAAGATGCTGACCGCCATCGACGAAAAGAATCTGGCCGGTGATTGCGTCGGACTCAAGCAGAAACACAACAGCCGCCGCAATATCGGCCGGCGCTGGCCTGCGTCCAAGCGGAATGGCGCCAGCCAGCCTCATAGCCGGCGGAAGCCCCCTGCCTACAGCCGGCAGGACCGGCCCCGGAGCAACACCATTGACGGTAACGCCAGGCGCCAGTTCCAGAGCGGCACTGCGCGTCAGTTCCCCCAGCGCCTTCTTTGACAGAAGGTAAGGGAGACAGCCGGCTTCATTGCCGGCGACCCGGCGGTCCAGCATGTTGACGATCTTGCCGGCAGCAGTCTGCCGGACAAACTCACGCATGAGCATCACCGGGCCGATGAAGTTGACCCGAAGCTGCTCCTGCATCTTCTTCTCCGTCATACCGGCTATCCGGTCGCAGCCGAAGACAGACGCATTGTTGACCAGGATATCAATCTTCCCCGCCGCCCGGCATGCCTGCCGCATCACCGCCCGGCAGCCGGCCCCTGTCGACAGGTCGCCATTGACCACAAACGTCGACACCCCGCCCCTGCGGAGATCGCGGGACAGTGCTGCAGCCTGCTTGCGGGACCGGCGACAGTGGATCACCAGGTTGCATTGCCTGGCGGCCAGAGCTTCGCAAACGGCCCTTCCCAGACGCAAGGCGCCACCTGTAACCATCGCGGTCCTGCCAGCAAGATCCATAGATCGCTCCCGGCCCGTTATTGAGTCAATTTCTTGATGAACGGCGAAAACAGGTCCATCGGAATCGGCAGGAACGTCGTAGTGCTGTGTTCGCTGGCTATCTCGCGCATTGTTTGAAGGAATCGCAACTGGAGCGCTATCGGCTCGGCGCTGATCATGTGGGCCGCCTGGACCAGCTTCTCTGCCGCCTGGAACTCGCCTTCGGCATTGATGACCTTGGCCCTTCTTTCCCGCTCCGACTCAGCCTGCTTTGCCATCGCGCGCTTCATTGTGTCGGGCAGTACAACATCCCTGACCTCGACATTGACAACCTTCACGCCCCACGGTCCAGTGTGCGTGTCGATGATCTCCTGGAGCCTCTGGTTGATCTTGTCGCGCTGCGACAGCAGTTCATCAAGATCGCCCTGGCCGAGGACGCTGCGCAGTGTTGTCTGCGCGATGAGCGATGTCGCCATCATGAAGTTCTCGACCTTGACAACGGCCGATTCGGGATCCACCACGCGGAAATAGATGACGGCGTCCACCGTGGCGGGGACGTTGTCCTTCGTCATGATTTCCTGCTTCTGCACGTCAATGGTAACCACCCGGAGGTCCATCTTAACCATACGGTCGACTAGAGGGATCAGGAAGATAAGGCCCGGTCCCTTTGCACCGATGAGCTTTCCAAGGCGGAAAATGACGCCGCGCTCGTACTCACGCAGGATGCGTACCATCTGCGGCAGGATGATCGATGCGATCACAAACACCACCACAATCCAGGGCAGCAACCTTCCCAACGCGCCGAACTGATCACCTGCTGGCATAACTACGTCTCCTTTGTATTGACGGGCCTGACTTTCAGCCGCAGGCCCTTTGTTTCAACTATCTCCACTTCGCGCCCCGGATGAACCGGGGTATCGCACATCGCACTCCAAAGCTCGCCTTCATACAAGACCATTCCCCCGTCGGCACCGATACTGGTCTCAACCTTTGCCAGCTGCCCGACCATGGATTCCCTGCCCACCCTCGCGGGCAGGAACTGCGCGCGAAGCCCGGAGCCAACAATGAAGAGGAAGAACGCCGCGGTCACCAGCGTGGCCGGCACCAGGAAGGCCATGGAAATCCGGTACACCGGGTCAAGCCTGTCGAAAAGAAGCATCGAGCCCAGGAAGAACGACACAATGCCACCGACCGTCAGGATGCCATGAGTTGGCGCAAACACATCCACAACGAAAAGAGCAACAGCAAGGCCGATCAGCGCCAACCCGGCTATGTTCATGGGCAGGACCGACGACATGTAGAGAAGGAGGAGCACGGCAATA
>JBAXKQ010000108.1:0-10726 GCA_037135275.1 bacterium
CGTCACAATGTCTTCCTCGCGCGGCGGAGGACCGTCAAAGCGTGCGGCATCGCAGCGGAGAACCATTCTTGTCCCGCCGAAGTCATTGTCTGATGGATTAACCTCGAAATCAGCTCTTCGCACCTTCCCGCCTTCGTCGTATTCCGGATACACGACGCGGCCCGACCAGACAACCAGCCGCCCGCGCGTATCGACAACTGTGCCATCGTGCCTGACCTGGTCCTCAAACACATCCTCGTAGCGGATCCACCGTGGCTTCTGCGCCGAGAATTCGCCCATCAGTCCAGCCTGCTCAAGCCTGTTCGATACGACACTTCCGGGAATCAATGGCGCCTGCGCAACCCTTGGGGCGGGCGCAATGTGACGACACACCAACCCGCCCACGTAGATGGACGTGACAACGGCAAGACTCGCCACAACGCCACCAATAAGAATCCGCGCAGTACGAGTCACCGGCCTGTCCGGCACCACTATCCGCCACTTCCCGGTAAGACTCACCCTGGCAAGACTTGCCATGGACACCAGCGCCAATGCCGCGAACGGGAACAGGATGATTTCGAGCGGCCACCGGTACCGGTCACTCGCACCGTACACACCAGCGCCGACAAGTGCGAGCAGGACCGCGCTTGTGATTGCCCCGCTCCACACCCACCCCGGCACTTCCACAACTTTTCCGCCGGGCTCCTCGAAGGCAACCCTCACCCTCATCGCGCGCCACAGTCCGAACGGTACCAGCAGCCACAGCCAGCATGTGGCCAGTACAACGAGAGCAGTGAAGTCAAACTCCTTACCCTCGGGCTTGTGCAGGCGGTCCACCTTTGACTCTCGCAGCAGCAGCGCCCGCCATATGCATCCAAAGTAGTATCGAACCGGATCCTTTGCTATGAATTCCTTGGTCTCGCGCTCCAGGCGCATGACCATGTCGGCTTCCGAGGCGTAGGGATCAGACCAGAGCGTGTCATGTTGTGCCCGCCTGCTGTAGAAATCGGGGGCAAAACGTGGATTGGCACCAGTCCACGCATGACGCGCACTGATGCTGGAGTAGAACATGACGGGCTTGCCGTGGACAAGCGAGGCTCGCACATTCCATGCCGCCGGGAGCGCATAGAGCGCAACGAGGAAGACGACAAACACCGCGGTCCGCCGCCGCCAGCCAGGATGCGGCGACCACGCCAGCAGCCACGGCGCGAACGCCAGGCCGAATGCCAGGGCTGATGGACGAACCAGGGCCGAGCACCCGAACACCAACCCGGCCAGCAGCGCATCCCCCACCCTTTGCTTTCGCACAACCCGCGTCCAAAGCCAGATCGCGACGATGGACGTCGCAACGGCCATCGGTTCCGTCATAAGGGTAAACCCCAGGTTCACGTAAGGTGGATAGACGGCAACGAGAACAGCGGCAGTCAGCGCGACCGCCCTGCCAAGCATCGCACGCGTCGCAAGGTACATGAAAAGCGGGACGAGGCTGCCAAGCACCGCAACGATCCATCCGGCCAGCAAAGGCTTGTTGCCGAAAAAGTAGTAGATGGCCCCAAGGAAGAACGGGTGACCAGGCGGAACGTAGCTGGCGCTCCTGAACCCCTTCATGTACATTCCAAAACCGCGCCCTTGAGCAATGCTCAGCGCATGAAGGCTGAATGCCCGCGAATCGCTCCTCGGCAATCCGGTCCGTGAATCACCATAATAGAGCGACTGGTTGGCGCCATACCTCCGGTCCACCCTCACCGCCAACGCGGTCAGGCAGATGACGATAAGGACAAGCGCCATCGCGTGCCTACTCAACAAGGCTCTCATGCCAATGCTCATTTCTCTTCACCGCCTGCGCCATTTCCATTTTCCACTTCCACGGATTCATTTCTCCCCTCCGCGGACTTACTGACCGGGCGCGACAGGCCAGCCTGCGCCGATGCCAGGACGAGCGCTGTGACAAGCAACAACGCAATATTGCGGCCGTACACGCCAGCGAGCTTCCGGCCCCACTCAAGCCACTGGGCCGCACCGTACCCCGCGAGGACGACCGCCGCCGGAAGCGCAAGTATGACACCGTTCCCGGCATGCGGCGGCCGCATGCCGAGAACGACGACGGCCAACGCCATGGTCAGCATCGCCCCGCCAAACGCCGGCGACCTCCGCCCCCCAGCCACCACAACACGCCAGATTCCGGATGCAACAAGCAGAAACATTGCCGGCACCAGCAAGAGGCTTTCCCTGACCAGGCCGGCAATCCTCCCGCCTGCCCAGCTATGCCCGGTTGCGCAAAGCAAAAGTGTCCCGGCAACCACCAGGCCCACGGCGACCAGCCAGATAAGCCATGTCCTGACTCGATTCAACAGCCCGGCCACCACCGCAAGCACACCCCATGCGGCAAGCGCACCGGCATATACCGCCGCCACCTTGCCTGACACCGTGAGCAATGTTGGCGAGAATGCCATGACAACAACAGCAACAGTTGCTCCCGCATAGCCACCCTGACGCCTGGTCGTGAGCCACGCGGCAACTGAGCACAGGCCGGCCGCGCAGTAAACTGCAAGGCTCTGCCACAGCGGCGGCACAACGGGCTCGACAACCTTCATCATGTGATCGTAGTAGGACAGGTACCAGGACCGTACCAGCAATCCTGCATGCAGAAGGAAGAGCAACCCGACAAGCCAGGCCAGTCCGGACCTCGTCAGCTGCGAATCGTCCATTCCCGGTTCGAGCGTCTCATCCCGCCGCCAGCGGAGGGCCAGCGCCGCAACAATCATCAGCGCCGCACACACAGGCAGGGTCCGGTCAAACCCTGGCACCGTCACCACACCCCACACAGTGCGCAGGCGGATCTCCCCGTACCAGGCAACGAACAACAGCAGCAGCCCTGCAACGCCACCTGCCGCCTCAAGCAACCGCAATGCCGCCGACAACGCCGTACGCGAGCCTGAAGCCGTCCTTGGATTGGATACCGGCACACTCATCCATCCGTCCCTTCCTACTCCACTGTAATTTCTTCCCCGCCACCTTCGCCAACCGCGCCGCCACTCCGTGGTTCAACCTGCGCTGAAGTCCCGGCAAAGCCACCTATGATCGCGTCCATGATCGTCAGCCTGGCGCTCAGCCACTCCTTGATTTCCTGCACCTGCCGCTCATGCGGGCGCCCCTCCGGCGCCGTCCACCTGCTGGAATTGCGTCGAAGCGCGCCCCCGGCCTCCAAGCTCTGCTCGATGCCATCTATCCGGGCAAGCACCGCCTCCTCGGAGAGAACCGAACTCCTCAGCCCCTTCCACCTGGCATCCTGCCTCAAAGAGTACTCCGGCATATCAGCCCTGAGCCGGTTGAACAAGTAATTACTGTGGAACCATCCATTGGTGACGGAACGGTGGTACGTCTTGTCGTAGTCATAAGGCACTATGAAAAAGCGGCTGTCGACAGCGTCGTTGCGGGCAAGGTACAGGTTGTGGTTCACACCATCGCCGTTCTGAGTAAGGTTGACCAGAATCTCAAAATCCATCACGTTGTCCACGTCAACCACCTTTGCAACGGATCTCCTGAACACATCGCGATCCGGCTCGCTCAACGCGCCGAGCAGGCGGATATACGGGTCCCAGTGCTCGTCAGATCTCCAGTCCGGCTCCCTCTGCACAACCGCACGCAGGCGGGGTGTCTGGAAGTTGGCCGTCGCACCGACCGCCTTGTAGAGGACGCCGCCTCCCCCGGATCCGACGAGCTCAGGATCGAAGCCAAGGTAGTTCCCGTCTATACGCTCACAAAACCCGTTTATGCCCTGGTACTCACCATTGACCGCAATCTCGACGTATACGCTGTTCGGCGCGGACCCGACACGCTCCTTTGGCGCAAGCAAACGCCAGAACTGGTAGGACAACATCTCCCTGATCAACGACCCGTCCTTCATCCACGCCGTGGTCATCAAATACCTGGTCCGGCCCATGCCGAGGAAGCTGTATGGAGAGTCCATCTTGATCGTGTAGTTCTTCTTGGGATAGAAGATGGTGGTGTTGCCGCGCCACTTCACCCGCGCCGGATAAGGCCCGGTCCGCGAAGTCCCGTGGTCGTCCAGTACCTCCACCATGCACGGCCTCCGGTGGTCAGGACCTGGCTCCCCATCAATTTCCATGCGGAGGAACGGCAGGCAGGTGTTTGTCGGCACAATCGCGAAGTGAAGCTTCTTCTCGAGGCTGGCAGCGCCATGCTGGAGGCGCGCTATGAGTACGGCATCAGCCGGCTCGGCCTGAGGCCGCGAGACAGCGCCATCTGAACCCAGAACCTCCGGGCTTTCGCTCCTGAACGCTACGCTCACCCCATTGATGCTCCCGGCTGAGAGGTCGATGTTCCCTACCACGTACTCAGGCGCCGGGTTGTTGCCAACCAGCAGTCGCTCTGACAGCCAACCCGCTGCCCGTGCGACCCGCTCCTCGTCACTGGCAAAGCTCTCTACCGCCACGTTACGGCCGGCCTGCTCACGCTGGCCAGCAACCGCATGCCGGATTTCCCTGTGCCCAAACGGCATCTTTGGATCGCTGCAAAGAAGAGGTACGATCCTGCCTGCAACCTCGTCAAAATCCCGGAGCACGTCCTCCCTTGAAACTGGGAATGAACCGATCAACTGGCCGCAATCTCGCGGAATCCGGTTCAGCAGCATCAGTTCTGCGGCGGTTGAGGCGCGCCGCATGAAATAGACTCCTTCAAATCCGCCGTTGATGCTGAGAATGCACAGTTCAGGTTTGACTGCAGGGTAGCCGCATCGCACGGCCAACTCGCCCGCCAGAGCGAAGCGCATGAAACTCAGGGCCTCCGGAGGCTCGAGCAAGACGCGTGAGTAGGGCTTGCCGGAGCCGGGATCACCAATATTCACCGCATAGGCTTTCCGCCGCAGCCGCGACACCGCATCATAGCCGTCGGAGATGATCTCGATCCGGGCCTGGCTGGTCTCGCCACCCAGAGTGACTGCAACAAGCCGCTTTTCCGAAGTGTCCAGCGCGTTGAGCCCGTTCTCAACACACCGGTTCTGGTAGGTATTCAGGCAATGCATGTCAGCCTTTGACATTGTCAGGTCGATCTCCGGCAGGTTTGCGCGCTGTATCCGGCCGGAGTGGTAGGCTGGGTCGAACATGTCGAATGCCCGTGCCAGCGAACGCATAGCATCCCGATACCTGATATTCCTGGTGGCCCGCCGCACGTACCTGCCGGCGACATCCATCCCCACCGACCGCCGGCTGGTGGCAATCCTGCCTACCTCGCCTGCCGGCAGCACACGTCCCCAGAACGCGGCGTCGTCGACATCGACAAGCGGTGCCGCACTGTAGAAGCTCTGGCCGAACGTGGCCTTGCCCTGAGCGGCCCTCAGGCTCCTGACTGGCGCAGTGGCCACGGCCCTTCCGTTAACATACATGACGGCATTGCTCCCTGATGCGCTGACGCAGCACGCCACGTGGAAGAATGCGTTGGTCATGGGAATCCGCGCAGCCAGGACAGCCTCCTCATCCTCTCCGCGCGCCGTGAAAACAATCCTGTCGCCTCGAGCCTCGAGCCGGAACCTTGTGTAATGGTCGCCAAGGATCGAGAATTCCCTTGTGGCATCTGGAATCCGGAGCCACATGCCGATAGTGCACTCATCGCCGAGCGACGTCCACTTCACTGCGGTTTCAAGAAAGCCGCGCTCGTCGCGGAGGAAGCTCCTGGCATTACCGTAGCGACCAGGCACGATGCGGGTTCCATCCGTGACGAAGTCTCCAAGACCGACACGGTCCACCACCTGTGCCTCGTCAAAGTCCCAGTAGGCGACAATACCTTTGGCACGCAGCCTCTCGGCAATCTTATCCCGATAGCGGGTCGCGAGCCTGTCAGGCCGCTTGAAGATAAGGTTGTCCGACCCGCACAGGCCCGCGATGACGAGCGCAACGCCCAGCAGCATGAACCATGTAAGCAGCCTGCGTCTCATTGCGTCAGGGCGTGCCCCCGGGTCTGTTCAGGAAGATATTGACCGATGCCGCGCCTGATATCCGCTGAACATCGGCATGAAGATCTGACACCGGACACCTAAGCCCCGTGAACGAGAACTGCAGGCTGATCTTCCCGTCACGGCTCGACGTGCTCTCCATCATCGCACGCTTTACCTTCCCGTTCAGGCACGTAAGCAGTTCACCCGATTTCGTCAGTTCCGCCGCCGGCAGAACAGCGATCATCGTGCCATCCTGGGTCGCGGTGCGGAGCAGCCAGCGCCCCTTAAGCACCGCCAGTGTAAGCGTGGCGAGGCTGAAGAGAATGACGAGGAACAGGAATTGGAAGGTCGCGCACGATATCGCCCCTGCAATGACAAGCATGATGAAGCCCACTTCCTCAGGTTCTTTGATGGGCGTCCGGAACCTTATAATGGACAGGGAGCCCAGCAACCCGAGCGAGAGGGGCAGTGACACCTGCACCCCTATGAAGAGTGTGGTGATGGCAAGGCCGAGAAGAGGAAATGCGCGGTGAACCTGGCTGCCGGTTCCACGACGTTCGTAGAACACGCAATAGAGTCCGGATGCCGCAAGGGCGGCAAGAAGAGATGCCACCAGCGCCACGGCGAAGAGCCACGGATCGATATTGCTCATCGAGTCGTCAAGTCGTCCCAGCGGCCCGACAATGTCATTCCACTCCAACAGTTTGTTTGGCATGTTCTACCCATCCTCCATTAGCCGCGCAATGCACTCTCCGTACTTGGAGCAGCTGCCCTGGCGATACCCCAGCCTGTAGAGCCGCTCCACCCAGCGCGGAACGTCCCTGCTTGTATCTTTTATTTCCAACACTATGTCAGAAAGCCTGGCCTGGCCACGGAACGGCAGGTACCTGTTACTAACCCTGCCGGTGGCGACGTTCATGTCGATGCATACGCGCGCCATGGTCTCCGGGCAGAGGAACCGGTACCGCGTATACGAGATCACCGCCGCCGGGTGCAGATCAGTCGGGAATGCACCAGACATGGCCTCCCGTGCCTCGGCGAGGACATCGCAGAAGCCCTCGTCATCAACCGGGGATTTTGAAATCCAGTCCCAGTCCAGATTCAACTTCTTCCGCCATTTGCGGCGCCCCCGCCCGACACGCCGCTTCACTTCGAGAAACGCAACACATGTTCCATCCGCCGCCGCCTCGGCCACGTCGTACCACCTGAGGCGCACCTTTGTCTTGATGAAGTCACCCGCCCGCTTCTCCTCGTAGCTGTGGAGCGGCAATGTATCGTAGTAGAGGCTGTTCACAACACCGACGGGGAACACCGGATCCGGCAGGCAGAGGTGACGCAGCCAGGCAAGGGCAGCATCCGCACACTCCGGTCCGGCCGTGAACTTCCTCTCGTCGGATATCTCCAGCTCGTCCACTACCCCTCCCGCCGCACAGAACCGCGGCAAATCAGCCTGCAATCTGCGATATCGCTGCAGAGCTATCAAGCCGAAACAGGCCAGTGAACCACTGGCGGACCACTTTCACGGTGCCCGGGCGGGCGGTGCCGCCCCGCCGCAATGAACCTCGATGTCTATATGGTCGCACCTGAGCGCGGCGCCTTTGATCCTGGAGAAGTAGAGGTCGCACCATGCTGGAGCAGGCCCGGACGTAAACCCGATGGTGAACGGCACGAGGCCACTACCATTCCCGGCCGCTACATCGGTCGTCGCCAGGATTGCACCACCCTCCTGCATCACGTAGGCCGTACCGAGTCTTCCGCCCGGTTCGCCGCCCGTTTCCATATGGAACGTGACTGAATAGTCCAACGGATAGAGCATTATGTTCCGGAGCGCCACATACCGGCTGCTGTCCTTCTCCGCATCGAGCGGACGCACCCTCAATGGATTGCGCTTGATCGGAACCGACTCCGACACGAGGAGGGCACCGCGCGCACGGTCCAGCCTCGCCGACTGCGGCGTGAGCCCCGCACGCGCAATCGGCATTCCAAAGTCACCCGTCAGCACATTCACCCTGTTCATCGCGCGAACCTCTGTCATTCCGTCATTGTCGTCAATGGCACTCCGCACGAAGCTGCAAACCCCGGCCCACGCCAGCACCGCCAGCACCGCCACACACGCCCAGCGCCCGGAGGCCGCGTTCTCACCACCCACGGCCTTTCGACCGATCCAGACCATCGCGACAAGGGCTGGAACCAGCCAGAGTGCAAGCATGGCGAAGTTGACCATGGCCACCGGGTTGTCCCGATGCACGTAGAAAAGGGGCAGGCACGGGAAGGCGGACCACGACTGCAGCTTGCGACTTATGAAATGCGTGTGCGACACCAGTTCTCCAGATGCCGTGAGGGACATGAACGAGAGCGCTAGAGTCGCTCCTATGGCAAGGACAAGAAGCGATCGCCAGAACGCATGGCGCGCCGAGACGATTCCCAAGGCCGTTACCGGCGCCACGATCGCGAGCACCGGAACGATAAAGCGGCCGGGCGGACAAGGCCCGCCCCACCACATCCAGTGCGACGCGAACACCACGTATGACGGGATGGCCAGCAGCGCGATGGCGGCGAAATCCTTCTGGCGCGAGCGGATGGCGGCGACGATTCCAACGGCCAGCACGGCATAAAACGGTGCAAACGCCAGCACCCCGTGGTTGCGGTCGAGGAACAGGCCCGGCAACCCGCGCAACAGGAACCGGCTGAATACAGGAGAGCTTTCGCCATACGGCGCATTGGGCAGCCAGCTCCCGAAAGCCTCCATGAAGAACCACATCATGAGCAGCGCTGATGGCACCAGCGGCGCAATGAACACAAACAGCCTGGACTTGGATCTCCATAGATATATCACCGCAAGGACCGCGAGAGTGGCTGAAAACAGGACGAACTTGACGTGCAACCACGGCAGCAATGCGCAGGCTATGCCTCCGGCCAGCACTGGAAGCCACCGCGTCTCGCGCGCCTGTAGCTGCCTGTACGAATAGAGGAGGAAGAGGGCGGCCACCATCTCCGGGTATATGAAGCGGAAGTAGAAGACTACCGGACACGAAAGCCCCACAAGCGCGGCAGTGGCCAGTGCCGGGAGTTTCCTCCCCACAACATTCCAACAGAGAAGAAAGATGTTCACTACGACCAGTGCTGTGACAATGTTGAAGAAGAACATGATACCTGTGTAGCCCCCGATCATGTTCGGCACGATCATGAGCAACGGCAACCCGATGTGGTGTATGGAGTAGATGCTGCCATCTGCCGATTCACCCGACTTGTGAGGCCTGACAACCTGCATGTCCTCAGGCAGGGTCTTCTCCTTAAGGATCTGCGTGAGATCCGAGGTTCCGAACTGCCTTAGACTTTCCATTATGATCACATAGTGGGGTTCATCGCCCACGATCATGCGCCGCCGGTTGTCCTGAATCGTCATTCCGGCAAAAAAGGCGGTGAACAGGATGAACAAAGCCCACGCCAGCGCCTTCGGTGACCGGCTCGCCAGGAAACTGGTGGCGAGTTCGAGAGCCCTGGCCGGGACACTCAGGAGGCGCACTGACCGGTACAGGACCAGCAGCACAGTTGCCGACGCCAGTATTGACGGCACAAAGAGACTGAGAAGCTCGCGCGGCAGCCCGGCCCGGAACAGGCCAAACACGCAAATGGGATACGCCAGGAGGACGTAGACCGGAACAAAGGTCGAAACGGCCAAGGCGGCCCTACGCCGCCAGTCCAACCCGTGGCCGGCAAGAAGAGCCGCAACCGCCCAGCCGCTTGCAAGCAATCCAAGCACCTTGACCATCGCAATTGCCGTCCGGGTCGTCAGAAGCGGTATCGCCACCCCATCCGGCGTCAGCGCCGTGAAGACGGCTATCGTGAAAAGACACACGCAGGCGGCCTGCAGCGCCATTCCAAGCATCAGGCCAATCACAGACTTTCCGCTGTCACGGTCGAGTTCCATTGTCAATTCTCCGGATTCAACAACTCCAGGCCACCGCGGCCGGGCTGCCGGTGCCAGTACCGGTGATCACACCGCTGGGACCACCTTCAATTACGTTCATCCAGGTGGCACCGCCCTCATCACTTCGCCGCCGCGGCACCGTCCCTGGCTGCGGCCCTGGCCATCAGCCAGACATCCCTTATCTCCATGTCTGCCTTGCCAGAGAACTCAAACGACAGGACAAGCGGTGTATTCTGCTTCACATCGAATACCATGGCGCACTCGATCCCGCTTGTGACATCGATGACCGCGGCGTCAACGCCACCTACCTGCGCGCGCCAGCGCCCGAGCAGTGTGCCCGCGGGCGCCGAGGTGCCAAACCGCAATACCGCCGCATACGCACCTTTGTCCAGCGGCAGCCTCGGACCATAGAAGATGTTGCTGTCGGGCTGCCACAGCCTGCGTATGACAACCGCGTCGGTATCAAGCCTGGAATATCCCGCATGGAAGAAGCACGGCGGTGCAATATGGACCCCCGCGCCATCGAGCCTGCTTGACCAGGCCCCGCCTGCGAGGAGGATCGTATCGACATCAACTCCGCCATCCACGCAAACCAGGCTCAGGCCGGCGACCCCGTAGCCAGGCAAGGGCGGAACGTTGCACGACAGCCACTGCCAGTCGTCCGACGCCGAAACCAGGCGCTCCTCCTTGAGCGTCACTCCGTCACGGGTCACTATCCCGGCGTCAACGGTTCCCTTCCCGCGCACGCGGACGAGCCAGCGCGCCTCCGGTGCATCCACCATCCCGCGTGCCTGGGTCTTGAGGCTCGATCCGGCGGCCGGCAGCCTGGCGAACGAGCCTTCGCTGCATTCCTGGTCCGGGAC
>JBAXKQ010000109.1:0-10721 GCA_037135275.1 bacterium
GCGGGGACTTCGTGCGAACGGTTATGCTTTTGGTGATGCTCATGACTCTGCACGCAGCGGCTCTTGCGGCTGAGGCCGGCGAGATGTCTGTGGCTGATATCCTCGTGGAAAGCGACAGGGCCAGGGGCAACCTTGGGGGGGTGTCATGGAATGTGGACGTCACGGCCGTGGAGAATGGCCGCACGAACAGGGTCTCCTACGAGGTCAAGGCCAGGGGGCATGACGTTGTTGCCGAAGTGCTTGCGCCGGCTAAATCAAAGGGGCAGAAAATCCTCCTCGTCAAGGGCAACATGTGGTTCTACAAGCCCGATGTCAGCAAGCCAGTGCCGGTCTCTCAGAAGCAGAAGCTGATTGGGCAGGCTGCTTACGGGGACATAGCCACGACTGACTACGCCAACGACTACGATGCATCCATGCTGCCTGATGAGAGCGTCGATGGTGAGGAGTGCTATCTGCTGGACCTGAAAGCCCGTGGCAGGAAAGTCACGTACGACCGCATCAGGTACTGGGTCTCAAAGAAGCGGAAGACCGGCGTGCGGGCACAGTATTTCACGGTGTCGGGAAAGCTTTTCAAGTCCGCCTGCATGGAATTCGCCCACCAGGTGCCAGCCGTGAATGCCCAGTCCCGGTGGTTCCTGTCAAGAATGACAATCCGCAACGAAGTGATGCCGGGGGATCTGACCGTCATCGAGTTGTCGGAGCCGTCCTTCAAGGACCTGCCGGCTCATGTGTTTGATCTGAACCTGCTGGTAAAATGAGGCTTGCCGTGAACTATGCTGCCAGACCACGACCGATTGTCACATGGACCGGCATCCTGGCCGCCCTGTGCGTGATGTCGGCATCAGGCGCGTCCGGGATCGACAGCCCCACCAACGCGTTCTGGAAAGGCGCGGCTGGAGAAGTGGCGGAGGGATTCCACTACACGTGCAGGGTCCTCAATTTCGGGGAGACCCTGGATCTGCGCGAAAACGGAGTGAACATTGGCAATGCTCTCGGCATGGCTGACAGGCGGCTCGAGACCGATCTCCGGCTCGACGTGAGCGAAGAAATCGGCGGGGGCTGCCTGTCCGCCAAACCCCGTGTCGATATGCGATGGTGCGAGCGGGAGCCTGGCGTCGCCTTGCTTGGGGATATCATGGAACCCGACACGTTCTACGTCAACGAATGGCTGGCGAGATGGCGCATGGCGGATGGATTCTGCATCTCCTACGGCCGGGAGAACCTGCAGTGGGGGCCGGCCATGCTGGTGTCGCCGTCAAATCCGTTCGGCAGCGAAAATGGGCGGAATGCCCCCAGGATGGAAGTGGCTGGATCTGACTTCGGCCGTGCAGTCCTGACGTTGAACTCCACGTGGTCGGTTTCGCTGATTGCCAACACGGATCCGGGAAGACGGATCGTATTTGGGGAATTTACAGACACGTATGCCGTGAAGGTTGATGCCTGTATTTCCGGCCAGAGCATGTCCATCATCGCATCCGGGCACGAGCGCGGGGGCCCCAGCCGCGTGGGCGGATTCTGGACATGGAACGCGACGGAAGACATCGTGACCTACCTGGAAGCAGGCGTGCAGGAGGACGATCCGGAGATGTTGGCTGGCTGCTCGTACAGCCTTGCCGGCGGCAGCATTGTCGCCGCGGAATACATGTACAACGGTGGCGGCGACAGCGACAGGGACCTGCTGTGGCTCGTGCCGCCGCAGCAGTATCCTGAGTACCGTGAAAGCCTGCTCCGGAAGAACTACCTGCTGTTTCAGTACACAAATATGACCGGCCCGTGGGACGTCGAGTTGACGGTGAGATGGATCCTGAACCTGGATGAACGCACACACCGCGTGGTCATGACGGTTGAGCGGGGGTGGGGCGATGCCGCCAAAATCTTCATGTCAGGCATCTTCAACTCCGGAGACGAGGACGCTGAGTTCGGGGGGGTGATCCAGTCCTCCGCGATTGCCGGCATGGAAATCGTTCTCTAGCGGCGCGCGGGCAGGTCAATACAGCCGGCGACCAGCGACAGTTCGCCTGTCCAGGGGATGGACTCGTGTTCGTGAGCAATAACAGGCGCAACACTTCTGTAGCTTTTGCCATAACGTCCTGCTAACATCCCCCGCTCGTGACAGCAGTGAACGGGGAAGGATCGGCAGGATAATGAAAAAACGTCTTGTAGCTATTGTAGGCAGGCCCAATGTCGGTAAGTCGGCTATCTTCAACCGGCTTGTCGGCCGGCGGCTCGCGATTGTCCATGAACAGAGCGGGACTACAAGAGACCGGCTCCTGGCCGAAGTTACGTGGGGCGAGGAGCGCTTTACGGCGGTGGATACTGGCGGCATCATAAATATGGATGGCGCGACAATCCGCGCAACCATCGATGCCGGGGTCAGGAAGCATGTCGATGAGGCCCTTCAGGAGGCCGCAGCGGTGATTTTTGTCGTGGATGTCCAGTCCGGAGTCACGTCGATGGACCAGTATGTGGCCTCGATGCTTCATACCGCAGGCGTCACGGTTTTTGTGGCGGCAAACAAGGCGGATAAAGACACCAAGGATGACCTTGCGATGGAGTTCGAGGTCTTCGGCTTTCCGGTCTTTCCGGTCTCAGCCTTTCACGACCGCGGTTTTGACGCGTTGATGAGCGCCGTCCTGCCGGTGTTGCCGCAATGCACCCCTGAAAGCGCCGTGACGCCGCTCAAGGTGGCCATAGTCGGGCGGCCGAACGTCGGTAAATCTTCGTACATCAACCGCCTTCTCCACGACGAGAGGGTCATTGTGTCGGACATACCGGGGACAACCAGGGACAGCGTCGAGGTTCCTTTTGTTGTAGGGTCCGGGCCGCAGGCGCGCCATTACCTGCTGATCGATACGGCAGGTCTCAAGCGGGCGGACAAGCGCGGAGGCGGGCTGGAGTACCTGAGCTTCATGCGGACGCAGAAGGCGATAGATCGGGCGGATGTTGTTGTTGTCGTGACCGATGTGTCGCAGGGAATCACAGCCCACGACGAGAGGATTGTCGGTGACGCCATTGAGGCAGGGAAGGGCTGCATCATAATCGTGAACAAGTGGGATCTCGCCGAGGTTTCCCCGGCATCCTACACCGATGACCTCAGGCACAAGTTCCGCGGCATGGATTTTGTGCCGCTGATATTTACGTCAGCCAAGACCGGTCACAATATCAGGAAGACGGTGGAAACTATCGATCACGTGGGCGCCCAGTTGCGTGCCGAGCTTCCCACCGGCGTGTTGAATCGTGTGATCATGAGGGCATTTGCGCAGGTCAGGCCGCCGATGGTTGCCGGCCGCCGCCTGAATATCTTCTACGCGACGCAGACCGGCACGGCGCCAATACGAATCACATTGTTTGTCAACGACCCGCTGGCTCTGGCTGATGCGTACAAGGCCTATCTCGTGAGAAACATGCGGGAAGCATTTGGATTGGAAGGGGCTCCGGTTGTGATCAAAGAGCGTGGGCGGCCACGCCAGTCGGAGGGGCCCCGGGCCTCCGGCGCAATCAAGCACGGTATACCAGCCGTCATCCGGAACGCGCGACGGGGAGGTCGTCAGGCCGGGCGAAGCCGGCGGAACACCAAGAAAGGTAATTGACTTGATTCGACGGAAAGTTAGTGTGTTGTGCCTGAAACAACCCGGTATGCGGTTGTTTCAGGCACAACACACAGGATACCGCTAAGTATATGAACAATATGCGACTTGAGAATGCGAAGGTTATTGAGCACAAACAATTCAGGAATGACTACCGATTGCTTGTGCTGGAGTGCCCGGGCGTAGGTCTTGCAGCAAAGCCTGGCCAGTTCGTTCACTTGCGGATTCCAGGCCAGGAACCATTTATCCTGAGGCGGCCGTTCAGTATCTTCAAGGCCGACGACCGGACAATCACACTGCTCTACAAGAAGATCGGGCGTGGCACTACCGCGATGGAGTCGATCCGGGATGGTGACCTCATAAGCCTGCTTGGGCCGCTGGGCAACGGTTTCCCGCTGGACAGGAAGGGGATATTCCCCGTGGTTGTCGGCGGTGGCTACGGTGTTGCGGCGATGTACCTTCTCGCAAAGCAGTTCCCCCAGCCGGGAGCGGTGTTCATCGGCGGCCGGAAAGCGGACGACATTCTGTGTGTCGGGGATTTCGAGGCCATGAAATGGCAGGTGCACCTGAGTACCGAGGACGGGTCGGCTGGAAGCAAGGGACTTGTCACGGAACTTCTGGAATCCTGGTTTGCTGGCGATGGTGCTGGCAGGAATGTTGAGATTTTCGCCTGCGGCCCTGACGGCATGCTGAAGGCCGTTACGAGACAGGCCGAAAAGCGTGGCCTGAAAGCATGGATCTCGCTCGATACCCACATGGGATGCGGGGTAGGGGTGTGTCTGGCCTGCGTGTGCAAGACCAGGGACGAGAAAGGCAACGAGCAATGGGGCCGTGTCTGCAAGGAAGGGCCAGTCTTCGAGTGCCGGCGGATAGTATGGAGTGACGATGTCCCGACCAAGGCTTGAGACGTGTGTTGGCGCCATTCGGATGAAGAATCCGGTGATGGTCGCTTCCGGAACATTCGGCTATGGCCCCGAATATGACGGCGTGGTCGACATGGGCAGGCTGGGTGCGATTGTAGTGAAGGGGATCAGCCTGGAGCCGTGGGAAGGCAACCCCCCCCCGCGTCTTGTCGAGGTGACCGGGGGATTGGTCAATGCGATAGGTTTGCAGAATCCGGGTGTTGACGGCTTTGTCAGGGAATACATGCCGTTCCTGCGACAGAAGGGGGTGCCCGTCATCGTCAACATCTGGGGGCGGAGCGTTGAGGAGTATGCGGAAGTTGCCGCCCGTTTCGACGGTGTTGCCGGTGTAGCCGGCCTCGAGTTGAACATATCCTGCCCAAACATCAAGGAGGGTGGCATTGCATTTGGCACTGATCCAGGTGCCGCCGCGCGGGTGATCTCCGCCGCACGCAAAGCCACAAAACTGACGCTTATCCCGAAGCTGTCGCCCAATGTCCCGGATATCGCGCTGTTCGCAAAGATTGCGGAGGATGCCGGGGCTGATGCCGTGTCATTGATCAATTCCATACCCGCCATGGTGATCGACATCGAAACACGGCGTCCCGCGCTGGCGAACACCACGGGCGGCCTCACCGGGCCAGCGGTGCATCCCGTTGCCGTACGGCTGGTATGGCAGGCCGCCAAGGCTGTGAAGATTCCGGTGATAGGAATGGGTGGCATTTCAGGCGCGCGCGAGGCGATCGAGTTCATGCTCGCCGGCGCCTCGGCTGTCGCGGTTGGAACCGCCAACTTCACCGATCCCTCCGTAACCGCGGCGGTTATTGATGGAATCGAGGAGTACCTTGTGCGCAAGGGTGTCGGCGATGTCAGGGATATCATTGGAGCGGTGCGGGCATGAGTGCGCGCCGCACAAGGTATCTGGTCGCGACCGTCCTTGCCCTGTTTCTCTGCGTGATCGCCTGGTGGGTGCTCTATCTTCCCTATGAGAGCGGTGCGGTCTTGAGGGCCATTCCGGCGAATGTGGCCTTCGTGAGCGTGCATGACAACGTGGCGGAGCGGTGGGGCGATATCGCCGGGAGCCGGCTCGTCCGGTGCATGGCGTTCTCAACCGGCGCAAAGGCCGAAGACTACGACAAGGCCGTCACCAATTCGGAAACAATCAAGTGGATAGCCAAGTTTGCCGGAAAACGGGTTGCCATCGCCTATACCCCTTCTCTGAATGGAAGCGGACAGGAGGCCTGGCTGGTTTCCAGCTGGATAGGCGGCTACAGCCAGCGCCTCAGGTGGATGGCGTCGCTGGGGTTGATCCCCGATGCCAAGCCTGTGGGCATGTGCGGTCGTCAGAGGCTGTGGACCGTGCCTGTCGACGATCTGCCTGGCGGCAAGGTGCTGTCCATTGCGGTATCCGAGGGTGTGCTGATGTGCTGCATATCAGCCCTTCCGCAGGGCGTTGGTTCAATGGTCGAGGCATTCGAAGGCAGCGGCAGGATTCAGGCCGGGATCTCGGAATCACGGCTCTCGCAGGAGGCTGCCATCCTGAGCGAGTGCAGCGCGCCAGACCGGGGATGGATAGCGTACGGCAGTGAAATCTCACCTTTCTCTTTCCAGATCGACTCACTTGCCGGGGACAATTCGTCGGGCCGGATCAGGGTGCGGAACTTCATGCCGGCGGATACCGTGCCGCTCAAGACCGGTGGCCTGGACAATCTGGGGCGGCTGCTTGGTGATGTTCCAGAGATCGTAGCGGTTTGTCGCTCAAGGTTTGCGACCGCGCTTCTTGACCTGCCATGGTTGCGCGAGGAGTCCGGGCCGGTCGCCGATGTTGTGAAGAATATGACCGCTGACAAGGGTGATCGGCGCATGTTCATGTGCCTGCTTGGTGGCAGAAACCGCGCGGCAATGAAGAGCCTTCTCCCTGAGGGACTCGGTGACCTGGTGGGCGGGATGCTGGTCCCGGTCGTCATGATGGGAGTCGAGGTCGACGATGCCGAAGCGGCGCGGCTTGGCGCAAGCGGGTTGCTGGACCGCCTGAATACTGACTACCAGCTTGGAATCATCAAGCGGTCAATTCCGGTGGGCGACGAGACTGTGATGAGCATTGAGGGGACCGGAAAGGGCATGTACAGCAATTTCAGGGCGGAAGAGCGCGTCGCGTACACTGTTTGCGGCGGCTGGCTGATAGTCTCCAGCAATGTGGAGGCGCTATCGAAGCTCCTGGTGCGCTACCAGGCTGGTCCATCCGGGGCGAAAGACGCGCGATGGCTGAAGGGACTCCTTGAATCGGACAACGCGATCAACTACGCGTGGGCAGATCTCGATGCCGCGGGGGTCACGCTTAAGGACTCCCTTGCGCTGTGGAAGCTCTCGATGTCATCCGGGCAGTCCACTTCTGGCAGGAAGACGCGCAGGATGCTGAACTTCGCCATGGACTGGATGGATGCCATCCGGCCGCTGGGGCAGGGCACAGTGTCCGCCACTCCGGACGGAATTGTCACGGAGTTCCGCTTTGCCCTCGGCGAATAGAGTCCCTGCTACGCCCCGGACTGGTCACCGCACTTCTTTTCGATTCCCTTGATGCACAGGATCGAGCGGATAACCTCAACGCCCTGCCAGTAGATGGCAAAGAAGACGTATGCGAACAATGGCAGAAGGGCCGTTGATACGAGCCTTTCTGCAAGGTTTGCGCCTTCAGCCCAGTCGCTCCTGTCCCTGAATTGCTGCACGGTGGTGATTGCCAGCAGGACCAGCAAAGCAAAGGCCGCCAGGCCAAACAGAACTGGCACAAGCCGCATGAATGCCTTCACGAAGAAGGATACCACCCCGATCGCCACTTCTCCGCCGGGAGTGCGTTCGACGATGGACGTGCTTGTGAGCGAGGTGTGAAGTGCGATAAAGGCGAGAGCTTCAAATAGCAGCAGTATTCCCACTCCGGTCCAGAACCTGGACCAGTCCTCGAACTGGATGGCGATAACCGTGCTTTGAAGCATGGTCATCAAGCCAGCGGCATTTGCGAGAAGCGAAACGCATCGCAGGAACGAGTCTGACTCCATTACCGTCGGCGACGACAGTGTCAGCTCCTCGCCGGCCACAATGAGCTTGCTCGCCGCGTACTGGACAACAAGCATCAGCAGGGCAAATGCGAGGCCGAATAAGGCCAGAGAGAACCTCTCGTTCTTTATGCCGGCCGTGATGCCAAATACCAGCCCGACAGGAGCGGCAGCAAGAAGGCTTATGTAGCCAACCTTTGCGAGGAAGCGTGAGAGGACGTTGAACAGCTCCCGTGGCAGGACCCGCCGGCCCCACTCGATCATCCGGTCCAGGAGTCGGACAAACAATAGCGGGTCGTGCCAGACAAGCTTCACGCCCGTTCCGGTCATGAGTGCGCCGTCCTTGAGCATATTCCCGACCTTGTCCGTCAGTTCGCGCGTCTTGCGCTCCTCATCGGCCTGCGACTGCTGGATATTGTCTGCCATGATCGTCCTCCTTCGGAAGGTTTATCGCCACCGGATCCCAGGCATACCTGGTATGTCGGACCCGACATGCGCATAGTATCCTTGCATCCTGGGCACTGTCCAATGAAAAATGCAGGGAGCCCTCTTCCCGTGGCGGCGGAGACCCGGAGACATGTGCTTGCTTTTGCACTTTCGTAGATAGTATACCTTTGCGCGTAGCCGCTCGCTGCGGCGGAAGAAACTGAGGGAGTTTTCAGCATGGCCGCCTTGAAGTTGAAAGAGATCGACGCTGCTGCTGCGGCCGCGAAGATCGAGGCGCCTGTGAGCGGTATCACGATGCCCGTTGAAGCTGCCGCCAGCAGCCATTCCGAAACCGACGTGGCTGTGAACACCATGGCGCTGCTGGTCTACAACACGTTCAATTCGTACTGGATGTCCGCATCAGACTTCGAAAGCACAATTCACGACCGGTTTCACGTGATTGATGCCGTCTTCGCGAAGCAGGAAGAGATTCGCTTCACGATCAGCCACTCCTCGCTCATGATCAACGGAACGCTCGCGGACATGGAAAACCGTTACCTCAAGTTTCTGACGGAACACCTGACCCGGATGGATATCAGCAATTTCACCATAACACGCGGCATGACAAAGGAGGAGTTCAAGGGGCTGATAGGCCTCCTGGGGAAATCTCAGGCCAGCGTCGCCCAACTCGGCGGGTTTGCCTCTGCGGTCAGTTCGCTGGGTTTCAAGAACGTCCAGGCGCGGAAGATTGTCCTGAAGGAAATCAACGAGGATGAGCTCGTTGTGGCCAGGGACCAGGTCGATACCGGTGCGATCGAGCGGAGGAAGCAGGCTGAGTCATCGGCGCTGGCTTACTTGAGCAACAACCAGGCCGAGATGACCGAGGAATCGGTGGAGTGCCTGCGGGAAGTCTCGCGGGTGCCGAAGAAGCTGGCCGAAGTCATTGCAAAGGCTGCCTACTGCAGGGCTGGCGCTGCCACGCCGGAGAACAAGGACGAGCGGAGGCAAATTGTAGTGGACCTCCTTGAGCGCTTCTTTGACGGCCTGATGAGGCACCCGTCCACCCGTTCCCGTACAGGCAAGAAATCGGTTGAAAAGACTCTTGAAGAGCTAAAGGACGAGCTGCTTGCCGCGATCAAAGCCCAGCCTGAGGACGAGGTTACCAAGGCTGTCGAGAGTGCCGTCGAGAGGATGGTGGAGGGCCTGCGGATTGCGGGCGTGGCGGTTGACTACAGCAAGAAACTGAAGGCGCTCGAGGAGAGCGAGAGACGCATCCTCCGTTTCATCAAGGCCCAGGGGCTGGAGAAGCTGAAGCAGGCGGAGAAGGAGGAGCAGCTTGGCGACAGCGGGCTGGATGTGTCGGGCTGGGAACGGCTCCTCGCCAAGAGCTCTATTGCTGACAAGATCGGGCCTGTTCCCGAGAGTATCACGGCCAATATGGAGCAGAGTTCCGCGGCCATAGCCAATCTCGCGGCAATACTTGACCGCCTTGAGGGGGATATCGACAAGTCGAAGAACGACCCAGGGGCGACCAATACCGAACAGCTCGCCGGCGATCTGAAGGACGTCAGCGACAAGATGGCCGCCATGGTGGAAGGCACCGAACGCAAGATCCACACCCTTGTTGATGCTGTCAGCGCGGACATCAGCAAGGTGGAGCTCAACGGGAAACTGGCGGAGGTAGAGGACGGGCCGCACAAGCTGACTCGGAAGCAGATGGTTGTCATGCTTGCTGAAATCGTGCAGGAGATCTGCCAGCCGCTGGCGGTCATACGTTGTTCGATCGAGATGCTGCGGATTACAAGGCTCGGGGAGGTTTCCCAGGCCCAGAAGAACATGCTGGACCTGGCCCATCATGGGATTGAACGCATAGGGACGCTCGCCAGGAGCCTGAAGAGAATCTCGGGCATGCCTGCCGGACTTGAGCCGGACCGGGGGATAACTGATCAGTTCTACGTCAAGAAGTGAAATAGGGTGTCGGGTCTTTCTTCAGGATGTCCCGGCTTGCCTTGCAGGACAATAGAAACACCAAACCGCCCTGAAGGGAATCAGTTCATGAGTAAAGATATTGAGAATCAGCCCATCGACAAGATGCTGTCGGATTGGGCCAGGAGTGCTTTCGAAAAAGCGTGGCCGCAGGCCTCGGCGCAGATACCGGCGATGTCGGCTGTGCAGACGGCTTCCGCAGGGTTTGGCGACTACCAGTGCAACGCAGCGATGGCAGTTGCACGGTTCCTGAAGAAGCCCCCGCGTGATGTTGCCGCGACGGTCCTGGAGTGCAGCCCGCTTCACGAAAGCATTGAACGCGCGGATATTGCCGGTCCCGGCTTCACCCTTGGTACGCATCATGGCCGCGCCTTCCTGAATGCGGCGCAGGGCCTCGCCCAGATTGCGGCAGCCGCAGACGAAGGGGACACTGAAAGCGTGCTTATCCACGTGGCTTTCCTCGTCCGCCGGGGTCAGGACTTCGCTTTCGTCAATCATATCAACGCCAAGGGTTTCGAGCACCTGCGCCTCGACAAAGTGACCGATTCGCACCTTTCCCATCACCGGAATGGAAACCGCATCGATGATCTCGATAACCTTCTGGGGATCTGCCATGCGGGCAACTCCGCCCATCTTCCGGATATCTGAAGGCACCCGCTCCAGCGACATGACTGCAACGGCCCCGGCTTCCTCAGCAATCTTTGCCTGTTCAGCATTCACCACATCCATGATAACGCCCCCTTTCTGCATGGATGCAAAGCCGCGCTTGA
>JBAXKQ010000110.1:0-10698 GCA_037135275.1 bacterium
TCCGAATGGATTGCGCGACAGCCTCGGGCAGCTTGTCGAGCCAGGGGCCTTTGTCAACACGAGCGCTGTGCTGGCGCGCAAGAGTGCGATGCTGGCCTGCCATGCCAGCCAGAAGGAATGGCTCGATGTTAGCCAGGGCATGGATGCCTACCTTGAGGAGATGGCCCGCATGAGCGCCGAAGTTGGCCGGATGTCCGGCCGGTTCAGGCATGCGGAGGGCTGGCTCATCCACAGTACGCTTGGTTTCGGGTCCGTTGGTTTCAACCCTTTGATGACAATGTTGAAAGGAGACTACTATGGCAAGACCGCTGAGTAAGTTGGCGCCGGCGTGGTGGGACTACACGACCCTGGATAAATCGATACTTGAGGATGCCGCCCGTCTCAAGGCCAGGGACTTGTTGCAGCTTGCGAGGCCGGGTTTCGCCGTCAAGTTCTACGATACCGTCGAAGATTTCTACTGCGCGGAAGCTCTGGAGTACATCGCCGCATGGAAGCAGGCGACCCCGGATAACCCTGCCGGCATTTGCGGGCCCATCGGCCCGACAGAGCAGCTTCCGCTCGTAGCGAGGATGGTGAACGCGATCGGCCTCAAGCTGGCGAATGCCCATTTCTGGGGGATGGACGAGTGGGTGCTGAACGGCAGGGCGGTTGGCGAAGACCATCCGCTGTCGTTCGCGCGATGCGACAAGGCCATGTGCTTCAGCCGCATCGACAAGGCATTGCGCATGCCCGAGGGAAATCTTCACTTCCCGTCCAGTGCGTCCGAAGCCTATTCGCGGAGCTATGATTCCATCCGTTGCGTTCTCATGCAGGGGGGGCAGGGCGAGATCAAGCACTGGGCTTTCAATGATCCGCTTCCAAGGGAGGGCAAGTACAGGAACAACCCGCCGAGCCCCGCGGAATACCGGAAGCTCAAGACCCGTAGCGTCAAACTGCATCCGGTAACCATAACCCAGAACGCTCGAACATCCGGCGGCGGCAATGTGTCGCTCGTTCCCACCGAGGCCATGACCGTCGGCCCCCATGAGACGTGGAAAGCCGAGAAGGTCTCAATCTGGCACCCCGGCCACCACGACAATCCGTTCGGAATCCGCCTCACGGCGCTGATGATCGCGAAGCGCATTCCCGATGCCGCAGTGCCGATGTCGCTGCTCGCAGATCACCCTAATGTGCAGTTCAATTACCTGCGCCAGGGCATCGGCTCTGTGGATGTTGAAATGCATTAAGTATGCGTGGAGGCTAAGGTGCGCAATGGCATAACTGCGGCAGGTAACTGGATCGTGGACCGGGTTAAGCGGGTCGATTGCCTGCCCGGCCGAGGCATGCTGGCGAACATCAAGGACCAGAGTTTCAGTCCGGGCGGGGCTCCGGCTAACGTCCTTGGCGACCTTGCACGCCTGCAGGCGCCATTCCCGCTGGCCGGGGCAGGCGTCGTAGGGGCTGACTCAGACGGGCACTACCTGCGGAGCGTTTTCGCCGAACTGGGAGTGGACATAGGTTGTCTCCACACCGCGGAGAATGCGCAGACGTCGTTCACGGACGTGATGAATGATGAAGTCACGGGTGACCGGATCTTTTTTCATTGCCGGGGGGCGAATGCCCTGTTCAGTCCACAACACGTGGACGTGGCAGCCCTGCGGTGCCGGATCTTCCACCTGGGCTACCTTCTTCTGCTCGATGAGATGGATAAACTCGATCCCGAGTGCGGGACGGTGGCGGCCAGGCTTCTCAGGGATGTCCGGGCAGCGGGTATCCTGACCAGCCTGGATGTTGTGAGCGAGGAAAGCGATCGTTTTGCCCGGTTGGTTCCGCCTGCCCTGAAACACGTGGACTACCTGATCGTGAACGAAATCGAGGCGGCCAGGGCTGTGGGGTTGACGGTCCGCGACGAGCAGCGCCGCCTTGACGGGGCGGCGGTCGTGGAGGCGGTTGAAAGGCTCTACGGGTTTGGTGATATGCGGCTGGTCGCGGTTCACATGCCTGAGGGTGTGTATATGCGTGAACAATCCGGCAGGCGCTATTCGCGCGGCTCGTTGCTTCTGCCTGAAGGCTATGTCGCCGGGGCAGTGGGGGCTGGCGACGCCTTTTGCGCCGGCATGCTCTACGGCCTGCACGAGGGATGGAGTCCATGGGATGCGGCCGGACTGGCAAATTGCTGCGCGGCGGCCAGTTTGTCAGCCCCGGGCGCATCCGAGGGCGTAAAACCGCTGAAGGAGACACTTTCCCTTGGAACGCTGTTTCATGAACGTACGCCGCCTGTGGAGGTGCCCCAGTGAGCAATGGACGTGTATTTGTTGGATTCGGGTTTGGTGCCATTCAAGCCGGCCTCTGTGTCTATGAAGCCTGGCGGTCAGGCAACTTTGGCAGACTGGTGGTGGCAGAAGTTGTCCCGGCGATGGTGGACAGCCTGCGCCGCAACAGCTCGCGCTATTCGCTCAATGTTGCCATGCCGACTGGGATAGAGAGCCATGACATCGGTCCGGTTGAGATATACAACCCGCTTGTGGATGAGGATCGCCGGAAGCTGATCGAGGCTGTGTCCGCTGCGGACGAAATCGCCACGGCATTGCCGAGCGTCGCGTTCTATGGCAGCGGGAAGCACGGCGATGTGCTCGACATCCTCACATCAGGCCTCACGATGAAACAGAGTAATCCTGCTCTGCCAGCGGCCGTTGTCTACACGGCGGAGAATCACAATCATGCGGCTGAAGTACTTGCCGGCGGGGCGGACAAGCTCCTGCAGGGCGGCCTTAAGTCGTGCCGAACACAGATTCTCAACACGGTCATAGGCAAAATGAGCGGCGTTGTCGGCGATGAAGCGCAGATCAGGGAGCAGGGACTGGTTCCAGTGGTGCCGGGCATGGCGCGTGCATTCCTCGTCGAGGCTTTCAACAGGATACTGATCACCCGTATCGAGCTGCCGGGCTTCTCTCGCGGCATCAAGGTGTTCGAGGAGAAGCCGGACCTTCTGCCGTTTGAGGAGGCGAAGTTGTACGGTCATAACGCCACGCACGCTCTCATCGGGTACCTGCTGCGCGAGAAGGGCGGGGTCTACATGTCGGAGGCGGCGAAGGATGCTGCGCTCATGGCGCTGGCCAGGGATGCGTTCCTGTTGGAATCCGGTGAAGCGTTATGCCGCAAATATCGTGGACTGGACCCGTTGTTCACCCTGGAAGGATACAAGGCGTACGTGGAAGACCTGCTGGTCAGGATGGTCAATCCGCACCTGAGGGATGCGGTTGAACGGATTACCCGTGACACCAGGCGGAAGCTGGGATGGGACGACAGGCTGGTTGGTACGATGCGGCTTGCCATGGCACACGGGGTTGATCCTGTGCGGTATGCCAGGGGAGCGGCTGCCGCAGCTCGCCACCTGGCGGCGGAAGAGCGTACGACTGTTTCCGCACTGCTTGACGGCATGTGGAAAGAGGCGGACGCGGTGGAACGCGCCAAGGTGAGTGCCCTGATCGGTGCTTGAATTGAAGCGTGACGGGCGCTTTGCGAAGCACCGCGGCCTCATGCCTGGCATGGCACCGCAACGAGCCTTTTGCGCCGACTATCGTCGACGCCAGGACCAGAGTTGAGGAACCGCCCGGCTATCGCACTCACGTGTTCACCAACAGCGTCACTGCCAGCAGCAACTTCGTCGTCACGGTCGACTGCGATGTCGAGGCAGCCGGGATGAAAGCGCTGGCTGCGATTTCGGTGGTATTGGACCGATTGCCACTCTATCATCCCTGAAAGTGTTATATGTCCAGCGTGCGCAATTACTTCTTCGCAGCAATTGCAGGATTCCTGGTGGCCTCTGTCGCATTTGCCAGCGCCATGGCGTTGACGGTCACCGCTCCGGCGTCCGGCAGTTTTCTCAGGCCCGGGGGTTCGATCGAGACCGCTTGGACTGGAGCGGACGCGCTTGGGTCCGCTGATGTCAGTCTCTGGCGCGGAACGAACCGCATCGTGAATCTTGCGATCGGTCTCCCTGCCGCGGCGACGGCAATGACCTGGCGTGCGTTGCTTCCCGGCGACCTGCTGCCCTCAGCAGAATATCATATCCTGGTTGAGAAGAGCGGGATTCCGGCCACCAGCGCGACCTCAGCATGGTTTACTGTCATTGCTCCGTGGTTGGTGTGGCAGGAGTCTACTGGCGAGCTGAGCTGCTGGCAGATGGACACAAATGCCGGGTGTTTATCTACCTTTGACACGAGTCCGGGCTCGAGCATCTGGAAGGTGCGTGCGGCCGGTGACCTGGATGGCAACGGGGTGTCTGACATCTTCCTTCAGTCGACAGACTCCGGGAGGATCACGTGCCGGCTTATGAATGCTGACGGCACGGTGAAGTCGAACATCAATATTGTCGCCGCGAACGGATGGATTGTCGCCGCGGCGGGGGATGTAGATGCGGATGGAATTACGGATCTCGTCATGCGTCGTTCTGGTTCCGGCAGTTTAGCCTGCTGGTTCATGAACCGGAACGGGTCAGTAAGGTCTTCCACGAGCATTTTCGCAGGCACGACAACACTGCATGTCGCGGGGGCCGGCGACGTGGACGGGGACGGCGTGGCCGACATCATACTCCAGGAGCCCGGTGGCCAGATTGTGTGCTGGTTTCTGGACACAGACGGAGCCATCCGGTTGAGCAGTGTGGTGGCCTCCGGCTCAACAGCCGGGCAGGTCAGGGCTGTTGTCGATACCGATGGCGACGGCACGGCGGACCTGTTCCTGCAACTCGCGACTGGTGAAACCGTATGCTGGTTCATGAACCCGGATGGAAGCCGCGAAGCCGTGGCCACTGTCAGCGATGAGGCATCATCAAGTATCCTCAGGTGTGGCTGCGAGAATGCCGGGACACCCCCCCGGCATTACTCCACGATATATGTGTCTACGTCAGGAACGGGTATTCCCACCTATACGAGTTGGGGGCGGGCAGCTACGAACATCCAGGATGCGCTCCTGGTCGCCCGGCCGGGCGATCAGGTTGTTGTAACCGACGGGACCTACACAGTGTCGTCGCCGATTCTGGCAACGAATGCCGTCACGATCCGGAGCGTCAACGGTCCGGCCGCAACTATACTCGATAGTCCGAATATGGACCGGTGCGTATCGCTATCCGGTGGCGCCATCATGAGCGGGTTTTCAGTACGCTGCGGGGCTGCCTGGCAGGGAACGACGTCGGTCATTACGAATGTGGTGAATGGGCTGCTGCTCGGGACCGGTGATGGCGCCAGTACCATTATTGAATGCGAAATGCCGGACCGGAACATCAATCCCGGGAGCCTTGTCGTCTATGGCGGGGCGTGGCTGTTTGTCGACAATGGCGACGGCACCCTGTCGGGAACCCTTGGGGCACTTGGCTCCATCCAGTACGAGACCGGGCGTGTGATTCTTGATTTTCAGGCGGCAGCGCCAGAGCCTGGGTTTGAGTTCTGGGCCGACTATGAGTGGCTTATCCCGGTCGGCCGGCTTGCCGACGCCACCCACATGGTCGCCGGTGAAGTCATGGGGTACGGTGATGGCAGCAGCACACTCCTGTCCGGGACGGTATCCGGTCGTAACATCAATCCCGGCACATTCACAGTGGGCGGCGGCGGCTGGGCGTTCGACGACAACGGCGACGGCACTCTCACCGGCTCGCCGTGGGCGATTGGCCTCGTCGACTACGAGAGGGGCGAGTGGAGTCTCGACTTCCTGACCGTTGCCCCTGATGTCGGCTTGTCGTTCAATGCGAGCTACCAGTGGATGTCGCCAAACGACGGAGGAGGGGTGTTCCTTGGCGATGGAGCAATGCTCACCGGCTGTCGCGTCAGCGGTTTCTGGTCGGAATACGGCGGTGGCGTTACATGCTCCGGAATCACGCGCGTGGCGGATTGTGAGGTATCGGGCAATTTTGCGCTATACCGCGGCGCCGGCATCCTGTGTTCGACAGGTACGGTTGTGTCGGGCAGCAGCGTCGTTTCGAACCTGGCGCGATTGGCTGGCGGCGGAGTCGCGTACGGTGTTGTCAGTAATTGTACCGTTGCGCACAACCTCGCGCACGGCAGCGGCGGCGGGTTGTGGGACAGTGTCGCCTACCAGTGCAAGGTGGTAGCCAACAGGGCCGGCGCCAGCGGCGGCGGTGCTTTCGACGGCGAGATGGAAAGCTGCCTGGTTTCCGGCAATTCGGCAGGGAGCGCCGGTGGCGGCGCGTATGGCGGGCGTGTTGTGAACTGCACAGTTGTCGGGAACGCCGCTGCGGCCGGGAGTGGCGGAGGGACGCGGGACTCACTGGTTCGCAACAGCATTGTGTGGTCCAATACCGCGGGAGCAAACGTGGTGGGTGGCTCAATCGTGTACAGTTGCGCACCATCGGCGCCGGCCGGTTTCCGCAACATTACCAATGCGCCCGGCTTTGTTGACTACGCTGTGGGGAATTTCCGGTTGGATGGTTCATCGATGTGCATCAATGCCGGCGACAATGCCGCGGTAGCGGTCGGTACGGATTGTGAGGGAAACGACCGGATACGAGCAGCCGTCGTTGATATGGGGGGGTACGAATCGCCGTACGCACCCATAGACGCATCCGCCGGCTTGCGCGGGTGGATCAGCCCTTCGGGCAGGGTTAGTGTGGTGGTCGGCGAGGGCATTGCTTTTGCGATCGGGCCGAATCCGGCTCACCTGATTGACGATGTTGCTGTTGACGGCCGCAGCGTGGGACCAACGAACCGGTACGAGTTTGTGAACATCGTTACCGGGCACACCATCATCGCCTCGTTCTCCGGCCATACCGAGCCGGGTGAGTGTGTCTTTTCGGGCGCTGGTTTGAGCGAAGCCGGTGCCGTGCTGTCCTGGAATGCGACCAACGGCTGGTTCTATTCCCTCCAGAAGACACCCGGACTTGTCCCGGCGGCATGGTCGAATGTGCCGGGCTTTGAGAACGTGTTTGGCTTGGGGCAGGTGAGAGTGACGAATCTCCCATGCACAGCGCCGGCGCAATTCTTCAGGCTGAAGCTCACCGAGGCGCCGTGAACCTGCGCGCCGGCCGGGGGTTCACCGGTGGAAGGCGGCGCCAAGACCCTGGCTTCGTGGTGCAAGGTTGCTGGTTTGCCGGCCTTGCTGAGTCCGTTCGCGGTCCAGTGTGGCAATTTGGATTTGAGGAAGCCGCGGGACTGTGGTAGCTGGTGATAGACAAGGCGATAGAGGGGTTGCGATGTGCAGGCGGCCCCGGGTGTGGGACTGTTCCGGGGGAAAGCATGGGCAATGTCTGGACTGCATTAGGGTTGACACTCCTGGCCGGCTTGGCGACCGGCATCGGTAGCGCGATCGCCTTTTTCGCCCGACGCACAAACTACCGGTTTCTTTCCATCTCCACCGGGTTCTCAGCCGGTGTGATGCTGTACGTGTCGTTCGTTGAAATCCTCGCCAAGGGGGCCGGCGCCCTGACCACCGCCTTTGGAAATTACTGGGGGTATTGGATCAATGCCGCATCATTCTTCGCCGGCATGATCCTGATTGCGCTCATCGATAACATGATTCCGGCGTCGGACAATCCGCATGAGACACACACAGAGGAGGAAATCTCACCATTGCATGACCTCGCCGGGGCGGAATCCGGTGCAGGCGCCGCCGCCGGCAGCGGGTTGTTGCGGGCGGGCGAACTCCAGAATCGCCCGGGGAATGAGAGAGGTCTGATGCGGATGGGGATGTTCACGGCGATTGCCATAGGGATTCACAATTTTCCAGAGGGCTTTGCGACGTTCCTTGCGGTGCTGGATAGCCCGAGGGTTGGCATTGCGGTTGCTGTGGCAGTGGCCCTTCACAATATCCCTGAGGGTATCAGCGTTTCAGTTCCTATCTACTACGCCACCGGCCGGCGGCGCGTGGCTTTCCTCTACTCGTTCCTCAGCGGTCTTGCGGAGCCGGTCGGCGCCGGAATTGCGTACATTGTGATTCGGCTGGCGGTCGGAGGCGAGGGTGGTGGCATACCGCCACAGGTAATGGGGCTCACCTTTGGTGCCGTTGCGGGTGTTATGGTATATATCAGCCTCGACGAGCTGCTGCCGACGAGCCGGGCCTATGGCAAGGGGCACGACAGTATCGTTGGGGTCATAGCTGGGATGATGGTCATGGCGGGCAGCCTCCTGCTAATGCGGTGAAGATCCAGCGTGGATGGCCTGCCGCGCAGCCGACCGTATGCTTTACTCATCCCGCTTCCGCGATGATCCCGGCCGGTTGCTGTGATGGAGGCCGACGCTGATTTGTGCGACGGAGAATATGAACCGGAACGGGAGTTCATAGAACGGGCACTGTTTCCAGGGGAATTCGAAGTCTCTTTCCCGTTTTATCACGTAGAGCGACGCGATAGCGCACGCAAAGCTGGAAACCGCGCCGATCAGGAAGCACGTGCGGTATCCCAACATCCCGAAGTGGTCGATGATGAATCCGGCGATTATCGGGGTGGCGGACGCACCGATGGCGCAGAAGACCGTCCAGAGGTTGGAGTAGCCAACGCGTTCGGCCGGGTTTAGATAGTCGAGCATTGTGCGGTTGATCGTTGCCCAGAATGCCGAGTTGAAGACGGCAAAGGTGATCAGCACCGCGGCCAGAGCGTAGATCATACCTTTCATTCCCGGTAAGACCAGCATGCAGCCGAACGACATCAGGGCGGCGCTGGAGAGGCTCAGCGCCAGGGCGTGCGGTCCACCAGCGTGGTCGGCATAGCGGCCCCAGAACCCTATTGTCAGCATAATTGCGGCGCTGCCGAAGGCCGTGAGATAGAGGATCAGGCCCGGCGAGACCTGCAGAGCATCGCGCATGTAGAGCACCACAGCAGAATTGAACCAGGACATGCTCGCAAAGCAGAAGCCGGCAAACACTATGAACGTGACATACGGCCGGTCACGCAGGGCGGAAAGGTGCGGCTTGAAGGCAGACTCGGAATCACCGGGCGTGGCAGGGGACGGCTTGCCGCCGGGCACACGGCGGAGGAGCAGCAGGCTGACAAAGCCGGCGACTACGCCAATGCCGTAGACTGCGAGGAATCTCCAGATGCCGGGGTTGCCGTGCAGTATCAGGCCCTGTGCCGCGGTCAGTCCCACGGCGAGCAGATTTGATATCGCAGCCTCGGCGCTGAAGTAGCTCGAGCGCTGCTTTTCCGGCACGATTTCGTGGAGCCACGGCATCCAGCCGCCCGCGCCAACGGCGCGCATGAGGCAGAAGCCGAGGGTGGAGATCATCAGGACGAAGCCCGCCGCGCCGGTTCCAAATTCGACAATCGCCCACGGCATCAGGAACACCGAGCAAACCATCAGGTTGCGCAGGAACCATGAGACCAGTATCACGCGCTTGGGTCCGAACCGTATGACGATCAGTCCGGTCAGGATAACAAGTATCATGCTGATGGGAACGAAGGCCATGAGCAGGCCCACCCTGGATTCCGGCATCTCAATCTTGCGGGCGAACAGGACGAGAGTCGGCCCGACGACACACTGCCACGAGATCAGGTTGAATGTGATGAAATATATGAACGCCCGCGGTCCGGCGTCGAGCTCCATCAGTGTCGAAATCACCGGTAGCCGCGTGAGGAGAGTGCGAAGCCTGCGGCTTTTGGCACTCAATCCAGTCCGTCCATCCGTGGCTGGGACAGCTCTGTTGCAGTCTTGATGCATGTCGCGTGATTCTTCCGGCGATGACATAGGTGGCAGGATACTATCCCGCCGGTACGAACATCTCAACCCTTATGGCTTCGGCGCGTGGTTGGCAACCACGTTCCCCGTTCTGCAATACAGAGTGGAAGGATGAGGAAGGGGCCGGGGCGACATGAACCTCGACATCCGGCGCTCAGCGGGAAGAGCCGAACGGATCGGTTGACCAGTCCGCGGCCTTCCCGGTGAAGATATCATGCCATGCCTCTGTGGCGCGGGCCAGGGCGCGGGCCCTGTGTGAGATTCCGTTCTTTACTGCCTCGCCAAGTTCCGCAAACGTAAGCTCGTGGCCATCCGGAACAAAGAGCGGGTCGTAGCCGAATCCGCCAGTTCCGCGGGGGGCGTGGATGATCCGGCCGTTGCAGAAGCCGGCAACGGTGCGCACCACACCCGACCTGTTGGAGAGCGCTACTACACAGCAGAACCTGGCGCGGCGATCCCCGGCGTCAGCCATCTCGGCCAGTAGCTTTGTGTTGTTGGCCTGGTAGCTTACCGGTTCCCCGGCATAGCGTGCGGAGCGTACTCCAGGGGCGCCGTCCAGAAAGTCGACCTCAAGTCCTGAGTCGTCGGCCAGGCTCCATTCCCCGGTGGAGAGCGCAGCGGTGACGGCCTTCTTGATGGCGTTGCTTTCAAACGTGCAACCGTCTTCTTCAACCTCCGGCGATCCAGGAAAGGTCCGCAGGTCGAACAGCTCGAGGGAAGGTATCGCTAGAAGCGATTTCATCTCCTCGAGCTTGTGAAGGTTACGTGTGGCAATGACAAGTTTCATGTTCTGGCAGGAACGCGGCTGGAAACAGAATGTGGTGCTCGGGGGGGGACTTGAACCCCCACGGCCTTTCGGCCATCAGCCCCTCAAGCTGGTGTGTATGCCAATTTCACCACCCGAGCTAAGAAAAATCTCCTCAACCAAACCACTGTATGCCAGACTGACGGCTCTTATCAAGCAGGTTCTTGAGAATGTCCGCAACTTTGCGTCTGAGGCCCTGCGCCAACCGGCTACTGCCCATCCGTCATCTTACAG
>JBAXKQ010000111.1:0-10619 GCA_037135275.1 bacterium
GCCCGGCGCGGGAGGGACCGCCTTGTTGCTGTGGGGAATATCGCCGAGCACGAGATCGTCGATGCGCTCGCTGCCTGGATTGAGCACGCGCACTGCCAGCAGGTTCTCGCCGGCGCGCGCCGCGGCCGTGGCATAGAGCTCGAATGGAGTCTCCCCGCCTTCGTGCCCGCCCACCGCGACGCCGTTGACCCACACCTCGGCCAGGTAGTCCACGGCACCGAAGCGCAGCAGCAACCGTTCGTTCGCGCCCGGCAGCGCCGGCAGGACAAAGCGCGTCCAATACCATGCAACACCGTGGTAGTTCGGAAACACCTGCTGGATGATGCCAGGCACGGGCGCCGCCTCGGCCGATTCCGGCATCGCCTTGAACCACTCCAGCACGCGCCCCCGGTTTTCAGGGTCACGCGCAATCTTCCAGCCGTCTTTCAAACAAACGCTCAATATCATACCATGCTCCATTCGTCGTAAACCGCCTCGCAGTTCTCCATCCGGTGATCCTTGCCGGAGAAGCACTGCCCCACAACGCCCGTTCGCCGCTTCCGCAGGAAGGCGTTGGCGACTCGTCGCACAGCAGCGCGGACTTCCGCCGGCGTACCGGATGTCAGCAGCCGCTGCCGGTCTATCTCGCCCCAGAAGCAGATCCGCCCGCCAAACTCGTCGGCCAGCTGTTCGATCGGCATGCAGAAGAGTTGCGCGTTGACCGCGTTGACACCGATCTCAATCAGGTCGGGAATGATGTCCTTGATGAAGCCGTCCGAGTGCATGAGCACGTGCTTCCCGTGTGCGTGGGCGAGATCGCAGTAATCCTTGTACAGCGGCTTGAAGAACGAACGCCATAGATCCGGCGAGATCAGAAGCGACTGCTGCGTGCCCCAGTCGTCGGCAATATGTACGCCGTCGATATCCGTCTTCACCCAGAGAGCCATCTGGCGCATGAAGTATTCATGCACGAGGTCGCGGAGCGTATAGATCTCAGGCTCCAGATAGGCCAGGTCCATCAGCAGTTGCTCGGAGCCCCGCAGGTGCTGCATGCGCTCGAACGGGTTGGGCATGCTGTCCCACATCGGGATCATGAACCGGTCGGTGGCGGCGCAGGCCGGGTTCACCGCCGACAGGTCGGCCCCGTCCAGAACGTCGTTGGGCGCGCGATACGCCTTAAGCCCCTCCCACCCGGACCGCAGCGGCGAGTCCTTGACCTCGCCGCAGACGCCGTCTTCACCCGCCTCCCACACGCATCCCCAGATGTCGACGTACCTCCCCTTCCGGTTCGGCTCACCCCGGCTTCGCCCAGCCGGGTAATGATAGGGTGGTGACGCCACATCGCTCGGATAGCGCTCCTGGAGTTCCCCCCAGAAGCCGTTTTCGATGGGAATCCGGTCCACCAGCTCAAATGTCATCGCCCTGCTCACCCGCTCGCGCGACGTCATGCGTGTGTCTCCTCGGCTGTAAGTCATCTCACCAGGGGTAGTCGGAGACTATCCCCAGAAACCCGTTTCAGTTCTTTCTTGCCTCCCTGACCGCACGGATGAAGCGTTCCGCATTGCCTGCGATTCCGACGGCCCCAACAGGGTCAGACCTAGAAACTAGCAAATAGCTATTCATTGGCATGTTACTTGGATATGCCCTTGCGCACGACAGACTCAATTGTGGCGACCCCGCTGGCGAGTTTCTTGTCTTCGGCAAGTTGCGCCTGCACTAGCCTTCTTTGTTTGCCAGCCGCGCTTTCGCTTCTGTAGCCGAAATACCGCGCGACATCCCTCTGCTTCTCCCCGTCAAGCGCCAACACAACCTGATCCTCTTTCAGCGCCTCATCCAACTGCTCAAGAAAACGCTCTTCATCTTTCCGATTCCAGAGGACCGCTTCCCGACCGTTCCCGCGTGACGTGACGTGGTACTTAGCTCCGGCAAACCGTATTCTCCATGGTCGTGCCATGCCGCACAATCTGCCACTATCCACAGGCGGCGTATGCCGTCTTACTAGTTTCCAGGTCTGACCCTGTTGGTCGCTTCACGTCGCCGCATCCCGCTCCGCCACGCTGACGCTCAGGTGCTGATCTTCGCCGACGCGCACATCCGACGGACGCATGTGTTGCAGCTCACAATTCCTACCGGGAAACGATTCATCAACAACATTGCCGGAAATATCGACCTCCCGACATCCGTCGAGCAGGAAATTCACCGGACGACCGTGCATTGGATAGGCCGTCGTCCGCTCGATGCGGTTATTCCTGAACGCCAGACGGCGAACGGAACGGGCGTAGAGCAGGCTGTAGTCGTAGTGCCGGAAGGTGTTGCCCTCGATCCGGATATTCTGGTGGTACGGTTCGGTATTGACGTCAGACGGATAGTGCGTGGGCGTGATGCAAATTACGGCTTCGCCCCACTTCTGCCAGCCACCGGGCTCCGCCGAAGAGCAACAGTTCTCGAAGATGTTGCCACGGATGGTGAGGTCGCGCACTGCCCCGGCCTCGTACCAGACATCGGTATCACCGTCGATCAGAATTGCCGCACCGGCGGTTCGAAAGATGTTGTTCTCGATCACGGCACGCCTTGGCGTAGAAATCAGGATGCCGCGCGCCCGGTGACGCCGGGAAATCGTGCAGTTGCGCACCTCCACCTCGGGATGCCAGGTCAGGTTCTCCACCACAAAGGCGGGGCCCGCGTCTCCCGGAAGCGCCCCTTCACAGGTCAACAGCATATAGCCCGACTCCAGGTCCTTGACCTCCACAACGCGGCACGGCGAGCCGCGTTGCATTGTCTTGACATCCACAAAGCATATTTCGTCGCCCGCATGGTAGTAACCACGGCCGCCCCATTTCACCTTGACCTCAACGCGGTTGGGTGGCTGTACCGCTATCACCATCGTGTAGGTGCCGCGAAAGTTGGCCCAATCGTCAGTCTGCCCGGTGTGGGCGCAGTTCTCGATCCGCACCAGCCCCCTGCAATTTGGAAAATAGAAGGCATCGGCGAGGGCGCTGAACACCCTGCCCTTCCCGGCGCGCGCCTCGACGTTGACCGCGTTAAAGTACAGTCCGTCGCACATGAAGGAAAGCACCCCGCCTCCCGGAGCGTAGTGGATGCGGATGTTCTCGAGCACGGTGTCCAGATTCTCCGACAGCGTGATGCCGGCCATTTCGCGCTGCCCGTAGAGAGCAAGGTAGGTTCCAATGTCGGGTTTATACGGAACCCGCCCATGCAAACGGACCCTTCCCGGCGACAGGGCCTCGGCCTGGCCGTCGAAGATATCCCCCAGCGCGCCATCGCGGGTCAGGGGCACAATTTCCAACTGCGTCTTGTCGAACAGGCAGTAGTGCACAACTGCCGACTTCCAGCCCTCACCCACAAATCGCAGCTTTCCGTCCTCGATGACGTATGGATACGCCTGCGGGTCGATGATGATATCAAGATGCTCATCATCCACGGCTTCGACCACCGCCTGCGAGGTCAGGGGCCGGTCCCAGTCGATCACGAAGTTCATGAGTTTCATGTGACGGCATTCGCTCACGGCAATCGGCGCCATCCGGCCGTGACAGACGAACTCAGACCCATCGCCGTCCAGGGTCACGCCCTCCAGGCCCCGGAGCTCAATGCCGACCGTTGCGGGCGACTCCGCCCAGAAGTCGTAACGCCCCCGCGGGAAGACCAGCGTCGCGTTCCCGCGGCCCCGGCAAGCCGCCACGGCCTTCGCCACGCAGGGGATCGCATTCTCGCGGCTGCCGGGACGCGCGCCATAGTCGGTAACATCTAGAACCGTCATGCTCCTCCGTTCTTCCAAGCCGGGTGCTCACGGCCAGGGTTGTATAGTTGCGCACCGGCACAGTCAGCAGCACCGTGCCGCTGCGCCTGCTCGGGTTGCAGCTTCAAGATTGGACGCAAAACAGCCGCCAGGTTGTGGCCCATCAGGTGATGGCCATTGGGGCTGGGGTGCAACAGGTCGGCGGACAGAGCGGTGTAGCTCGTCAGAACCCTGTCTCCTTCGATGAGGTGCAGGTTCGGGTCGCGCGAGTCGCCGTGCACCCGGCGCAGTACGTCGCGAAATGCGCGGTTGATCCCCGTCATCCCATCGGGCGTGGCCAGGTAATCCTCGAAGGTGGGAAACATCGTGATGAGCACAATCGGGCTCTCGGCCGATGTGTTCCGTAGTTCCTGGATCAGCATGCGGACGCGCTGCTCGAACACCTCCGCGGTGGTCCAGCCGCGCATGTTCACGCCCAGTTCCAGCGTCGCAAAGTCCCACTCGCCGCACACCGCCAGGAAGCGGCCGGTCTCCGGTTCGCAGGCGCACGACCCGCACAGGCCCTTGTTCAGCACATCGGCCCGGAGATAGCGGGCACAGTGATGCACGTAGCCGGGGACGCTATTGGTAATCGAGGATCCATACGCCAGCCAGCGCAGTTCCGGCTTCTCGTCCGGACGCGGCGGCCGAACAGGCTGTCCCCCCGTCTCGAGGCCGTGATAGATGACAGTGGCGCCGCTCACGACAATCCGCCACAGGTCCCGGGCGAATAGCCTGTCCGTAAACGCCCCGAGACCCATCTGGTCCTGAAGCGCCGGCGCAGCGAGCCGCAGGGTCTGGGTCGCCCCGTCGGCGATCAGATGGTCGGAGACGGGAATATCCCCGCGAAAGACACTGATGTTCGCGCCGGTTGACCAAGGGAAGCGGCTGAGGGCCGAGAGCGTGAGATTAACCCAGCTGCTGCCAGTGACAAACCGCAGCTCAACCCCATCCGAGCAGGCGGCCGCGTGCTGTCCCAGTACGCTCAGGTGCTCGATCGCCGCGCGGCTGTAGCGGTACAGCGCCAGCCCGGCCGGGTGCGCCAGCGGGACCAACTCGGCGGTATTGTGGAATTCAATCTGGTCATGAATGTGCATGGGACCGATCCTCTCTAACTTTCAGACAAGCGCGGACATCATCCCTCACCAGCCCGGTCTCTTCAATGGGAATCTGACCCTTTTGGTTCGTGCTGACGTCGTCATAGTTTCAGCTTTACGGGCTGTAGGCCGCCCGGACGGCGCCGAACGCCATCTTCCGGTTCCGCCGGTAGTCCACCAGCCCCTTCAGGTTCATCTCGTTCCAGTAGCCATTGTGTACCTTGCTCGGGTCGCGGTAATCGCTGAAGCAGAACGGGAACGTGCCGACGATCTGCGGGTAGCCCTTCGCCAGGGCCAGGATCTCGCGCAGCAGGTCGGCGTGGTAGTCTTCGCTCCACATCTCGCGGCTGGCTGAATGGCTGCCCGGCACCGAGTCGACGCCGATTCCTTCATGGCTGTGCCTCCTCCGCATACGCATCCGACCGGCTGACGCATCTCAGAGATCCCTTTTCAAAATGTGCCGTGCCTAACTACCGACAGCAACTGCCTCGGTCCTCTTTAGCTGTGCAACGGTCAAGCGGGCTCAATCCGGTATCGTATGCCTCGCCGTGTCGAAAACGTGGCGATGCCATCCGCCATTGCAGCTTTCACGGAAACCGGGGAATTCGTGCCGCCCGCCGCAGCGCTGATGCGGAAGCCGGACCACGGAATCGCCACGCGGCACTCCCGGCCCGCTTCGCTGACGACGTCTATGTGTGACACGCTCCCGGACCGCGACTCGCTGGAGACCAGGAACGCACCGACTGCCCGCAGGTTGCCGAATCGCGCGGATGCGCCCTCAGGCAGGGACGGGAAGACCCGAATTACGCCCTGATGGCTTTGCAGCAACACTTCGTTAACCACCAGCGGGATCGCGCAGTTCTCCACCCAGATGCCGTAGCCGTGCGCGCCCGAATCGCCCTGCCCGACCGGAAAACAATCAACGGCCATGTTCGAGTACAGCCGCTGACCCAGGTCGCGCTTGAGAAGATCAAGCGCATCGCTGCGGCCCACGCGGGCCGCGGCGGTCGGCAGAAGGATAAACCGATTGTCCGGCCTCGCAGGCACATGGCGCGATGTCGCCCTGGCGATCTCCAGCGTGCGTGAATCGCTGCCCAGCCCAACGTCGTCGCCCGAGAAGATCGGATAGAGCGAGACCGCGTAGACCTTCTGCCAGGCTGTTCCACCCTCGACATCGGCAAAGACCGTGACCGGCTCGCCCCCCTCAGCAGGCTGATACTCCATGGTCGGATACGGAGCAAGGTTGTCCAGGAGATCGCGCCAGCGGGCGCGCGGCAATTCGTCCGCCCCGAGGGCGAGGCTAGCGTCGATCAAGCCCCTCATGAGGAAGCGGATGAGGGCCAGATCAATGATTACATTCGTGGTCAGCGGCTTACCGGTCGCGTCGAACGACCGCCCCTCCTGCGGCAGCGAATCCGGCACGCAATAACGGCCGGCCGCGTCCTTCCGGACGTACGAAAGGTAATAGTCGCCGCATTCCTTCAGCATCGGGTAGAACCGGCGCAGGAAAGCCTCATCACGCGTGTGTAGCCAGTGCCAGAGGAAGCCCTGAACCACCCACGCCGTCAGGCTCTTCTGCCCGATATCCGAACCGTCGCAATAGGTGTAGTCCGGATCAAACGCATAGGTCACGCCGGGAAAGCGGATCCCCTCGAAGCCGTCGCGTCGGGCCAAGTGCCGGGCCAGGGGCACAAGCGATGCGATGTGCTCGTAATACGGCCAGGCCAGGTCGAGGCGGTTGCTCGAGTAGATGGCGTAGAACACCTGCTGGAAGTTGTAGTCGAGGTGATAGTCGCCATTCCACGCGGGATAGTCACAGACGATCCACGGCCCGTACAGGCCCGGCGCCTGCTTCCCGTGCCGGCATGCGCAGCCGAGGATATACTGATTGGCATAATAGAGCCGCTCGAGGAACGCGTCGTCAATCTCGACAAAGGAGGCCGACCAGTACTCGCGCCACCATGCCGCATGCGCCTCGCGCAGCGCTGCAACATCGTTCATCGTGATCGCCCGGATACGTCGCACGGCGGCATCGGCCGGCGCTGGCGCATCGAAGCTCGACAGTGCATGAGCGACGACAACGATGGTTTGACCGGGCGCCGCGACAAACGATGCGGTCGCGGTCAGATCAGAGGTCCCCGTCCTTGCGGCAGCCCCGACAACACTTGCTGCAAAGGCGGCTATGATGCCCTCCGGCAGCGCGGTTGAAGGCGGCAGGCGCTGTTCGACACACAAGGCGCCCCCGGCCGCTGAAGGGACGGCGTCGGGAATTGACTTGTCCAGAATGTCGCGATGCCGGTGCAGCGCCACCTCAATCTCCAGCGCGGCTTTGCCCGTGTTGTGGATTTCCGTGATGACCGTGTTCTCCGTGGCCGACAGCCAATGGCGAATCAGCACCGAATGATCACCGGCATCGAACGACGACTCAACAACGGCTTCAAAGAGGTTCTGTCGTTGCATAAACCGGGCCCCGGCCAGCGCCGGTATGCGGAGCTCAATCCGGCCAAGCGGCTTCGGGCAGGGCGGTCCGGAGCAGTTGAGATGAACTTCATTTTGCTCATCCTCGCGAAGCCAGTCCGGTCGGATGCGGTGTCCCATGTCCGGCCACATTCCCTTGGTCGGGCCGCGTACCAGTGCGGGATCTCCTATGGACTCGGGGGATATCCACGGATCGCCGCGCCGCGTGTCCCAGAAATCGTTCTTTCCAAGTTGCAGCAGCAGCCGGTCAGGCGTCCCGATAATGATCGCGCCAAGATCGCCGTTACCCAGCAGCGGACCATCGCCAGCGCCCCCCTGATGGCGATTCACGTTCAACCCGGCCGGCTGAGTGTACTCGATAATGTGGCAGTCCAGACGCCGCCGCGCTTCGGCGCCGCAGTCCATCCGTCCGAATTCCTGACTCTCGTTCATGTTGCTATCCCTACTCCCGTTCAAGCCGTTTTCCGGTCTCAGTCCTCTGCCAGCCACCACTCGGGGTCGGGCGGCGTGATGGCACCGCGTTCGACGGCGATGGCGTAGAGCGGCCCGGAGTTCGGGCCGAACGTTCCCTCGTAGCCCGAGTCCGCGCCGGTCCAGGTCATGAACTCCTTGCCGGTGCCGTAAGGGCCGTGGAACAGGCCGTCGGCAAACCCCCGTTCGAGGCTGTCGGCAATCACGCGGGCCTCAGCCGCCAATCCGGTGCGCGCCAACGCCCGAATATAGTACGTTGCGGTAAGCGGCGACAGCGCGCCGTCGGTGTAGTTTTCGTAGGTCGGTTTGGTCCGGTAGCCGATCCTGGGCAGCATGTGGTCCTCAGCCGCGATGGGCAACAGGTTCAGCGGCAGGCCCGCATGGCCGCTCTCCGGAAACACCTCCCGCCGCTTGGCCTCAAGATTCAACAGCGCCCGCCGCGTGGTCGCCGGATCCATAACACCGAAGGCGCAGGCCACGCCGTTGATACACAGGAATCCGTAGTCATGAAGCTGCCCGTCACGGCTTCGCCACCCGGATACCCAACCGGTCTCGGGATTGACCAGTTGCCGGGCGTAGTTGGCGGCCAGGGTAGCCGCGGCCTCCGCGCAGCGTGCGGCCAACCCGTCGTCGCCGAGGCGCGCGCAGAGGGCGGCGGCATTCTTCAGGCCGCGGAACGACCAGGCGTTGACATAGGCGTCGATGTGTCCGAAGCCCACCACGTCCATGGCATTGCTGCTCCAGCGGAAGGTTCCGGAATTTCCGGAAAGCGAGCGGCAGACGATCATGCCTTCCTTCGGGTCAAAGTTGTCCAAAATGCGTCGGGCAGCGGCACGAATGCCGGGGCCGACCCGCGCCAGCCAGTCCCGGTCACCGGCAAGCTGCACAATGCGGCCGGCACCGCAGAGCAGGATCGGATCGGAGTCGAGATAGAGGCTGCGGTGATACCCGTAGCCGCCGCCGTCGAGCAGCGCGCGGCCGACGGAGAATTTGACCAGATCCAGCGGGGCCGGGCCAACGGCCGGTGCTGCCGTGAACGCGGCGAAGTCGAAGGCTGTATTCTGATTCACGTGGCAGTTCGTCGAAATCGCATTGTTCGAGAACCCGCCGAACTCCGGGCGAAATGCGGAGAAGCCGGCGGTCCAGCATTTCCGCAACCCTTCGGTAAGCGCGGCCTCCTTCGCGGCGGGCACCGGCAGAAGGGCGCAGGGACGCAACTCGAACACGGCTCGTTGCCGGCCGCGCGGAATCACCAACGGCGTGTCCGACGTGTCGGCAACAGCAAACACAAACCCAGTGGACCGCGCCTCGGAGAACCTGTAGCTCTCGGCGTGGAAACTGCCGTTTCCTTCGAGCCGCCTCACCGCCAGGCAACCGCCGCTGTCAGCCGCGATCAGGGCGGGTAACTCGACAAAACCGTTCCGGCCTGCCCGATCCTGCGGCATGGCAGCCACGCTGGTCAGCCCGGCCCGCATATTCCAGAGCAGCCGCCAGGCTTCGCCCTCAATGACGGGAAGGTCCGCTTCGGCCTCCTGCTCAAGAGCGACCGTCAGCGCGTCGGCGGTCACAGTGAAGACCGCATTCACGGTGACGCCGGCGCCGGTGACGATGCCGAGATACCGGACCTGGTTCCCGATCACCTCGACGGCGCCGGTCATGTTCTGGGGCACGAAATTGCCGGCCGGCGTGATATAGGAGGGCCCGTTCTGTCCGCCGAGGGTGTCGTCGCTGCCGTAGCTTCCCCTGAAGAACAGCCGGTTGCCGGCAGGCGGCCGGTCGCCGAAATGATTCCAGTCGAGCCGGGTCAGCATCGGCCTGATCAGCGAAAACCCGACCGCCAGCCGGTCTCCCCGGAAGACCACCTCGAGAGGATTACGCGTGTCGAGCATCATGCCTGCCGGAGCGGCGGGGGCGAATGTTCCGCGATTCATCTTGCGCCTGTACGGCGGCGCCGTGACAGTGCCCAGGTCTTCGCCGACCGCGCTCAGGTCATTGAGAATGCCGAACGGCACATTGTACGGGCCGCCATTGCACTCGCCGTGGTTCGGCCATACCGGGTGCTCGCGGTCGCATTCCACCCGCAGCAGGTCGGTCTCGATCCCGCCCAGTTCGATCCGGTGCGGAACCTGTTCCGCCATCGTCTTCCGGAAATGATCCTCCAGCTCCTCGATCCGCATTTCCTGCGACAGTCCTTCCCCGGCGCATTTCGGGTTGGGCGGCAGCTCGACATCCGCAATGACCTTCCAACGGTTCGCGGCACGGTCGAGGACCGACACCGTCACGTGCGCCGGATGCGTGGGCACGTTCGGCACCCAGCGGCCGTATCTTGGCGGCGGCAACTCCAGCCGCGCCACCCGCACCGGCCGCAGGAACCGCAGGTAGCGCACCGCCGTCTGCGCATGGATTTCCCGTTCCAATTCGGGATGCATGATCAGGCGCCGCCCGGCGTGGTGCACGGAATAGTCTTGAAGCACTGTCAGTCCAGACTTTGTCATGGTTGAGTCGTTCTCCTTATTACTTCATAGGACTTCTTGGGGACACTCACATTGTGACCGGTGACCACGGATTTCATGTGCCTGATTGGCTCACTGGCGCGGTTTGTCGATAGATTGCCTGTCCCTGTCCATGGTCCGCAAACGCGGTCGTCAGAGTGTCGACGTCCAGAGTCATGCCGCACCTGCCACTTCGTGCCGGAAGGCCGCAATTCATCGAGACGATTGTAAGTCTAACGCCGTTGTATTAAATGCGTTTAGCGTAGGATCTGGAGCGACGAGGGTCAACGCAAAAGACTCTTTATG
>JBAXKQ010000112.1:0-10605 GCA_037135275.1 bacterium
GGTCGTATAGAAGCAGGCTTAAGTGCCGGTCTGGAGCGGATGTGCTTGCCTGAAAGGTGCAACTCATATACCTTAGGCGCACTTGTCGTTATCCGCCGTCAGGCCGGGAAAACAACGGGCTTTCAGTGGGCCCGATACGGGAGGGAAGTATACCATGGCAGCCAAAGCTAAGCAGGAGACAGACGGGCGTCCCGCGGATATAGAGGCGGTGTTGTCGAAGATAAGGAAGGATTTTGGGGAAGGTGCGATCATGCGTCTCGGCGCAGCCGAGGCAGACAAGGAAGTGGCCTCGATTTCGACCGGCGCCTTCTCGCTCGATCTCGCCCTGGGAATTGGCGGTCTGCCACGGGGCCGGATTGTCGAGATGTTCGGTCCCGAAGGTTCCGGCAAGACCACACTGGCGCTTCACGTGATCGCGAGTGCGCAGAAGGCAGGCGGCTACGCAGCTATCGTGGATGCAGAGCACGCCATGGATCCGTCCTACGCCAGCCGGATAGGTGTGAAGCTTGATGATCTCCTGGTGTCGCAGCCTTCATCAGGGGAAGAGGCGCTCACTATTGTCGAGACGCTCGTCCGCAGCAATGCGATCGACGTTGTGGTGATCGACTCGGTGGCGGCGCTTGTGCCGCGCGCAGAGCTCAACGGCGAGATGGGTGATTCCTTCATGGGGCTTCAGGCCCGGCTGATGTCGCAGGCGATGCGCAAGCTCACAGGGATAGTGTCGACTTCGAAGACCCTCTGCATATTTACTAACCAGATACGTGAGAAGATCGGGGTGATGTTCGGAAACCCTGAGACAACACCGGGCGGCAGGGCGCTCAAGTTCTACAGCTCTGTTCGCCTCGACGTCCGGCGCATCGCGACGCTGAAAGATGGCGCAGGCCATGGAATCGGCACGAGGATCAGGGTGAAGGTCGTGAAGAACAAGGTGGCGCCGCCGTTTACCGAGGCCGAGTTCGAGCTGTATGCCAACGGCATTTCGTGGTCCGGCTCGGTACTGGAAGCCGCGATAAAGTATGGTGTTGTCGAGAAGCGCGGCTCGTGGCTGTCATTTGAAGGCCAGCACATCGGCCAGGGACAGGACGCAGCCAGGGAGCAACTGGACAAGGATCCGGAGCTTCAGAAGCGTGTGGTCGAGAAGGTTAAGGTAAAAGTGCGCGAAGGGAAGGGTGCGCAGGCAGAAGCCGCCGCCCCGGCTGCCTCCACAGAGGAATGATCAAGTATCCGCCATGAGAACAGACATTACCGCAGGCCAGTTGAGGGAGTTGTTCCTGGGTTTCTTTGAGTCGAAGGGGCACAAGGTTATTTCCGGCAGTTCGCTTGTGCCGCAAAATGATCCGACCGTGCTCTTCACCACGGCCGGCATGCATCCGCTTGTTCCGTACCTGCTGGGTGAACCACATCCGGCAGGCAAGCGGCTGTGTGACTGCCAGAAGTGCATAAGGACAGGGGACATTGACGAGGTTGGCGATGCGCTTCACCTTACTTTCTTTGAAATGCTGGGCAACTGGTCGCTTGGTGACTACTTCAAGGAAGAGGCAATCGCCTGGTCATACGAATTCCTAACTTCCGGGCAATATCTGGGGTTCAGTCCTGACCAGATTCACGTAACCGTTTTCGCTGGCAAGGACCAGGTGCCAAAGGACGATGAATCCATCCGGGTCTGGCAGAGGCTCGGCATCCCGCCGGGGCGGATCTACCCGCTGCCTGAGAAGGACAACTGGTGGGGGTTGCCCAATGATGCCGGTCCCTGCGGGCCTGACACGGAGATGTTCATTGACACGGGGAAGACAGCCTGCGGGCCTGACTGCCGTCCCGGCTGTTCCTGCGGCAAGTACTTCGAGATTTGGAATGACGTATTCATGCAGTACGAGAAGTCGCCCGGCGAGGTGAAAAGGCTGAAGCAGCACAACGTCGATACCGGCATGGGGGTGGAGCGAACAGTTGCCATGCTCCAGGGCAAGAAGAACGTGTACGACACAGAGGTGTTCAGTCCGCTGATGTCGGTCATGGCTTCAATGTCGGGCGGGGACATCAACAGTAGTCCCGAGGCGGTCAAGGCATGCCGCGTGATAGCCGACCATATGCGGAGCTCGACTTTCATCCTCGGTGACGACCAGGGGGTTGTGCCTGGAAACCTTGGGCGTGGTTATGTGCTTCGGCGGCTTATCCGCCGCTCCGTGAGGTATGCGAAGAACCTTGGCTTGCCCAACGGGTTTGCGGCTCCGATTGCCGGTGCGGTGGTTGAATCACTTGGTGGTGCGTACCCCGAACTGGTGCGGAACAGGAAGCGTATTGAGGAAGAACTGGTCAAGGAAGAGGCCCGGTTCGAAGAGACACTCCAGAACGGAATGGTTGAGCTGAACAAGACGCTCACGCAGTTGACATCCCACGGCCAGGCAATTCTTTCAGGCAGGATGGCCTTCCGGCTGTACGACACATACGGTTTTCCGTTGGAGTTCACCGAGGAAATCTGCCGCGAGAAAGGCGTGACGGTGGACCGTGCCACCTACGACGAGGCGTTCACCAAGCACCGCGAGGTGTCGAAGCAGGGCGCCGACAAGGCATTCAAGGGCGGTCTGGCCGAGACGTCAGAGGCAACAACGCGGCTGCATACCGCGACGCACCTCCTGCATCGCAGCCTGCAGATTGTTCTGGGCGACCATGTCGCGCAGAAGGGCTCGAATATCACATCGGAGCGACTGCGTTTCGATTTCTCGCATCCGGACCGCATGACCGACGAACAGAAGGCTGAAGTCGAGCGACTGGTCAACAAAGCCATCCAGGACAAGCTGCCGGTGGAAATGAAGGTCATGACGCTTGAGGAGGCGCGGGCGGCAGGCGCAACGGCGCTGTTCGAGGCCAAGTATGGCGAAAGCGTAAAGGTCTATTCGATGGGCGAGTTTTCCAAGGAAGTATGTGGAGGGCCGCACGTGGCCAACACCGGCGAGCTTGGGAGATTCAAGATACAGAAAGAGGGCGCATCAAGCGCCGGTGTCAGGCGACTCAAGGCCGTGCTGGAATAGAGTGAATATCAATTTGACATCCATTCGCGCATGGATGTACAAGATACATCTCAGTTACGGGTGAAGGAATAGCCATGCGAAAAGTCATTGCAGCACTCCTCGTGCTTTCTCTTTGTGGCGCCGGTGCATTCTCGCAAACCCCCGAGGCAGCGCCTGCGGGTGAAAAGCCAGCAGTTCCAGCTGGTGAGCAAGGCGGCATGGATGTGCCCGCCGCGCCCCAGCCAGTTGTCGACGAGAGCGCCGTCAAGGCTCAGATTGATGCTGAAAAGGCCAAACGAAGGAAAGAAAAGGCCGAACTCGAGACCCAACTTGCGGAGTCTGAGCAGGAACTCAAGGATCTGAAGGCCAGGGAAGCGACGGTCAATGCCGAGAAGCCCAAGATCGAGCAGCAAATTGCCGAGGCAAAGAAGAGGCAGGATGAATCCTACCAGGCAATGACTGACATCGAGGCCCCGTACCGGGCAGCGGAACAGGCAGAAAAAGAAGCCTTCACCAGCAAGATTATTGCCGAGCTCCAGGCAAAGTACGATGCCGAATACAACAGGGTGTTGGCGTTGCATGTGTTCGACACCAATTATGTAACCATGAACCGCATGCAAGCGGCCGATTTCAACAAGCTCACAATTCCATTGCACGACGAAAACCCCGACTACTCGATCAGTTTTGATGGTGCCGGCGGGAACTCCGTGAGCGGCTGGTTCATGACCATGGACTTCGATCGCGGCAAAGAGGTCTGGCGCCAGATCCCTGCCGGAGCCACCTTCAGCGTTTCAATGCAACGGCGGAATCCCTTTGTCGCAGACGTATTGATTCGTTTTGGCGCTGATTTCCTTGCTTGCGGCAGCACCAACGTGCTCGATTGGGATGTTCATTTCTTCGTTGGCAAGGATTTCGACAAGAAGGAAGACGCTGCCGGAAAGTTCTTCTTTGTTGGCGTAACGTGGCCGGTTGACCTTGGGCGGCCGGTCTGCTGGCAGAAGGGTGTACCGCCTGTCTACGATGTCACACCGAGGCCGGTGCGTGCCATGGCGACCGACCAGATACCTGAGATTGCACAGCAGGTCACCGATTGGAAGTTTGACGATCCAGGCTGGAAGAAGAAGAAGAATGACGCATACGTGGCGTACGAGGCGGCAAAGAGGACTGCCGAGCGCGAGGTTATTCTCAAGGATACGCGGTTTGCCAGAGTTGACCGCAAGTTGGGTGAAATCCAGGAGAAGATCCAGGACTGCGAGCAGCAGGTCGCCACTATCAAGGCCAAGCTTGTCGAGTACGAAGAAGAGGAAACGGTCGAGGCGGCGCCGCAGGCAGCTCCAGCTGATGCCGGTTCGGGCGCGGGATCTGCGACCAACGTGGTCCCCCAGGAAGGTCTGTAGGCCGGATCACGGGGAGACCGGGGCTTTCTGTGAGCGTTTCACGACAGCTTGAAATCCTTTGCACCGCCTGTGGATCAGACGCCATTCTTGTAAGAGAACCCCGCTACGAAGGCCTCAGGAAGTCCGGTGAGACCCTGAGTTGCGCAGCCTGCGGGCATGAGTACGCCGACGAGAATTCCGTGCCTTTCAAGCAGAAGAACCCGCCGAAGGTCTTTGATCATTCAGACGCTGCGCCTGTGATCTCGGTGTTCAGGGAGAGTGAGAAGGGCAGGATATGCAGGTACTGCAAGCACTACGTAGTGAACCCCTTTTCCCAGCGTTGCGGACTTAGTTTCAAGGCAGTGGAAGCCACGGATTCCTGTCCGAAGTTTGAGATCCAGGACAAACCGGCCGAAAAGCCGGAAATCAAGCAGCCGCCCGCAAGCCCTCTTCGTTGACAAGCCCTTTGGAACGGCTGGGCGGCAGATTGGCTGCTCCCGCACGCATGCGCGGGAGATCGTTGCCGCAGTCATTGCCGCCGTCCGGGTCAGGAGGTGGCGAGAAGCGTCTTCAGCCTTCAGCGGATATGGTAGATATACGCCGTCGCGCTTGCAGTTCTAGCGGTTCCGTTTGACGAGCCCGTAAGGCCCATGGTGCCAGTGACGGTGATTGTCCTGATCACGCGATTCAGGTCCTCATCCTCTTCTGACACTTCCTCGGTCTCGGCGGGTTGGCGAAGGCTCGTGTAGGTGACCTCCTCGCCCGTGGTCGCGCTGAGAATTCCCCATGGCCCGGCTGTATCGCTGACACCGTTGGAGATTTCCCCGAGCGTCCACTCATACCGCACGGCGCCTGTGGCCGAGAATGTCACGGACTGGTTCTTTCTGACGTCCACACGTTGCGGCGAAATTGACACCGCAAAGTCCTGTATCGGTTCACTATCGCACCCGACGGCGATGACCAATGCAGCCAGCCCGATCAAGCTGCCACAGAGGACGAAACCCAATCCTGTCATGCTCCATATCTTCTTCATAGTTACCTCACAGTGGATCTATTAGTTCGTTCACAATCTGCTTGTTTATGTCGGTCTCCTGTTTCGGCGCAGGCTGGGGAGGGGGATTCTGCCTCGGAGGTTGTTTTGGAGGTTGTTTCGGGCGTTGCGAATCGGTTGCTGTTTCAAGGGCTTTCCTGAAGGTTGCGGCATGCATGACCTTGCTGCCGGAACCGACGGCTGCCCGCTCAACCTTTGCGTCAGCCGTGACCACCACCGAGTGGCGGCCTCTTCCTCTCTTACTCAGGATGCGCAGGACGACGACGGGAGCTTCATCCTTTCGCGAAGCATAGCAGACAGTGACGCCCCTGAAACTCTCTCCTTCCGGCGCGGTGCGCAGTGGTGTGCCGCAGAACAAGGCCGTCAGCGGCACTTTCTCGCGCTCCACGAACGCTGCCAGCCGATTGAGCATGGACAGTTTCTCCTGCGTGGACGACTGGCGCCCGTGGTTTGGTGGTGAGATCAGCGACTCGACATCAACAACGACGACGGATTCATTCTCGGCATCAGAGCCACGCGCGTCAGACAGGAACAGTCTTGATATCTTTTCGAAGAGTTTCATGCCAATCCAAGGCTCCCTGCGATCATCGGCGGGCCAGGCCACGCCAGTGATCGAATCTATCCCACACCACATCGTCGCAGCAACAACCAGCTTGCCGCTCCGAACTTGTGCCAGCCCTGTGCCGGCACGTATAGGGGTGTAGCAGTTCAAGCAATCCTACGTCCTATACCACGGGAGTCAATCGGAATATATTGGGTTGCGGAATCACTTTGCTTCTGCAATATTCAACCACCTATGGAAATCAAGTCCTCCAGCACCTTCGTATGGCGATGTTTTGTTGCTCGCGTCCTTCTTGTGGTCGTTTCCCTGGCTGGCCTGCAACGTGTTGAGGCCGCGAGTGTTGAAGCCGGCCTGATGGATGGTGTGGCCGCTGTTGTCAATGACAGGAAGATCCTCTACAGCGACGTTGCCAGGAACGCTTTTCCCGCAATCCGCAAGCTCAGTCAGGTGTACAACGGACAGGAGTTGCAGACAAGGGTTGATGAGGTCTACCGGAAGATCCTGACAAACATGGTTGAGCGGGCCACTATCCTGGAGTCGTGCGAGAATCCCAACGAAGAAGGCGTCAATCTCATGGTGGATGCCCAGCTTGAAGATGTGTTGCAGTCGTCTTTCAAGGGTGACAGGGGGGCTCTTCTTGATGCGCTTTCCGCCGAGCACATGACCATTCAGGAATGGAAGAACGACATGAGGGACAACATCCTTGTGTCCATCTTCAAGCGGAATGAAGTGGATACGAAAGTGCTGCTGTCACCGAACGCGGTACGCAAGGAATATGACGCGAACCGTTCAAAGTATGTGACTGCCGAATCATTCCTTCTGCGTACCATTGCGGTGGCGGTGGAGGAGTCATCCGGTGGTGCTGAAGGTGCGCGAACGCGGGCCGAGACCATCCGGCAGCAGGCCGGCCGCGGGGACGATTTTGTTTCGCTCCAGAAGAATGCGAGCGCGGACGGACAAGTCGCCGAGCCGGAATGGGTCGGGCCTGGGGATCTGCGGCCGGAAGTTTCAAAAGCTGTGTCCGCCATGAAGGAAGGCGAGATAGGCCCCGTCATTCAGGCTGGCGATTCCTTTCTGATTATCAAGCTCGAGTCTCGTCGTGCCGCGAAGCCCACTGCATTTGAGGATGTTCGCTCAGAGATAGAGCGCCAGCTGAAGCAGAAGGAGCAGAATCGCCTCTATGACCAGTGGATTCAACGTCTTCGCAAGCAAGTCAACGTCAAGGTGATCCAAGAGGGAATGGTCCAGAAATGAGCAGGCCTGTAGTCCTGTGTCTCACGCTTGGCGATGTAGGAGGTATCGGCCCGGAGGTTGTTCTCAAGGCGGTTTACCGCTTTCCATGGCCGCGCAGGCTGCGCTTCGTGATGATAGGCGCCATTCCCATCCTCAGGGAAGAATCCCGCAAGCTTCGACTTCCAGAACCTGTCCTGTGGACGCCGGGCTGTGTTATGCCGGCGGGGCGGGTGGCAGCATGGGACCCTGGGCCGTTCAGTGGAATCAGGTGCAGGCCCGGCACGGTGCAGGAGAGCGCATCCCGCGCCGCCGTGGCGTGGATCGAGGCTGCCGCAGGCATGTGCATGGCTGGCTGCAGTGACGGCATGGTGACGGCTCCGATCTGCAAGGAAGGGCTGGGGCTGGCCGGATTCAAGGAGCCAGGGCATACCGAATTGCTTGCGGGGCTTACCGGAACGAGCAGGTATGCCATGATGCTCGTTGGGGGTGGCCTCAGGGTTGTCATTGTGACCAGGCACATGGCCATCAGGGATGTTCCGCGCAGCCTCACTAAGTCGTCAATAGTGGCCGCCGGCGAGTTGGCGGCCGCTGCACTGCCATGGCTTGGTGCCGGGGAATCAACGCTCGCGGTTTGCGGCCTCAATCCGCATGCAGGCGACGGCGGTGTGCTGGGGAGCGAAGAGAATGACATAATCGAGCCGGCTGTGCGGGCCCTCCGCAAGAAGGGCCTGAGAATAACCGGCCCGCTCGCGGCCGACACCGTCTTTCATGCGGCCATTCGCGGCAAGTATGGCGCGGTGTTGGCAATGTACCATGACCAGGGCCTGGGGCCTCTCAAGACCGTGGCGTTTGACAGCGGCGTGAATGTCACGCTTGGACTGCCCATCGTTCGAACCTCGCCCGATCATGGGACAGCCTTTGACATAGCTGGAAAGGGAATGGCCAATCCTCAGAGTATGGTCAACGCCGTGAAACTTGCGTACAAACTGGCGACCAAGCCTAACCCGTGGGCGAATCGGACCGGCCGTAGCGATATATCATCATGAATCTGACCAGCCCCACCAATGTGCGATCCCTCCTCGAACAGGCCGGAGTCGCGCCCAGCAAGGCCCGGGGCCAGAATTTTCTCATAGACAGGAACATCCTCGACATCATTATTGCCACGGCCGGGATAGAACCGACGGATTCCGTCCTGGAGATCGGGCCTGGCCTGGGTGTTGTGACCGGGGAACTCCTGGCGAAGGCGCGTCATGTTGTCGCCGTTGAAATCGACAGGAGGCTCTGCGCGTATCTCGGCGAGCGGTTCGCGGATGCGGGGAACCTCAAGCTGATTTGCGGCGATGCGCTTGACCTGGATTTTGCTGCGCTGCCAGATGCTGGAATGTTCAAGGTGGTCTCGAATCTTCCGTATTCAGTCGCCAGCCGTGTGCTGGTGGATCTTGCCGAGGCGGCGCTCCCGCCGCCGCTTGTAGTGGCAACAGTTCAGCTCGAGGTAGCGCACCGCCTGGCCGCCGGTCCTGGAAACAAGGAGTACGGGGCGCTGGGCATATGGATCCAGGCCGTCTACAATGTGACAATCCGGAAAGAGGTGAGTTCGGCCTGTTTCTGGCCGCGGCCTGGCGTTGGATCGGCGGTAGTCAGGTTGGAAAAGAGGGTAGACTGCGCCCACGTCGTGAAGGACAGGCGTCTCTTCCACCTCCTTGTGAAGCACGCTTTCATGCAGAGGCGGAAGCAGCTGCCGGCGGTACTCGCGCGGATGCCAGGAGTTTGTGGAATGCCACCGGAGCGCTGGCGGGAAGTCCTGGTCGGGATGGGGTTGGACGCCTGCGCCAGGCCGGAAGACCTGACTGTGGTTGATTGGTGCCGGCTTTCGGACGTCTTGACCTTGGAAAAGTGAGTGTCTTCAATCCGTCGGTCTTTCCAGACGTGTTACCTGGTATGAGTCTGGCGTCGTCCACTGATGAGAAGGTGACAGCCCCGATCTGGAGGGGCGGCAGACATCGATGGCCAGATCGAGGCGACGACGGAACTTGGCTGGGTGAACATCGAAGCCCGCAACATTGACGGGAAGAACATCCATGACATAGCTGACGACAAATTTGACGTCGTCCGGGGCAAGCTGGGTGATGCCGGCGTGGCGGTTAACTGCTTTGGTTCGGCGATAGCGAACTGGGGCAAGAGCATTGAAGAATCGTTCGACGCATCCTTGGCGGAGGCGAAGCGAGCCATTCCCAGGATGTTGCTGCTTGGCACCGGGCTGATCCGCATCATGAGCTTTGCGGTGCGGAAGGGGCACGGCCCCGATGACCAGATGGAGGCCGAGCGTTTCCGGCGCGTGCGTGAGCTTGTGAAGATGTTCTCGGATGCAGGGCTTACCTGTCTGCACGAGAACTGCATGAACTATGGTGGAATGGGTCCTGTGTACACGCTGAGGCTTCTTGATGCTGTGCCGGGCCTGAAGCTTGTATTCGACACTGGCAACCCTGTCTTTACTGATGATTATGAAAAGCAGCCGCCGTACCCGAAGCAGTCTGCCTGGGAGTTCTACTCCAGGGTGAAAGAGCGCGTTGCCTACGTCCACATCAAGGACGGGAGGTGGGATGCAAAGAACGGGCAGATGACGCATGCTTTTCCGGGCGAGGGCCAAGGTGACGTCAGGCGCATACTGAAGGATTTACTGGCTCGTGGCTATGATGGTGGCATTTCCATCGAGCCACACCTGTCTGTGGTCTTTCATGATGAATCCGTCAAGGATGAGGCGGGGGCGCGAAGGGCCAACTACATTGAATATGGTCGCCGGCTGGAGAAGATGATTGCTGACATGCGCGATGAACGGTGAGGTGGTGGTGTGGGTCATCGTGCCATGTCACTATCTGGCCAGCCATGTTGTGTAGCGTGTCAGGCCAATGGCGTGCCGGGCTCCGCTACTGGTCCGGGCGCCCGTTGCGTGACTCGTGAAAACGCTTGTTTTCACGGGCGCAACCTGCGCACAATTCCGCGTTTTGGATGGGGTCAAGGAACGCGCGAGACGGGCCAAGTCCGCGTTGCGGGCGGTTAGAGAGGAGCTGTTGCATGACTGGTAGGGCGTTTGGAAGGAATCTTGTCGCGCGGATGGCTGGAGCGGGATTCCTGTTGTTCCTGGCTGCGATTTCTGCGGCTGAGCCGACTGTGCAGTCCCCCGCGTCCTCGTACGGGGACGTGGCCGCGGCGTTTTCAAGGAGGATGCCGGTTCTCCACCTCGAGGGGACTCAACTGGACGACACCGTTTCGCAGCGAATCTTCAAACTGTACCTGAATATGCTGGACGGCGATCACAGCATATTCCTCGCGTCCGACATAGAGAAGGCCAGGGCGGTGGAGAACAGCCTTGACGACATG
>JBAXKQ010000113.1:0-10527 GCA_037135275.1 bacterium
GATACGCAAATCGTCTGCGAATACAAGCAGGCGGGTAAATCATACGACATTATAGCGGGTGGAAGCGGCTTTCACCAAGCGTTGACCCTCTTGGCCTTTCTCTATGGTTACAAACCTACAACCATTTTGCTGGATGAACCCGATGCGCATATGCATGTGAATTTGCAACGCGAAATACTGGACTATTTCAAGAAAAGATCAAGAGAGACCGGGGTGCAATTCTTAGTGGCGACCCATGCGGAGGAATTGGTCAAAGGGGTGGACCCAAGCCGAGTGGTATCCATATTGGGACAGGAACCTCGACGGTTGACCTCTTCCAGCGGCATTTTGACTGCTATGGCGGATGTGTCCAACTCCGAACTCAGCCAACTTGCAGCCGCGCCATTCATCCTCTACGTGGAGGGCGAAACGGATGAACGTATTTTGCGGGCATGGGCGCCTATTTGCACCGCCGATGATGTGCTTTCAAAAGTCTGTTTCCATCCCATGGGTGGGGGCACCAAGAAGCTCATGAAAGAACATGCTGACAGACATTATGAGGGGGTCCGTCAGGTGTTTCCACAGGTGCGTCGCCTGATGCTGTTCGATTACGACAGCGAGGAGAATGCTTTTCATCCAGACGATGCCAACGCCGCGCTGTTCGAGTGGGGGCGGAAGAACATCGAAAACTATCTTCTGGTTCCAGACGCTTGGACGCGAGCCGCAACAAGGGATTTGAGTCTTCCCGACGGGGATTTGATGGCCGAACCTGCGCGACAGGTGATTGACGGCTTTTTCGCCAACGAGAACCTTACATTGCCACGCGGGCAGACTTGGCAAAATGTATCAGCCAACATTTTCACGGTAGTGGATGGCAAGAAACTGCTCTTTGATTCTAAGACTTCGCTGTTTGCCAAACTCGAACGCATGGATCCGCCTGTGAAAACGATTAGAGAGAAAATAGCCGGAGCCATGCATGAGGGCGAAATCCATCAGGATATTAATGCCTTCTTCACGAAACTACGCAAAACTATTGAGTCATAGCGTGGTAGTTTCATCGACGTGACCAAAGGACAAGCTGACGCGGAAACTGAAACTGTTCGATGAGACGGCGAAGTTGAATCCGCCCGACCTCTCGAAACTTCGCGCCGCCGACAAACTGACCGCATTACAGGAACTTCACGCGAAGGCCTACGATAAAGACGCCACGCTGCGGTCCATGCTTTTCGATCTGGAGTCGCTTCAAGTGGTGAGGGTGATTGAGGATGTGGGGGAGCGAGACGTCGCCGGACACGGCGCAGGAGCGGAAGATTGACGAGAGGGCAAATAATCTGTATGGATTGAAGAAAGATGAGGAGCGATCATGCAAAAGAAGAAAACAACAGTCGGTGACGTTAAACTTGGACAGGAACAGATCGCCTATCTCCAAGAAAAGATGACCCATCTTGCAGATAGAAACCTTTCGGCGGGTATAACGCGCACTGATTATCCCACGCTCTTCGAGTATCTGGCCGTCCAGAAGATCACCTACCTGTACGACGACGAGCTCTTTGACGGCCTACAGTTTGTGGACCACAAGAAGACGGGTAAGTTAGAGGAATTGCTCGACGCCTATCTGGTTCTGGATCAGGGCGACGAAGTCCAACTGAAACTCTTTCAGTTCAAGTACAAAGCCGACTATTGCGGAGGCATTTCCACCAAGGAGCTGTACGCCTTTGTTGACCGAATGAACCGTGTCTTTCTGCGCGGCGACTTGCAGGACGCAAAGACGTTGGAAGCTTTCAAGGAAGTGAGGGAGGCGTTTGATCAAGCCCGGGCAGCCAATAAACGCGCGCGCACCAGGGTTCAGTGTTACTACATTGTCAACGGGCAGAATGTGTCAGCCACGGACGCCGGTAAGGTCCAGGAGATTCGGGACACGTTCGCGCATGACAGGCAAGCATACGGTTTCACCTTCGAGACATACGGAGGAATGGATATCTACAACCTGTGCGCATACGGTCGCATTCCGATCCAGGATGAGACTTTAGAGGTCAACCATGAGTGGGGCGATGAGTCCTTCATGCATCACGACATCGGCGCAAACCCCAACGGTATGCCCATCAAGGTGTTGGTAGGGTTCGTGAACGTCAATCAATTGATTCGACTTGTGGATCGCTACAGCAACAATGAGTTGTTCGAGAAAAACGTCAGGCTCTTTCTAGGGACTGGCAAAGAAGTCAACCAAAGCATCATACGAACCATTACGGGGAATCAAAGCGTCTGGTTTGGCTACATGAACAATGGCGTGAGCATAACTGCTGATGACGTCCGGGTGGACCGGCCACCCAGCAAAAACAAAGTACGTGTTCGATTGACCGGGATGCAGATCATCAACGGATGCCAGACGGTCAACGCCCTTTATCATGCCAAGTATGCTCCCGAATTGAAGGACAAGTTCCAGGGCAACTCGAATGTGATGGTTCGCATCTATCAAATTGACCCTGCCAACAAGCCCTTTCACGACGCTTTGATCATTGCTACGAACTCTCAGAACGCCATTCGTCCGGAAGACTTGCTTTCCAATGACGCAATTCAGCGGACGATTCAACAGGTCTATCAAGAGTATGGCATTGGCTATGAACGAAAAGAAGGCGAGACACTGCCGGGACACGGCTACCAGTTGACCTTTTCCAAGGAACAGGCGGCTATGGCGTACCTTGGGGTGTTTGATGGCAAGTGCTCGAAACTCAGGAACTCCCTTAGTCGGCGGGAGTTCTTCCGCCAGGGAGACGAGTATTACCGAGTTTTCAACCTGCGAGGGCCGGAGGGCGAGGCCCAGCCGGGGCAGCTCCCGGACGGATTCGAAGCCAAGGAAGCAGCGAGCCAACGGGCGTTGGAAATTGTGGCGGCAAGGTGTATCGAAGAAGCGTGTCGAAAGCGGATCTCCGAAGTGGTGAAGCAGGAACGCGGTCCACTGAAGAAAGGCGCGTACTACCTGGCCCGGATTGTTTTCAAGCAACACGAGAAGGAAATTCGAGAGCTTGTCGTCGCACGAAAGGACTCGGATCGGAAACCCGACGTGGCGAAGAAGATGATCGTGGCTATTAGCAAACTCGGCAATTCGGGTTTTGACTCCGCACGACCCGTGTTCGAACAGGCATTGAAGGAATACCTTGTGAGGGATGGCGGCAACGAAGATGCCGCTTTGAAGAATACGGAATTCGCGAAACTGGTGGACGAGCGCAGTGCCTAGGCGATGAATGGTTGCCGCTGGCTAGAGTGTTTGGAGGTGGACCAGGAAATCACAATTGTGGAGGAGGCCAGCGCATGAAGCCGGAATCCCAATCGGAGTTGATTGTATTTCGCGATAGTTGCCTCTAAGACAATTAGCGAGAAATAGAATCAAAGGCGTCGTGATGCGGAAAAGGGGCGGTTTCGGCTTGCTTCGCGTGGTATAGTCCTGTACACATTAATGCCGTCTGAGGGCATTAGTGAATACAAAACTACAACGAACGGCAAAGGGGCGACTGGGGAATCTGGAGCAACGATTCCTTTCGTATGCCCAGTTGAAGAAACTGTCGCTGGTTCGGTTCGGGCAGTTGCGGGAAGTATTGGAACTGACGGACGAACAAGAGCGCAAAGTTCTTTCACGCCTGGCACAGGGTGGGACCATCATTCGCCTCAAGCGCGGGGTCTATCTTGTGCCCTCGCAATTACCGCTGGGCGGGGTTTGGAATCCGGGCGAGGCGTTCATCCTCCGGGGGTTGATGCGCGCGTACAACAATGGCCGGTGCCAGTTGTGTGGATGGTCGGTTTTCAACCGATATGGTTTTACCGAACAACTTTCCGCCCGAATTGTTGCATACAACAACCGAATCTACGGGACCCGAAGTATCGGTGGGAGGGAGTTCGTCTTCATTAAGGTTCCGGATCGCCGACTTGGTGGGACAGAGAAAGTGAGCAAGCCCGACGGCATTGAGAACCTCATGCCCACCAAAGCCCGTGCGCTGGTGGACGCGGTGGTCGAATGGTCGCGATTCGGCGCGCTTCCGAAAGCGTTCGGATGGATTCGCGAGACTGTGGCGAAAGAACCCGGCATGGCCGCGAGTCTCGCGGAGACGGCTAGACGTTTCGGCAATCAGGGGGCAATCCGGCGCATCGGTTACGTGCTGGAGAAAGGCGGGCTCCCGGCTGAAATGCGGCTGAAACTGCGCCGGGCCTTGCGAAGCGAAGCATCGGTCATTCCACTCGTGCCTGGCCGTTCTTCGCGTGGAAGTGTCAACACCTATTGGGGGATCGTAGATAATGAATGACGTTCTCCAGGCTGCGACTAAGTGGCTGGCCGATGAGGAATTGTTTCGGCAAGCTGTGGAGCGAACCGCTCGGGATAATGGATTTGGCGGGGATCTTATCGAAAAAGACGTCTTCTGTTCAGTGGTGCTCGCGGTTCTTTCGGCGGACATGCCTGAATCTGTGGTATTCAAGGGCGGTACTTGTTTGAGCAAAGTCTACACGGACTTCTATCGCCTCAGCGAAGATTTGGACTTTTCGATCCCCGTACCGATGGAATCGTCCCGCGCCGAACGCCGCCGTCTTATGGAGCCTGTCAAGGTTCTGTGCGACAGTTTTCCCGTCCGCTGTCCACAGCTTGCCGTTCTCGATCCCATTCGTGGCGCAAATCAGTCCACGCAATACATTCAGACGCTGGGGTATCAGTCTCGTATTACCGGCAAGACGGCGCAGATCAAGGTGGAATTCGGCCTGCGGGAGCCAGCTCTGCTGACGCCTCGGGTTGAACCGGCCAATACCTTGCTTGTAAGCCCTTTGACCGGCAGACCAGTCTTTCCGGCGTTTCCTGTTAGGGTCATGGCTCTCAAGGAAGTGTGGGGCGAAAAAGTGCGAGCTGCACTTTGCCGGCGAGAACCCGCAATACGTGACTTCTTCGACTTGGAATATGCCTTGCGGACAAACCAACTAGACCTGTCCGCCCCTGATCTCATCGCCCTGGTGGGACGTAAACTCGCGGTGCCTGGGAATGGGCCGCTTCAACTAAGCGAGGAGAGACTCGCGGAACTGAGACGTCAGATGCAAACGGACCTGCGGCCGGTCCTGCGTACGCACGACTTCGAACAGTTCGATCTGGACAGAATCTGGCCTGCGCTGGTCGCTCTGGCTGATCGCCTGAAGGAGACATGACCATGCCGACACACGACATAATAGACAACCGAACGGAGAAGCTGGTTGATCACCTGAACCAGATTCTCGGCTCCAGCGAGCGCGGCCGATTTGCGGTGGGTTACCTCTTCCTTTCCGGCCTGACCAGTGTAGCAAAGCGGCTTTTGAATCTGAAAGAACTCCGGTTGCTGATCGGTAACACAACGAACCGGGAGACGGTTGAGATGCTGGCGGAAGGATACCGCCGGCTTGACCTGGCGGCGGAGGAAGTCGAGCGGCAGGTGTATCCGAAGCGGACCGAGTCCGGCAAGATGGCACAGGAAACGGCCGGTAATCTCCGGAATTCCGTGGAGCTGATGGACCAGACGGACGAGGGACAGGAACTAATTGCCGGGCTGATCAGGATGATTGAAGAGAAACGGCTGAAGGTCCGTGTTTTCACAAAGGGCCGCCTCCACGCGAAGGCATACATCTGCGACTACGGCAAGGTGTTCGATCTGGTCGGAGCGGAAATCGCGCGGCACGAGAAAGGAATTGCCGTTGTGGGATCCTCCAACCTCACGCTCGCGGGGCTGACCCACAACACCGAGTTGAACGTGGTCGTGCAGGGCAACCAGAACCACGAGGAGCTTGTCCGATGGTTTGATGATCTCTGGAAGGAGTCGCAGGAGTTCGACGAGACGCTGATGACGGAGCTCAAGGCGTCATGGGCTGCGGCACAGGTGCGCCCTTATGACATCTACATGAAGACGCTCTACGCCCTGGTGCGCGACCGGCTGGAGAGCGAGGACGATCAGGAATTGCTTTGGGATGATGATATCTTCCGCAAGCTGGCGAGTTTCCAGAAGGTAGCCGTGCGGCAGGCGGTGCAAATGACCCGTGACTTCGGAGGGTCGTTTGTGGCCGATGTGGTGGGTTTGGGGAAGAGTTACATCGGCGCAGCGATCGTGAAGCACTTCGAGCGGACCGACCACGCGCGCCCGCTGATCATCTGCCCGGCGCCGCTGGTGGAGATGTGGGAACGTTACGACGAGGTCTACCAACTCAACGCTCGCGTGCTTTCAATGGGATTCTTGAGGGAAGACGAGGATGCGGGCGTCACACGGCTGCTGAACGACGTCAAATACAAAGACAGGGACTTCGTGCTTGTGGACGAGAGCCACAATCTCCGGCACCCGGACACGCAGCGTTACAAGGTCGTACAGACGTTCCTATCGACGGGCCGTCGCTGCTGTTTCCTCACTGCCACACCCCGAAACAAGAGTGCGTGGGACGTTTACCACCAGATCAAGCTGTTCCATCAGGATGACCGGACAGATTTGCCAGTAGACCCGCCGAACCTGAAGGAATACTTCAAGTTGATCGACAAGGCCGAACGCAACCTGCCTGACCTTCTGGCGCACATTCTCGTGCGCCGGACCCGGCAACACATCCTCCGGTGGTATGGGTTCGACGGTGAGACCCATGAGCCGGTGGACCCGAACCGCTTTCAGGAGTACCTCCAGGGCACGCGAAAGGCTTATGTGCAGGTGGGCGGGAAGCATCAGTTCTTCCCCAAGCGCGAACTGGAAACGATCGAGTACAGCATTGAGGACACCTATCAAGGGCTTTATCAGGAGTTGCGCGGCTATCTCGGCAAGCCACGGAAGGGCAAGCCGGCAAAGGCACAACCCGATGGAGAGCTCACCTATGCCCGGTATGGCCTCTGGCACTACGTCAAAGCGGAGAAGCAGAAGAAAGAACCGTATACGAGTCTTCAGCGTGCCGGGGCGAATCTTCGCGGTCTGATGCGCGTTCTGCTCTTCAAGCGGTTCGAATCCAGCGTGTACGCCTTCCGGGAGACGGTGAAGCGTCTTCTCAAGATTCATCAGACTTTTGTCGCGTCGCTGGACGCTGGTGTTGTGCCGGCGGGCGAGGAAGCTCAGTACCTGCTGTACGACAGTGATATTCTGGAAGAGGGCGACCTGGTCGATGCCCTCAGGGAGGTCTCAAAGCGGTATGTAGCCAACGACTTTGATGTGGGGACGCTCCGGACGCACGTCGATCATGACATCGAACTGCTGCAGAAGATTCTGACACTGGTCGCGCCCATCACTCCGGAGAAGGACGCGAAACTGCAGACGCTCAAGAAACGCCTGGCCGAGACGCCGTTGAAGGGGGCGAAACGGCTGATCTTCACGCAGTACGCGGATACGGCAAAGTACCTCTTTGCCAATCTCAACCCTGACGGCAAGCAGCCGGACATCGAGGTGATCTTCAGCGGCGACAAGAGCAAAGAGAAGGTCGTCGGCCGGTTTGCGCCCAAGGCAAATCCGGAGTATTGCTTCGCAAAAGACGAATCAGAACTGATGATGGTCATCGCCACGGATGTTCTCGCGGAAGGCTTGAACCTTCAGGATTGCGACAACATCATCAACTACGACCTGCACTGGAACCCTGTGCGGCTGATTCAGCGCTTTGGGCGTATTGACCGTATAGGTTCGGAACACGAGCTGATCTTTGGCTTCAACTTCCTGCCCGAAACCAAACTGGACAAGAATCTCGGTCTCAAGGACAAATTGCACAACCGCATCCAGGAGATCCACGATACGATCGGCGAGGATTCCGAGATTCTTGACCGGACCGAGAAACTGAATCCCGAAGCCATGTACGCTATCTACGAGACGCGCGGCGGTGGGCCCGTACAGATGGATTTGTGGGGTGGCGCCGATGACGAGTTCCTTGACCTGAACGAAGCCGAGGAAATATTGCGGCAGTTGCGAAAGGACAATCCCGGCGAATATGAGCGGATTGCCAATCTGCGTGACGGGATCAGGACGGCCAGGCCATCCCTTCAACGCGGACTATACGTCTTCTGCCAAGCCGGGCGATTCCAGCAGTTGTTCCTGCTTGATGAGAAGAACGAGATCGTTTCCCGAGACATCCCAAAGGTTGTCGGCGCGGTCAAGTGCGCGCCGGATGCGAAGGCCGCACCGTTGCCGGAAGGGTACAACAAGGCCATTATGGCTATTCAGCGTAAGTTTGCGGAGGATGTCCGGCACCGCGAGGCCGAGCGGAGCTATACGGCCAACCTGACCCACGGCCAGCTTTACGTTCTACGGGAACTGCGAATCCTGTTTGAAGCCACGCAAGATGAGGACATTAAGCAGAATGTGAATGTCCTGGAAAAGGTCTTCCGTGGCCCGTTGACCGGCGCTGTGAAGCGAGAGCTGAACCAGTTGCGACGCAACAGTGTTACAGGCGAGGGACTGCTCAAGCACCTGGTGCGAATCTACGACCAGCACAATCTGAAAGACGCTTCAGCCCAGCGGAGTCTTGCGATGGCGGACAGGGCAATTCCTCGAATCATCTGCAGCGAGGCGCTGGTCTAGTCCACGTTGGAGACGTGGCTCAAGGTACAGTCCTAAGGCCGGATGCTTCGTTAGTTGCAGCCAGAGCTGAGCGACGTTGATACCGACCCCGAGCGGAACGGGAGTTGGCCCGCCGGAGGGATAGAACCCACCGGCACCTCAGGCCCGATTTCTCCGCAATCACGCTCCGTCGGCGCCGCGTGCGGGGGCCTTTCCGGCGCCACCAACAGCGCAGGATATTCTACATTTTCCTACCATCCCAACCAGAAAGTGCTAGTCTCCAGACGAAAGTGGTGACGGACACGCTTTCTGTGGCCGTCCTGATGGAGTTTCGGTGTCCAGCGGGTTAGGGGAATCAGCCTCGCAACTTCAGCTGCTGGCGGATGGAGAGGGAGAGGGACGATCGGAGGGAATCGTGATCCGTAGTCGTCAGTCGAACGGAGGCAGCATCGGTTGACGACGACGGCGACGACAACGGTTGACGAGGCTACCACAAATCACTGCGGGAACTGACATCTGTCACTGGGAACGTTTGCAGAAAGGGTCGGCCGGTATGATCCGTCAAAAGGCGAGAGAATGGAGCTGTTTTGTAAGAGAGCATCATGTAGCGGTGTGGCTTTGTGTATTGGCTGTCATGATGTATTTGTCCTTGATGGTCTACCGTTACCTGCACTTGGCGTACACGGATTGGGATACAGCTTTCTATGCCCAGTCAATGTGGAACTTATCACGCGGGGAAGCCTTTTCTTCACTCTTTGACTTCAACTTCTTTGGGAATCATGCGGAGTTCTTTGATGTGCTCCTGGTGCCTTTGTTTATGTTGTTCAGGCACCCGTTGCTGCTGCCGGGCGTTGAGATCATCCTGTTTGGGTTATCGGCATGGCTTTTGTATGTGATGACGGCCAGGGACTTGGGCAAGGTGCCGGCTTTGCTCATGACGGCGACGTATGTGATATTCCCGGCCAATTTCTTTGCCATGTGCCATGATGTTAATTCAGAAGCGTTTTCCCCTTTCTTCTTGTTGATAACCATTGTTGCATACAGACATAAGAATATCATTGGCTTTTATGCCGGGCTCTTATGTTTGCTCCTGATGAAGCAGAATATGCCTTTGGTTGTGATGATGCTGGGGGTGTGGGGATTGATGGCCGGCGACAGAAGCAGGGTGCGCTGGGGATTGATCCCGTTCATCGTGGCTCTTGCCTATTTCAGTGTCCTGATAATGTGGGTTATTCCCTACTTTCATGGCGGCGGTGAATACCCGTTGTGGCATCGTTTTCGTGGCGATGGCGCTTGTGCATCGTTGGCCGCGGTGCTGTTTTCAGAGGATAATATCAAATACCTGATAGCGCTGTTTGGTGTGCTGCTGTTGCCAGCTGTACTGAGTCCGTCACTCCTGCTGTTGATCGCGCCCGTTGTTGCGTATCATCTCCTTTCCAGTCATCCGCCTGAGAAGACGATCTATTACTATTATGGGGCGATGTTGACGCCGGCGATATTTCTGGCGGCAGTGCAGACAGTGGCAAGGTTGAAGAGCAGCATGGTCCTGCGCACCGCGATCACCGGGTTCTTCCTTGGAATAACAGTCCTTCAGCTCTATTCATATGCCCCAAGATTGATGGCGAAGGTAGGGCTTGATGCGGCACCTGAGGTTATGGATCAGTGGGCGCTTGTGCAGGCCATTCCTGCCGACGCTGCTGTTATTGCCACGTTCAAGTTCCTTCCGCCTTTGGCGTTAAGGAGCGGCCTGTATTCATTTCATAAAGTATACGACAGGAAATGTCAGGATCCGGAACAGATGAAGCAAAGTGATTTCAATACCCGCAGGATCTTCACGGTACCGCCGAACGTGAAGTATGCGCTGGTTGACTTCAATGACCGATGGCTTCGCACTTGTTTGGAGCAGGATCCCGCTTATGTTGAGGCTAAGCTTCGGGAGTTCTTCAACAATTGGGATCGTGTGGCGTCATCAGGATCCGCAGTTCTTTTCCGCAGGTATTGAATTGTTTCCGGCGGTCGCGGAGAGAGGTTCCCGCAGGGA
>JBAXKQ010000114.1:0-10482 GCA_037135275.1 bacterium
GTCTTCAAGATGATGTCCGCGGTCAAGCAGACAAACATCGATTTTGTCAGGTGGTGGAAGCTCGCTCTGGCAGCGTCCTTCATTATCATTGTCGGCACATGGATACTGATGATTCAGCACTACAGGAAGGATGACTCCCGCGTGCTGGGTGTGGACTTCACGGGCGGAACCAGCGTCACAGTTAGCTTCACCCCGGACAAGAAGCCCGATGTCGAGGCCATCCGGAATGCTCTGGGCACGGCCGGCATACAGGACGCCTTCATCCAGTACCAGAAGAGCGAGAGCGAAGGCAGCCCCGAGCAACTGCAGATCAAGGTCGCCAGCAAGGGCGGCAACGTGGCTTCCGTGCCGCCGGCGAAGACAAGCGAGGCGGCTGTCCTGCCGGACACGAACGCAGTGGCGGTGGCAGGGCTTGCCAGCTCTTCACTCCAGACCATCGAGCAGGATAATGTGGTCATGCAGGTACTTGCTCGCCAGTTCTCGGATGCCGGCTTCAAGCTGCTCCAGCAGGACTACGTCGGCCCGCAGGTAAGCATGGACCTCGCACGGAACGCTCAGGCGGCCATGATCCTTTCGCTGGTGGCAATGATCATCTACATCTCACTGAGGTTCAAGTTCGGCTTCGCGCTTGGCGCCGTTGCAGCACTGTTCCATGACGTACTGATCACCGCCGGACTTGTTCACCTTCTGGGGTTCCAGATCAATATGACGGTCCTGGCGGCGCTGATGACAATCGTCGGTTACTCGGTCAACGACACAATCGTCATCTTCGACCGCATTCGGGAGGATCTGCGTCTCTACAGGAACAAGTCGTTCGTGGAGATCTGCAACCAGGCGATCAACGAGACGCTGTCTCGCACGCTGCTCACGAACTTCCTGACATCCGTGTCGGTGATCTTCCTGCTGGTCCTGGCTGGACAGTCGCTGAGGGATTTCTCGGTGGCGATGTTTATCGGCATGATCGCCGGTACGTACTCCACAATGTACATTGCGACACCAGTGGTGCTGATGTGGTACCGCAACCGGAGGCCGGACCTCGGCAAGATAGCCAAGATCGGGTGATGCCGCCTATCACGCGAAACCGGCTTCCTCGAGCTTGATGCGCCTGGTGGACGTTGATGTTGCGATGGTATGCAGGCGGGCGAAATGCCCGCCGCCTGTAATCAGCCCATCGAACGTCCCCTGTTCCACCACCCGGCCCTGCTCCAAGACCACGATATTGTCCGCATTGCGGATGGTACTGAGACGATGTGCGATGACCACTACTGTGTGATTCCTGCACAGCGCCTCCACCCCCTGCTGAACGATGCGTTCGGACTCGGAGTCCAGTGCAGACGTGGCCTCGTCGAGGATCACAAGCCTGCTTTTCGTCAGGAGGCAGCGTGCCAGCGCAAGACGCTGGCGCTGCCCGCCCGAGAGCCTGCAGCCATTCTCACCCGCTCGGTATTGCAGCCCCCCAGGGAGTTGCGCGACGAACTCCCAGGCCCCGGCCTGCCTGAGGACCTCGATCAACTCCTCCTCGCTGACCCGCGGATGAACCGCGCGCAGGTTGGCTTCTATCGTCGTGTCGAAGAGGAATGGATCCTGGAGAACAACTCCATACAGAGCCCGGTAGTCGCGAATGGGGAAATCCCTGATATCTTTCCCATCGAGGAGAATAACGCCCTCTGCGGGGTCAAAGAAACGAAGCAACAGGTTGGCGAGGGTCGATTTTCCACTGCCGCTCCGCCCCACCAGTGCCGTCGTCCTGCCCGCCGGGATATCCAGGGTGACGCCCCGCAGGACAGGTATTTGGCCGTATGCAAAAGTCACGTTTCTGAGCTCAAGATGCGCCGAGGATATCTCAGGCATGACCGCTCCGGGTTTCTCCGAGATGGAACTGTGAGTGTCCAGCACCGAATACAACTGGTCAAAGGCCGTGCGCGCACCCATTATCTGGCCGTACACGTTTGTCATCGCGGAGATCATTCCGATCAGCGTGCCCTGGTAACCGATGAATGCCACCAGCGTGCCCAGCGGGAACTGCCCGCTGTCTCTTATTACAAGCAGTGCGCCTACGACGATCACGGCCGCGCTGATGAGATATCCAAGCCCTTCGGTGACAAAACTGAGTTTCATGGATTCAAGCACGCTTTCCATCCACTTGTTCATCGCCGGGCGCAACTGGCGCTGGAATTCCTCCTGCACCCGGTCCTCAAGCGCGAATGACTGGATCGTCTTGTGTCCGCGCAACTTGTCCATGATCACGTTGACGATCTTCATTCCAGCCTCGTTCGATTCACGGGTCTTGACGTAAATTCGTCCCGACAACAAGCGCGCCGCCAACACATAGCCCACACCTCCCGTGACAATAACCAGCGTCAGGAGCGGACTAAGGTACAGGCAGAACCAGAGACTGAATGCCAGCCCGACTGCATACGTGACGAGCTGAGTGAAGACAATCTGCATGAAGCTCCCGAGCGAGTTTATTGAGTTGCCGAACACACGCTCGTAGAGGAATCCGGACGGAAACTGGCTGTGAAAACGAAGACACAGCCGCTGGAGATGAGAGAAACTGGTGGCCCTCAGCTCGAACACTACTGACTGCTGGATCCGATACACAATCCGCATTGCCCAAAACCACACAGCCATGCGTACAAACATCACGACCAGGAACACAGCCGCAGCAATGAGAGCGAGACGCAGGCTTCGTTTGGGAATTGCCTCGTCAATCACGTATTTTGCGAACAAGGGCTGCATGGCCACAGCCAGGCCAACTCCGCCGACCAGAACCGCCGCCCATACGGCCTGCCAGGTGTGCGGCTTCACCAGGGGCCAGAACCTGTGCCATATCTCGGTCCACCGGTAGTTCCTAACCGCATCAAGCCCATGCACTTCGGTCGTCTTGCCAGTCTCGCTCATTGTCAACCCTTTCGTCCGCTGCCATCTCAAATCAAATTCGCGCGGATTCAAGTCGCTTGCCTCGGTTTTGTCCAGAACCAAATCCGGTAAAGACGGAGCCACCGATGACGTGCGCCGGCACGGGTTTGCGACTATTGCTCCATCCTCTCCGGCATTCAAAGACGGAGCCTCCCAGCTATCTCCAGGCTCCGACGCCCTGGGAAACAATGCGTAAGCAGCAATATCCTTGCACGCACGCCTGTTGCGCCGCGCGACCTCTTGTTTGCCATAACAAACGCAACTCCAGTCGCTTGCGATCTGTGCGCGATTTGTATTGACCCTCTGCTGCCCACACGTAGAGTATGCGCCCGTTGCGTGGATTGTGACTTTCTTTGCAGGAAATGCTCGAAATCATGATTGCTTACATGAGAGCGACTTTTCAAAGCATCGTGCATTCAGCACTGGCTGGAGACGACTCCGTCGAGGCAATACTCGGCGAACTCTGCGAATTGCAGGAACTCGTCTGATTTTGAATTACCATGAGGGCGTTTTGCGCTTGCGCAGAATGCCCTTTTTCTTTGGGAACAAGACTGGAGTGACGTGACCTATGAAGCGAGTTGCGCCCGACAACGGTACCGATCCGACATCCGTTACCAATCTCATTCTGCATCGTCTTCCCGATCAGGTGCGGGATCATACCGGCAAGCTTGGTTTCACCGACGGTGAGGTATTCTTCGCCGTGAAATCCGACCTCGCCTTTGACGGTTCCGCGGCCGAGGTCTGGACCATAGCGTCCTCAAAACGTGTCGTATCCGTGGCGGTCTCCGCCTCCGGGGTCGAGACGGTTGCCGGGCCCTTCGAGTTCTCCGCCATCCAGAAGGCCCGGGCGTCGCAGAGCGTGGGTTGCGCCTTCCTCCAGTTCAAGATTGACGGCCTGTACGTGGATGTCGCCCGCTATTCAAACTCCCACCGCGAGTTGTTCGGACGGGTGGGCCGCCAGATCGACCGGCTGGTTGAGGGGCGGCCGCTTCCCGAAACGGCCCTGAACCGCCCGAGCGAGATGCAATGCATCAAGTGCGGCCTCCCTCTGCCGGGACGCGGAACCGAATGCCCGCGCTGCGCCGGTGGACACGGCATTTTTGCCCGCACCCTCGGCCTGATGAGGCCCTATGTGCTTAGCATCCTCCTCCTGCTGGGGCTCATGGTGGCGGGTGTCTGCCTGGACCTGCTGCCGCCCCTGCTCCAGCGGACAATGGTTGACGACGTGCTCCGTCCACCTGAAGGAACCGCACCCAGGCCCCAGCAGGAGGCGCTGTGGGCCCTGCTTCTCATACTTCTGGGCATCGTTGCCGCGTCGGGCGGTCGCTGCCTGCTGAACATCTTCATCGGCCGCATGAGCAGCATCATCGGAACACGGATAACACGGGAACTCCGTGACAAGCTCCAGGCCAAGCTCATCAGCCTGGCGGTCGACTACTACAACCGCCACTCGGTGGGCAGCCTTATGAGTCGCGTGCTCTATGACGTCGACTATTTCCAGGGCTTTGTGACCCAGGTGGCACAGGGCTTCCTGCTCAATGTCATGCTGGTGCTGGGTATCGGCGGAATGCTTTTCGTCATGAACTGGAGGCTTGCCCTCCTGGTGCTCCTGCCCGTCCCATTCGTGATCATCGGGACAACCTTCTTCTGGAGGCACATCTACCCCCGCTATTACAAGGTGTGGGATAGCCAGTCCAAGACCGCTCAGTTGCTTTCAGGCCTCCTGGCCGGCATCAGGCTGGTAAAGGCATTCGGCCAGGAGCAGCGGGAGCGGGAGCGCTTCAGCAAGTCGGCCGCGTATTTGCAGGACAGCCGCAGATCACTGGAGACAAGCGTTGCCACGTTCAACCCTATCATGGGCTTCGTCTTCGGTTTGGGCGGCTTGATCATCTGGTATGCCGGTGGCAGCCAGGTGCTGAAAGAGCATATCACTCTTGGCACGCTCATGGCCTTCATCGGCTACCTTGGCATGTTCTATGGCCCGATATCGGCCCTGAGTATGTTTTCAAGCTGGGTCACAGGCTTCCTGTCTGCCGGACAGCGGGTCTTTGAGGTCATGGATGCAACCGTCGTGGTCACCGAGAATGCCTCCGCGGTCAGATTGCCTGACATGAAGGGATTGATCGAATTCAAGAATGTCACCTTCGGCTATGATCCCTACGCCCCCATTCTAAAGAACGTCTCGTTCACCATCCAGCCAGGCCAGTTCGTCGGCATAGTGGGCAAGAGCGGCTCGGGCAAGACCACTCTTGTAAACCTCCTGTGCCGGTTCTACGACCCGCAGGAGGGCCATATCCTGGTTGATGGCGTTGATGTTCGCGACATGAACCAGCAGGATCTTCACAGGCACATGGCGCTGGTTCTGCAGGAGCCTTTCCTGTTCCGCGCCAGCATCGCCGAGAACATCGCCTATGGCCGGCCGGAAGCCTCACGGCTGGCGATCATGAACGCTGCCCGCGCGGCGAACGCGCATGACTTCATCGCCAAGCGCCCCTCGGCCTACGACACCAAACTCGGCGAACACGGCGCGGGACTTTCCGGCGGCGAACGCCAGCGCGTGAGCATCGCCCGTGCCCTCCTGTGCGACCCGAAGGTGCTGATCCTGGACGAGGCCACCTCATCCGTTGATACCGAATCAGAGCAGGCAATCCAGAAGGCCCTGGCGTCGCTCTGCAGGGGCCGCACCACCATCGCCATCGCCCACAGGCTGTCGACGTTGAAGAATGCCGACCACATCTACGTGATGGAGGATGGCAAGATCATCGAGTCAGGTACGCACGAAGAACTCCTGACCCTCAAGGGCGTCTATCACAAACTGGTCATGATCCAGACCGAATTGACACGACTGGAGGTATAGAATGAGCACACCCGCCGCAATACCTGACATCACCGACGCGCAGCAGTACGACGACCGACGCCTTGTGGACATGGGTGTCCGCCTGCTGACTCCCGAGAACACCAAGCTCTTCGAAGGCGCGTTCTCCCTGCTCCACTGCCATGTCAGCGGAGAGACATTCCGGGGTGTCTACGCCATCCTGATGTTTCCCATACGGCACAACGACCGGTTCATTTCACTCAGGTACACAGACCTTGACGACAAGGAAAAGGAAATTGGAATCATCGACGACCTGAGTGTCTTCCCGACCGAAGCCGGGCAAATGGTACGAAACATACTGGTGAAGCACTACTATGAGCATGTCCTCACACGCATACACAGCGTGGAACATGAGTTCGGGCTGCTGTTCTTCGACGTGGAAACCGAGCAGATGGGCCCGATGAAGTTTGTCATGCCATGGCGCGGAGACCGCGCGGAGGATTTCGGGACAAACGGCAAGCTCCTGCTTGATTCGTTCGACAACCGGTACATCATACCGGACCTGTCCAAGCTCCCGGCGTCAGACCAGCATGAGTTCACCAACTTCATCTACTGGTGAAGCGCTGCGCCGCAGGACTCAGGCGAACTCAATTTGATCCCGCACCGGCAGCACTGGAAACGCCGCGTGTCGCCCCGCCTGGCACCAGAATACCGTTCATCTGGCCTGGCCAGCCCCTGCCCGCGCACACTGGCGCCCACCATTTACGGTTACTTATCAGGAGCACGGAATAGCTGCTGCTCTTCGAAACAGTAGACATCCACTTGAGGCAGGCTTTACCCGAAGCTGCACGACTTTCCGGCCGCGCGCCGGAGACGCCGCAGGTACTCGTCTCTACTCACCTGGACCGCGCCCAGTTGCCCGGTAATGGGTGTCACCATCTGGATATCAAACAGATCGAAACCCCGCTCGGCCAACCGCTGAATCAGATGGCACAGGGCCACTTTTGATGCGTTGCTGACGCTGTGAAACATCGACTCGCCCGCGAACAACCCGCCCACACTGACCCCGTAGACGCCGCCTGCCAGGGATCCGTCGGCGGCCCAGCACTCGACACTGTGCGCGTACCCGACCTCATGCAGCGCGGTGTAGGCGTCGATGAATTCCTTCGAAATCCAATGCCCATCCCTCGGCGACGACGCGCAACCAGATATCACCTCACTGAACGCCAGGTCCACGGTTACCTTGAACCGCCCCTGCCGGATCAGCTTCGCCAGGCTGCGCGACACATGGAATCTGTCCAACTCGAAGATCGCACGAGGATCCGGCGACCACCAGGTGATCGGACGAACCGTCCATGGAAAGATTCCGCTGCGATACGCCAGCACGAGCCGTTCGACCGAGAGATCGCCGCCAATGGCGAGCAAACCTTCATGCCGCCCGCTCTCCGCTGTGTGCGGATCCGGAAACCACAACCTCTTATCCAGCCGGGCAACCATAATCAAAGCCCCCTCTCACGCCAGGCAGGCCAGCTTGTGGCGCCCGCTATGCGTGATCGACAACCGGGCTCATCAAGGCGACACAACCGGCGCCAGTGTCAGCGCAAAACTGAAGCTCCGCGGCCGCAGCTCATACTTCGGCAACGCACCGGGACCGCAGCTGTTGCTGCCCAGCCCGGTCTGCATCATGTCGATGTTGAGCGTGACAAAATCACGCCGATCCAGATTGTACGTGTGCCCGGCCTTTTCCAGATCCACCGTGTCGAACCAGTGCGCACTGAAGTCGAACGGTACCCCTGCCCTGACCCCCAGGCCTGCCCCGAACGCATCCGTCATCGCCAACCATCGCGTGTCGGTGTGATTTCCGTTTTCCTGCGGGAAGACATAGTTGGTGAAGATATCGTCCACGGTGCCGGCCCAGCGGCCGAAGCGCGCGCCGCCCTTGCTGTCCGCGTAGCTTTCGCCCGGGCCTCGACCGTACCAGCGCGCATGCGACATGCGCCGTGGAAGGCGCATTTGCAGGCCAATGCGCGGCCAGAGGCATGTCCACGTGCCCCAGGGCTCACCGTTGAAGAGAACGTCAATCGCACCATCAGGATGCAGAGTATAGCGATACTCGCAGGCAATACCCATCTTCACGACAGGTCCAGCCACACGCGTCCTGACAGCAACCTCCCAGGTGCCCGCCGCAGCCTTCCGGCAGGTCATCTTCTCCACATGGTGCATCAGCGCATGCAACCCATGCTCCCGCCATTCCTTCTGCGCTCCGCACCCCCGGCTTCCTCCGTCATTGTCAGTCGGTGCCCGCCAGAAGTTCGCCAGTGGCCCGCGCTCTGCCAGTTTCTGTCCGTCCACCGCCCAGCCGGACATGATGCCGGTGGAGCGATCAAAGGCGACCTCGCACACACCGTTGCCGAGCCTGATCTCAGTGCGCGCCTCGACAGCCGTGAACGGCCGTGAAGCCACAGCTTTGCGGGCAGCAACCTTCTTTGCCGCACGCACAGGGAACTGCGCGAAGGCCACCTCATGCCCGGCCGGCGCCCAAGGCGTGTCGACGCGCAAGGCATAGACCACCTCCAGGCACACCTCGCGACACTCGTCGCGCGGGACCTCAAAAGGAACCGTCAGTTCCACTGTCTTGAACGGAGCCACCTTCGGCAGCGGGAGTGATCCGCCCTGGATCGCTTCGCCGTCTGCCAGGAGTTTCCAGCAGGCTACAAGGTGATCCAGCCCGCTGAACATGTGGAGGTTGGTTATGCCGAGCCGCCCCCTGGCAGCGTCCACCGCATCCGTCCGGACCGGAGCTAGAACCTGCTTCAGTTCGGCCATGGCCGGCGACGGCGTACGGTCTGGAAAGACGAGGCCGTCGATAACAAAGTTCCCGTCGTTGGGCACATCGCCGAAATCGCCGCCATAGGCAAAGAAGGTGTCGCCGCCGCACTTCACCCTCTCCGGCAGCGGACAATCCCGGCCCCGCGCTTCCACACCGGCCACGCGGGCAAGGCCATCATCGCCTCGCACCGAGCGGATTCCGTGATCGATCCATTCCCAGACGAACGCACCGGCAAAACGCGGCTCGCGGTAGATCACCTCCCAATACTCACGGAGGTTGCCCGGGCCGTTGCCCATGGCGTGGGCATATTCGCACAAGATGAACGGCCTGTCCGCAAAGCGCTCCAGCGGCAGCACCTTGTCACCCTGGAACTTGACGTCGCCCTCCGCCTTGCATATCAGCCCGCACTCCTCCACCGACGGATACATCCGGCTGTACATGTCGGAGACTTCCATGAAGTAATCGCCCTCGTAGTGGATCGGCCGGGTCGGGTCAATGGCGTTGGCCGCGGTCTTCATCCGCTTGTGATTCCGGCCGATACCAGCTTCGTTGCCGAGCGACCAGATGACAACGCTGGGATGATTGCGGTCGCGCAGGACCATGCGCCTCATACGATCAACGATCGGCGCCTCCCATGCGTCGTCATCAAGCGGGTTGGCGGACCAGTTTTCGGGATAGAAGCCGTGGGTTTCAAGGTCGCACTCATCAATCAGGTAGATGCCATACCGGTCACAAAGATCGTACCAGCGCGGATCATCGGGATAGTGGCTGGTGCGAACGGCGTTGATGTTGTGGCGCTTCATGATGAGGATATCCTGGATCATGGTATCCATGGGAATAGCCCGGCCGAAGTCAGGATGATGCTCATGGCGGTTGACACCGCGGAAGAACAGCTTGCTGCCGTTGAGGCGGATCTGTCCGTCGACGATCTCCACCTTGCGGAAGCCCACCCTCTGCGGCACAGCCATCAGGACATCGCCACCTGCGCTCCTCAGCGTGGCAACCAGCGTGTACAAGTACGGATCCTCGGCCGACCACTTGCGCGGTGCCTTGATCCCGACTTTCAGGCGCACGACCTCTTCCCCGCCGCCCCTGACACGGACTGGCGCAAGCGCAGAGGCAACGAGCGAGCCGCCGGAATCTGTCAGTTTCAGCTCAAGACTGCACGCCGAGGCTTTTGTGCCGAGATTGGCCGCCGTTCCCTCGACTCTCAGGACAGCGTCACAACAGTCATCATCGAGTTCGGTCACGACGCCCAGGTCAGCGATCTGCAGCTCCGGCATGGCCACAAGTGACACCTCACGGAAGATACCGGAAAGCCACCACATATCCTGGTCCTCGAGGTAGGACCCGGCCGACCACTGGTACACGCGCACGGCAAGCACATTCTGGCCCGGCCTGACATGGCCGGTGATGTCGAATTCGTGCGGCAGCCGGCTGCCCATTCCCATGCCGGCGAACCGGCCGTTCACATATGCTTCAAAACAGGAGTCCACGCCGTCAAAACGCAGCCTGACCTGCATGCCTTTCCAGTCCCCCGGCACGAGGAACGTACGGCGGTAGCTGCCGGTCGGATTCCCGGCGGGCACGCGTGGCGGATCAACCGGGAATGGATATATGATATTGGTGTAATGAGGGCTTCCGTAGCCGTGCAGTTGCCAGCATGACGGGACCGGCAGCTCGTCCCATCCAGAGTCCTCGAATCCCGGCCTCTCAAAGCCCTCCGGGGCTTCAAAAGGATTGGCGGCATAGTTGAATTTCCACGGTCCGTTCAAGGAACGGACCAGGGTCGATTCCTCACGCCGCATACGCAGGCTGGCCTCAGGGTCAACATAAGGTGTGAACCATGCGCGCGGTTCAAGGCGGTTCACGCCGTAATTGCCGATTGTTTCCCAGACATTCATGGCACCTGCCTCCT
>JBAXKQ010000115.1:0-9744 GCA_037135275.1 bacterium
GGTTGAAAGAAAGACAGGGTGAAAAAAGACTTGCGGCTCACGCGCCGTTTGCGATAGCTTGAGAGTGGTTGTGGGGTTTCTGTCTCGGGTGCAATAGCCTGCGGGCTCGTTCCAATCAGGGGAGATTAAGATGCGTACAAAGATGTCCATTCTGGTTCTTTCACTTCTTTTGGCGACCTTGGTCGGTTGTGGTGGCGGCAATGACTCAGCCGGTCCCGTGAACACGGAGCTGGAGCTTGCCGGGACATGGTCGTTTGATGTCCAGACCAAGGACGGATTCCTGCGCTTCCAGAACCCGCTTATCATCGTGGGCGATGGTCCGGTCTTCTCCTTGTGCTGGAATTCCGCCGCCACGAACGGGACCGCATCGCTTGATCTCAACACGAAGATCATCATGATGGACATGGATACCGCGGAACTCTCACTCCGGCTTGATGGTACCGTCGCCGGCAACAACTCCATGAGCGGGCAGGGAACGATCAGCGGTTATGGCGGAATCCGGCTTGCGACCTGGCGGGCCACCCGCTGATACATACGGCTGCGGGATGGGTATCGAGTTCCCTGTGCGGCGTGACTGCCTTGGGTTCGGCCTGAAGCGGTTGTGCATTTCCTCTGGTTCTCCAGTAGGACGAAATGTTCCCTGCAGGCGTAAGGGCCGCTGTGGTCCAGCGCGGCAGGTGAACATGGCGTCGTTCTGATTCTCTCAACTGCTTGCTGGCGGGACTTCGCCCGATGTTCGCTTCTGTCACCATTCGCGGCGTAACCTTTGAGCCGGCGCTTTTCTGCGCCCCGCTTGCCGGGCTTACGCATTGCTCATTCCGACGGCTGGCGGCCGGATTCGGGGGGTGCGGCTGTTTCTTCACCGAAATGCTCGCAGGACGCCAGATTCTTGGCGAAGACCTGCGGAAGTCACCCTATCACCGGCGCAGCCCCGCAGAGAAGAGGCTCATATACCAGCTCATGGTCCACGAAAGTGATCCGCTGGACCGCATTGTAGGCCGGTTGTCGGAGATTGGTCCCGACGGGATCGACATCAATCTCGCATGCCACGCACCCGCGGTTCGCAACGTCAACGCTGGAAGCAGCCTGTTCGAGAACATCGTCGGTCTTGAGACAGTGCTCACGGCTGTCCGCAGGCACTGGTCCGGCATGCTTACGGTGAAGATCCGGCTCGGCAGCAAGGTGCCGGGATACGAGGACCGCTTTGTCAGGCGACTCCGGCTGTTCGAGGAATGCGGAGTCGATGCCATCACGCTGCATCCCAGGCACCTCGAGGACAAGCATGTGCGAAGCGCCCGTCACGAGTGTTTTGCCTGGGCTGCCGCAATGACGCGCCTGCCCATAATAGCCAACGGAGACATCCTCGGGGCAGAGACAATACGGGCGAATCCGGCGGCATTTGCGCCAGCCAAGGGCCTGATGATCGGACGCATGGCCGTGGTGCGGCCTTGGATCTTTGCCGCATGGAGCGGGCCGTGCGTTGTGGACCATAAAGAGACATGGCTCAGGATGCACGAGTATATCTGCTCCGACTTCAAGCCGTCGGATGCGCTGAAACGGATCAAGCACTTCACGAAGTACTTCGCAAGGAACTTTGTCTTCGGGCACACCTTTCACACCGCAGTGAGCGGAGCCCACTCCCTCGATGCGGCAAGGGAACGCGCATGCCTGTTCCTCGACAGCAACCCCGCACTCGAGGATAAGCCCTGGCTCATGGGTCTGTAGATGCGGAGCACCGGCTCTCTGTGACCTCATGGATCAGAACCGGCCAACCCCTGACGCAGTGGATGAAGCTGGTGAGTGAGCGGATCCCGTCGGCTTGGAAGGTGCTCGACCAGTGCGGATGGGATGATGTGTTGTGTATTGCCTCCGTCTCCTGCGTGGAGTAGTGTTCGGATGAGCATGCTGATAGCTCGCGCAGCCCGGAAGGCTTTGTTGTTCCGGTGAATGACTGATGCGTAAAAAGGGAGGAATGGAGCAGGATATGAAAACCATGACACTGACGGGGAGATGCCGTGACCTGGTGTGTTTCAGTTCGCCTTTGGCGGCGATGGTGATCCTCTGCACAATTGCGACCGGGTGCGGATCGAGTGACAGTGAAATACTGGTGCAGCCCCAGGTGAGCCAGGACGGCACGAGGTACTACGATATCGGGGAGATAGTCAATAACACCGACATCCATCCCCGCCCCCCGGCCCTGATGGCTCTCACCACGTCAGGCACCCAGGTGAGTGGAACAGTGATGAGCGATAGTCTCGGCGGCTACGGGGTCATAAGTGGCGCCGTCGATGAGGCTGCCCGCAAGATGAACCTGGTTATGACGTTTGACAGCGGACCGGTGATGCAGTGCACTGTCGAGATGTTTCCTTCCGGCGGATGGGCTCTTGACTCCTGCACGATCACGGATGGCGCCAGGGTATGGACCGGCTGGCCCCAGTATCTTGATCCGGAATCCCATTCTGCGGCCGACTATGGCGTGACAGATGCGGGATGTGCGGCGATTGTCATTGCCAACAACTCGCCGGCGTTTGCGATCAGGTCGGTCCGGCTGAGGGGGACCGCGGATCACTTCGACCGCGAATACGACGGCATTGCGAAGGGTGGCAACATGGTCTACACCGTGCCGGCAGGGGCGTACTATGTTGAGGTGAGCTACAGTGAGCACTCCGGCAACTGGACCTACGCCAACACCCTGTATGACAGTGTAGCCGCCGCGGCCGGAACAGCTGTTGTTTTCGCCCTGGAAGGTGGCAGCTACAGCGACGGAATCATGTATCACGCCCCGGACTTTGAGAAGAAGTAGCAGATCGCCAGGAAGCCGTCGCAGGCTGTGTGAGACGGGATTGGCCCTGGACTCGTGAATGGACTGGCGCCTGCCTGTGACATGCGGGCATGATTGGCGACAAATGAACACGCCGGGTCATAAGCCGGGCATCCGGCACATCGCGATACTGTCGGTTGCTGTTTCTGCAGTTTGCGTTTGCATGACGTCATGCGGCAAGGCGGACAGCCGGACTGTCCGTGCAAGTGCGGGCGGGGCGGAGTCTCCCGTTGGCATATCCTGGGCTTCGATACTGATGGATGCGGCGGATCCGGACAGTCTCACCAGGCCTCCCCAGAGCTGCGCGCGATCGCTCATGTTTTCCAGTACGGTGGACACCGGAAAGGTCTGCCTGGCGTACCTGGCCCCGGAGATCCAGGGCGACGGCGATCATGGGTTCTTTCTTGCCGTCGAGGACAAGGCAGGAGGGGTCGAGGCAACACTGGCAGACATCAAGGGGGCAGGGGCCATCACCTGGATGTGGTCGGCGAATCCCGTAGGCCGGGTGGCGGTCTTTATAGACGGCAGCGAAACCCCTGCTTTGGAGATGCCTTTCAAGGACATGCTGGCCGGCGCCTTCCTGCCGCATAAGTACCCCTTTGCATCGGTTACCGCCAACGGGCACAACCTCAGTTTTCCCATTGTGCACGGCCGTAGCATCAAGGTTGTGCTGAGAGCCAGTAACAGGAAGGATCTTGCAGGCCTCTTCTACCAGATAGCCTGGAATGCCCTTGATGGAAGCGCCGCAGTCCATCCCTTTGATGGCGCCGAGGTGGGCAGGTCCTCAGCCCTTCTCGGCTCCATAGCCCGGCGTTTCACCGAAGCGGAGGTGGTTGAACGGGAGACGAGCACGCGGACGAACATGGCGGTCACTTTGCCGGCTGGTGCCGAGTGCACGATTCTGGAGCCAAAGGCGGGTGGGATCGTACGCTTCATGGACATCACGGCCGGTTCAAAGCAGGTGCTTGGCGACCTGTGGATCCGGGCCTGGTGGGACAGCGGCACGACGCCGGCCGTTGACTGTCCCCTGCGTATGCTTGCCGGTGTCTCTGCGAAGTGCGAGGACAACCGGTCATTCACATCCACTCTCAAAGGGAGCTCGATATCCCTCCGGTGGCCGATGCCATTCGGACCAGGTTCGAGGGTGGTGCTCCGCAACAACGGAGGCGCCGCAGCAGGAGTTGAGGTCAAGACCGGCACGGTGGCTTGCGATGACACAGCATCGCTAATGCGCCTGAACGCCAACTTCAGGAGTTACGGGTGCCTTGACCTGCGAAAACCCAACGTGCTCACACTTATGGAAGCCTACGGATGTGGCCGGATAGTCCAGTGCTCCATCGGTGTGGACAGCCAAAGCGCGAAGTGGTGGGGCGAGGGCGACCATATCATCTGGCTTGACGATGCGAATGAGCCGGCCTGGCGTGGAACTGGTACCGAGGACTACTTTGGATTTGCCTGGTGCTCCGACGAGCTCTTTGAACACCCGTTCAGGTCTCAAACGCGGGCCGACGGCAGCCGCACGACACATCGCGTTGCCAGCATGCATCGGGCCCACATCATTGATACCCTGCCTTTCCACAAGTCGGCCCGGTTTGAGATGGAAGCCTGGGGCCTTGGCGAAGGCTCCATGCAGTATGAGTCGTCAGTCATTTGGTACGCCATGGCAGCGACAAGGCTCTACTGACGGCGAATCACCTGTCCCCCCCCGGTAGACGATGACTGAGCTCGGCTCCAGCGGAATGGCGAGAATGAGCCTGGTGAAGCCGGAGGCAACATCTACAGGCCTGTCCCCGTCGGGCCCCTCTGTCGGATCGGCCGAGAGATGGCTTGATATAGTGCTGCATATGGTATAATACCACACTGTGGTACATGCGGGAGTCTGTGCAACTGGTATGCGGATGCGCGATGGTCTGGTGGAGATGATCGAAGAGTCCAGGAGTGAGAAATGATCACACCAAGAGCTTCGAGAATGGCTGGATGGCTGTCTCTGGCTGCGGTATTGCTGATTCGAGGAGTTGCACCAGGCGAGACGGTATTGTTTCCGGCAGGCAGCATATGGCGCTACCTGGATAACGGCAGCGACCAGGGCACTGCATGGATTACTCCCGCGTTCAATGATTCTGGATGGGCGAGCGGGCCCGCGCCTCTCGGCTATGGGCACGCCCCGCTTGAGCGCACTGTGATCTCGTATGGTGGCGTTGCTTCAGACAAGTACATTACATCTTACTTCCGCATGGCTTTCACGGTAACGAATGCCTCGTCGTACGCGGCATTCCGACTCAGGCTGCTTCGTGACGACGGGATTGTGTTGTATCTCAACGGCACTGAAATCCTTCGCAACAATATGCCTGGGAGTGCCATTACGTGGAAGACCCTTGCGAGCACCAAGATAGGTAACCCCGACGAGACCAACAGTTTTGAGCTGTTTCTTCCGGCGGCCGGATTGGCGGAGGGGACGAATGTGATAGCCGCCGAAGTACACCAGATCACGAACACGAGCTCGGATGTGGAATTCGACTTGGCACTATCGGGGTTGCCAGTGCCGCTTGTAACGCGCGGGCCGTACCTTCAGCGCAGCAGCCGTGACAGCATAGTCATCCGGTGGCGCACTGCACCCGCGACCGATTCGAGAGTCGTCTACGGCACGAACCTGGCAGCCCTCGATTTCACGACGTCGCTCCTTGCGTCCAATAGCGAGCATATCGTTACGCTGACCAATCTTCTTGCTGACACGAAGTACTACTATGCAGTGGGGACCACCGGCTCCTTGCTGGCGGCATCTGATCCTGGTCAGTACTTCTTTACGCACCCGCAGCCTGGCACGCCGAAGTCGCTTCGGATCTGGGTCATAGGCGACGCCGGCACGGCTGATGCGAACCAGGCGGCTGTGCGTGACGCGTTTTATGCTTTCAACGGCACAAACACTGTTAACGCATGGCTGCAGCTCGGAGATAACGCCTACAATTCCGGGACCGACGCCGAGTATCAATCGGCGGTGTTTGACATGTATCCGACTTTGCTGCGCAGCAGCGTTACCTGGGCGACACTGGGTAACCACGAGACAGCGCAAAGTACGGCCTATGTGGATACTTATCCATACTTCGACATCTTCACGCTTCCCACAGCCGGTGAGGCAGGCGGCGTACCAAGCGGGACGGAACATTACTATTCATTCGATCTCGGAATGGTTCACTTCGTATGCCTGGACTCGATGACCGCGAGCCGCGCGACGAACGGGGCAATGGCGACCTGGTTGCGGAGCGACCTTGCGGTGACCACCAGCCGGTGGGTGATAGCGTTCTGGCATCACCCTCCGTATTCCAAGGGGTCGCATGACTCTGATACCGATACATGGATGACCGAGATGAGGGAGAATATATTGCCGATCCTGGAGACGAACGGGGTGGATCTGGTCTTGAGCGGGCACAGTCATTCGTATGAGCGTTCCATGCTGGTGAACGGCCACTACGGGGTGTCCGCGACATTCAACCCTGTAGGCCATGTGGTACAGTCCGGGGGCGGCAAGGAGAGCAACGGGGTGGGGGCGTATCATAAGCCGGATGGACTGGGTGAGCATCCGGTCGGCAATCGCGGTGCGGTCTACGCTGTTGCCGGCAGTTCCGGCCAGACCACTGTTGCCCCCCTCAATCATCCGGCCATGTACTATTCGGAACTGGCGCTGGGTTCGGTCGTTCTGGACTTTGCGTCAAACCGGCTTGACGCGATCTTCCTCCGCGACACAGGTGCCACGAATGATGCCTTTACCATAATCAAGGATGGAACATCTCCCCCGCGACTGGGAAACCTTGTTCCCCTGCCGAACGGTGACGTCCAATTCACCGTCCTGTGCCGTGGATACCGCACGAATATCATTGAGGTAAGTTCAAACCTTGTTGCCGGCAACACATGGAGGCCTCTGGATACCAATACCACGACAAACTCCTTCTTTGTGTTCACCCATGCCGGTGGGCTTACCAACAGCGTGCAGTTCTATCGCGTGCGCAGTCCGTAATTCTGCATGGCTGGTTCTGGGCGCGTCCGGATTCCCGGGCCGGTTGGTCTTGTGATGCAGTGAAGAAAAGGGTGTGTCATGATCAGGGGAATTGCCCAGCGGCTGACCATCGTCCTGACTCTGGTTGCCGGAGCAGGGCCTGTGCCCGGGGCCGGGGCCCACGGTGATCTCCGTGAGCGCATTGACGCCGTCACTGGACAGATTCTCAGTAATACGGCGACGCCTGAGCTTTGGCTGCAACGCGCCGACCTGAACCGGCAGCGTGGCGATTATGGCGCAGCGCACAGCGATCTTGACCACGTTTTTCAGCTCAGGCCGGACTGGCCGGCTGCCTGCCTGCAACGGGCACGCATCGGATTTGACTCAGGGCATTTTGCTGAGTGTGAACAGGCAGCCAGCGATTGCCTGAAGCTTGACGGCACGAGTGCGGATGCGTTTGTGCTGAGAGCGCGTTCGCTTGTTCATCTCGGAAAACCGGCGCTCGCGGTGGCAGATTACGATGCAGTGCTGAATGTGACAAATTCCGCGGCCCCGCTGCCGGACCTTTATCTTGAACGTGCGGCGGCGCTTGGGGAGATGGCCCGATGGGAGGAGGCAATCGCCGGGCTCGATGCCGGACTGAAACGTCTTGGATCAACTCCGTCGCTTGCGCTGCCGGCCATCGAGTACGAGCGGCGGCGGGGTGCCTTTGATTCTGCGCTCGCCAGACTGGAGCGTTGCAGGGGCTTTTTCAGCAAGGCTTCCTTCGATAAGTTGAAGGCGGAGATTCTCCTCGAAAGAAATCAAAGTGGACAGGCCTCCCCCGGAAGACGATGACTGAGCTCAGCGCCAACTTGAGCCGGGGTGGCGAGAATGAGCCTGGTTAGGCGGTAGCGTGGGACTGGGCCCACTGGCTGTGACGCGTTGATTATCAGCAACAACTATTTGTCTGTCCCTCGCCAGGCCCTTTGAAAACATGGTTGTCCTTGAAGCTCTGAAGAGTCGTTTCAATCGAGGATTGGGCGATAACATGTATTTCTACAGAGATAACGTGGGCAATGAGGTGGACCTTGTAATGTCTCTGGGATGCGAACTGATACCTGTCGAAATCAGAGCAGGGCAAACGGTTGTGCCCGATTTCTTCAGGGGATTGCATGCCTTTGAGAGATTCCTGAAAGCGCAGCCCAGACACGGCGGCTTGGTTTATGGGGGCAAAGAACGGCAGGTTCGCCCTGACATCACTGTCATGCCGTTGGACGAGCTCCCGGACTTCCTGGGCGAGGTCGTTATGACTGCCGCCGCCCATCGCGGTTAGATTCCACGGGGTCACACATCTGATCCTACCCTCGCCAGCCTAGATGTGCGGATTCGGCTAAACTGTTACGTAGGGTTACACCCTATGGCCAAAGCCGGGCTCATCGCGTAGCCTCCTCGCATCAGCCACAATACTAACGTTACAAAGGAGGCTCAGCAGATGAAAAACAGACGTGAAGACGAGCGACTACTTGGAGTGACAGGAACAAGACGGTTACTTATGGGCCTTCTCCTTGCGTTGGGCGTGATGTTAACGCAACCTGTGATGGCAACCGGTCCGGCCCCAGTCTCCCTGGGATCGTGCTCCAAGTTCGCGATTCTGGGCGCGACCGCGGTCTCGACCGATGGCGGGGCCGGCATCATTAACGGGGATGTCGGGTTGAGTCCAGGTGAGGGATCGAGTATTACCGTTCTGACCGCAGCAAATGTGAACGGAACAATCTATACGACCTCCGCAGGCGGGCCAGCCGGAGAGGTGGTGGATGCTGCGCTGCTGAGCACGGCTCAAGACGATCTGACCACGGCATATCTCGACGCGCAGGGCCGGACTGATGGCCAGGTGACAATGCCAGGGGATATCGGCGGACAAACGCTCACCAATGGACTTTATTGGTCCGGTTCCACTCTGGAAATAACAGGCGACCTCATTCTGGACGCCCTTGGTGATCCCAATGCCGTTTGGATCTTCCAGGTATCATCCGCCCTTACGACGGCTGCAGGTCCTGGCGTCAGCCGGGTTATCCTTGCTAACGGAGCAAGGGCCAGCAATGTATTCTGGCAGGTCGATACAGCGACCCTCGGAAGTTACTCCGTCTTCAAGGGAACAATAATGGCTCAGATCTCAATAACGATGGGTGTTGGTTCCAGCATGGAAGGCAGGGCGTTGGCACGGACCGGAGCGGTCACATTCAACAACACCGGATCGCCTGTCGGCACCAACGGTCTTCCGAAGAGCACTCAGTCTATCACGAACCTCATGCCGACGAACGGCGCCTCGTTCGCGCAGACGAATCTAGTCGGATTGAGCTGAGCGCGCAGGCCTCTTCCCTGCTGCCGGTAAGTTTTGTGGTCGGCAGCGGCCCCGGCCTAATCACCGGCGGCACGAATCTGGCTTTCACATCCACGGGCCTGGTAAGTATTGTGGCCAGCCAGGACGGCAACGCGTTCTTTGACCCGGCGGTGAACGTAACCAACACGTATGACGTGCTGCCATCGTCACAATTGGGTCAGGTAATCACGAACTTCATACCGACGAACGGCGCCTCGTTCGCGCAGACGAATCTAGTCGGGTTGAGTGCACAAGCCTCTTCCCTGCTGCCGGTAAGTTTTGTGGTCGGCAGCGGCCCCGGCCTAATCACCGGCGGCACGAATCTGGCTTTCACATGCACGGGCCTGGTAAGTATTGTGGCCAGCCAGGCTGGAAGCGAGTTCTATTCCGCGGCTCCAGATGTTACTAATACGTTTGTTGTGACCGGTAGCTCAAGACCAATCAACGACTTCGACGGGGATGGCCGTACGGACCTTGCGGTCTACTGGCCAGATGGCGGCAACTGGTACATTAATTACAGCGGCGGCGGCACATACACACAGAACTGGGGTTGGAATGAGGCAGTGCCAG
>JBAXKQ010000116.1:0-9483 GCA_037135275.1 bacterium
TGCACTCTAAGCCGAGGGTGGCCTATCCCTGCTTGGTCCAATTCCAGAAGACCGCTTCCCGACCGTTTCCGCGTGATGTGACGTGGTGCTTCGCTCCGGCACACCGTATTCTCCATGGTCGTGGCATGCCGCACAATCTGCCACTATCCACAGGCGTCGTCATCCCTCTTTCTAGTTTCTAGGTAACCCTGTTTGTGACTCGTTTTTCCTTGTCACAAGACTTCGATCCGGTTCTACTTGTCGTGTTTTTTGCTAACGGAATGCCGCAGTAATACAAACAACGGAGTATGGAATGAAGTCGGCGCTCTCAGCGTGTACAGCCGCTCTGGTCATGGCTGCGCTCAATTGCAGCGCCGGTGATGCAGTCGATGCCTCGCTCTACGTTGGCGTCAAGTCGTGCAAGATGTGCCACAAGGGCGAGAAGAAAGGTGACCAGTTCGGCAAGTGGGAGGCCAGCTTGCACGGGAAGGCCCATGCCGTCCTTGCCGACGCCGGGGCGAAGGCCGTGGCGGCGAAGCTGGGCATCGACAACCCGCAGGCCAGCGGAAAGTGCCTCAGGTGCCACTCTACCGCGTACAACTTCACCGAGACAAAGCAATCTGAGGCCGTGCCGGTCGAGGAGGGAGTCAGCTGCGAGTCGTGCCATGGAGCCGGCAAGAACTACAAGAGCATGGCAACAATGAAGAGCCGCGATGCGTCCATCAAGGGCGGCATGGTATACCCGGCCACAAAGAGCTGCGAGAAGTGCCACAACAGCGAATCCCCCACATGGAACACGGAGCGGTACACAACCGGGGACGGTAAGAAGTCCGGGTTTGACGTCGAACAGGCTGAGAAGAAGATCGAGCATCCGAACCCAAACACCAAGAAATAGCGCCGGCCAACCTGGCAGATTAACATGACCGACAAAAGCGTGAACTCCCAATCCGGACCGGGACGCAGTTCTTCCGGCCGCGGCATATACCAGCCCATGCTGGGCGTGCTGGCATCATCCAAGATGGCAACAGTCATCGGCAGCCTGATAGTACTGGCATGCATTGCCGGAACCGTCCTCCCGCAGGGCGTTGACGTCTCCAGTTTCGCAGGAACTTACCCCGGCTGGGAAGGTCCGATCAGGCTGATAGACAGTGTCGGGCTAACCCGCGTATTCGGGGTCTGGTGGTTTATCGTCCTCCTGATTCTCTTCTCCATCAACATATCCGCGTGTCTTGTTCGCCGAATGTCCGCCAGCCTGCGGGCGGGAAGGATGGGTGTGTCAGGCTGGGGTTTCCTGCTGACTCATGTGAGCATGGTATTGATCCTCGGCGGCGCCGTCATTGGCGGCGTGTTTGGCGTGAGCGGTCACATGAACATCCGCGAGGGCCAGACAATCACGGAATTCGCGGGCACGCGGGGGCGGTTGGAATTGCCGTTCGCAGTCAGGCTGCTCGATTTTGGAATCGAGTACTACGAGCAGACCGGGAAGAAGAGCGATGCCGGCGCCGGCGCGGACACACTGGACATTGCCTCGGCTGACCTCCACATCACGACCCAACTGGTGTTCACCGTGGGAGTGCCGGTCACCGTCTATCCCGATGGGGAGCATGCGTCCACCAATGCCCTGCACGTCCTGGTGTCCAGGCATGTGCCTGACTTCGTCATAGATACAACCACCAAGGAAATAAGCAGCCGCTCCGGGGCTCCAAATAATCCGGCGATATTTGTGAGCGTGAACGGCCCCGGTCTTAGCATTGCAAAGTGGCTGTTCGCACGGCATCCCGGATTCGAGATGTCCCACCCATCCGGCGCAAAGCCGACAGACAGCCTGAAGATGGTCTACCGCTCCGGCGCCGCGAACACCATCGACACCGGCGCAACCCAGCGCCACATCAAGAGCTACAAGAGCATGGTGCAGTTGCTTGAGGCCGGCAAGGTCGTGGTGGAGGCGGCGGTGGAAGTGAATCACCCCGTCAGGCACAAGGGGTACACTCTTTACCAGTCCGGCTACAACCAGGATGACCTCACATGGAGCACTTTGCAGATCGTGAAAGACCCTGGAGTGCCGGCAGTATACGCTGGCTTCATCTGCCTGATTGGCGGATTGATCCTGCTCCTTGGTTTCAAGCCCGCGGCAAAACGAACAAGTGACGCGACGAGATTGCCTGTTGGGGAGAAACGTCCATGACAATGAAGCTCCTGTTCGACCTGTCGCTGTGCGGCTACGCCATAGCGCTGCTAATGTCTGTTGTGTACCTGTTTGCCAGGCGCAGGTATATCGACCTCACCGCCAACGCGCTGCTGGGTGTATCGCACGTCATGCAGTTCGCCTACATTGTCTGGCGCTGGATAGCGGCATGGCGGCCGCCCTTCAGCAACATGTTCGAATCACTCGTGCTCTTCTCCTGGGCAATCGTGCTGATCTATTTCCTGGTTCGGATCAGGTTCACACTGCTGACCCTGCGACCAACCTCTGCCCTGATGGCGGTGCTGGTTCTTGCCTACGCCAGCTCCTTCGAGTCTGACATCGAACCTCTGCTCCCTGCCCTCCGCAACAGCTGGTGGCTGACTGTGCACGTCTTTACGTGTTTCCTCGGGTATGCCGGCTTTGCCGTCTCTTTCGCCTCGGCAATACATTATCTGGTCATTTCAAGGCCGGCACGGCACACCAGCGAACAGACTATACTGGATGTTGACGCCGTGATGAGCAAGACTGCCGCATTCGGCTTCATCTTCCTGACCATCGGAATCATTACGGGATCTGTGTGGGCAAACACGGCATGGGGACGGTACTGGCAGTGGGATCCCAAGGAGACCTGGTCGCTTATCACCTGGTTCGTCTACGCCGCCTTCCTGCACTGCCGGTACATGCGCGGGTGGTCAGGGCCGGTGGCGGCCTGGATATCCATCGTCGGGTTCGTGTTTGTGCTGATCACCTTCCTCGGAGTCAACCTGCTGCGCATCTTCAGCGGGCTTCACAGCTACGCCTAGGAACATCGCACCAGCGACCAAAGGCTGCCAACCGTGCCAAACCCCGCCGCCGGGGTGCTGCGTGACTTTGGCGATCCCGAAGGGAAGCCCGATGCCCTGGTTGGCGCTCGTGAGCAACGCCACCGGCATCCCGTGCGTGGCAGGATCATTTCCCAGTTCGCGGAACACGGTCAGACCGGCGCCGGGACAACCCGCCACTCCTTCTCCAGGTCGCGCACCGCAAACCAGAGGTGGTGATCCGGGTCGTCGTCCACGACTGCAACCGCCTGTCTTCTCCGATGGTCCCTGGAGTACATGTTTGAACTTTACGACCCACAGTGAATATGGCACGTTGAACCGCCATACGGACAATAGCAGAGAACACCGGAAGCGGGTCTGTGCTCATGGCCTGATCATGGTCGTTTCTGGAGTTGCAACAATGACTCAACCAGCCAAAGTTTTCCGGTCACTGGACGGCAGAATCCTGTCAATCGGACATGTTGCCCATATCGGCCCGTCCGCTCTGAAAAGCACAAAGACCGGCCCGAAAGGTATATCTACACATGCTGTCTGATTTTGAACTCGAACACGGCCTTGAGGAAGTGCGGGCGAGGATTTCCGGCGCACTTGCGCGAACATCAATCCATCGCCAGACCGGACGGTTCAGCGCAATCCTTGGCGGTGGCAAACTCCTCAGGTCCCGCCTGATACTGAGCGTTGGCGCGGTTTCGGACCTGCCCCGGATCCACCTTGTGCAGGCCGGAGCCGCCGTTGAGATGCTTCACGCGGCCAGCCTTCTCCACGACGACATAGTGGACGGTGGCACGCGGCGTCGGGGCGAACAGGCCCTGTGGGTATCCGAAGGCATCCGGGCCGCCGTCCTCCTCGGCGACATGCTGGTGAGCCTGGCCGCGGACGAGATCCAGGCCTCGGTGCCATCCCGCGTCAACCTCCTCATCGCCGCCCTGAGGGAAATGTGCGACGCAGAGGCTGAACAGGAGTTCGCCGGCCAGGATACCGTTCCGACCTGGGACCAGTGCGTCAGCATCGCCGGACGCAAGACCGGCAGCCTCTTCGGCTTCGCGGCAGCCTGCGCGGGCGGCTCACTTGATGCGAGGGTTGATGCCCTGAGGCGGGCGGGCTATGCACTTGGAACAGCATACCAGCTCGCCGACGACCTGCTGGACGCATGCCAGGATCCGATGGCTGCCGACAAGACACTCGGCACGGATGCGGCAACCGGCAAGTCAACAGCCGCCACAGTCCGTCCGTCGGACGGAAAGGATCCAAGGGAGCACATAGCCGCCCTGCTGCAGGCCTCGGAGGATGAACTGGCCGCCTGGCCGGAATTCCAACATGCATGGCGTGGATACGTGCACGAGGCGGTGACACCAGTCCTCACCGGGTTTACCGGGTGTTCGTGCTCTGGAATGCCGGTTTAGGATCCCGCCGCCTGCCCTGCAGGCGTAAGCGGGGCTGGTTGCCTCGGTATCCAACGGCCTTACGTTTGAGGTAGAGAGCCGGCAGGACATGGGCTCGATATTCACTGTTCCGATGCCGATGTCTGCGGACCAGTCCTGAGAAAGAGTAATCCCCGCTGTGTCCGGGCGCCTCAGCCAGCAGCACGGCGGCTCCGGGCAATCAGGCCTTTTCAGGCACAGCTGGCTGGGGTGTGATCCGCCTCTGCGCCAGCAGCTCGAGCACTGCGGCAACGCCCTTTTCGGGGTCGATTCCGGCCGGCAGGGCCAGATGTGCCGAAAGATTTCCTGCAACGGCATCACCCAGCCTCACAACCAGTATTTCGCCGGGGCTACCGAGCATGTCCAGCATCTTCAAATCGTCGTCATCAGCGTCAACCAGCGATGTGATGAAGATCAAGCCGGCGTCCGTGAGCAGACGGGCCAGTTCCCCCAGCCTGCGGACATGCTCCTCCTGCATCTCCCCGCGGAAACGGATGTCGGCCTCAAGCCCCCTTTCAACATTCGCCGGACGCGCATAGTAGGCCTTCCGGCCGGCGCGGAACAGGGCCAGCTCTACGCCACCAGCCAGCCCTGCCAGCACGCCGGCATCGGACCCGGTCAGCACAACGCACCTGGCCGCATGTCCGTATGCCGCGGCCCGGTCGGCGGCCGAGATACTGCCGCTTTCCCACGCCATCTCACGCGCGTGGACATGTTCGGCAACGGTTGAGGCGGCGTCGTCGGCCCTCTCTAGAATTATCCCGGCTCCGGCAATGTCGCAGTCATCCACAATGACAAACCGGCCCATATCCAGGACGCGGTCGACCTGGTCAAAGGCTACCGGATGATGTGTTTCCAGGAGGCATTCCGCAACGTCGTGCCGGTCAACCTGCTGCTTCGAATGCTCTGACACGAAGTCAGCCGCATCAAGCACGCTTAGCACCTCCACCAGCTTGAGCGGCACACGCGCTGACCCGATCTTCAGCTTGTAATTCTTGCCCTTGATCATGGGTGCGCGCCCCATCCAGAAGAGGTTCGCCCTGAACCGGTGTCCGACAAGCGGAACGGTCTGGTCACTGCGAACCATCACCTCGCCAGGCCGGACATACAGCTGGGTGTCCAGGGTGAAGCCAACGGCTTCATTGGCTGATGCCGTCGAACGCGGACCGGCATGAAAAGCCTCCACCGTGCTGATGCGTGACTGTTTGCCCGAGGGATAGAACGTCACAGCCTGCCCGGTCTTCACACTCCCGGTAAGCACGGTCCCGGCAAAGATCCTCCGGTCATCCCCTCCCTCCGTGAACTTGTAGACATCCTGGACCGGAAACCGGAACGGGAGTTCCAGAGGAGATCCGGGACGCTCCAGCGCGTCAAGCTGCTCAAGAACCGTCGGTCCGGTATACCACGGCATTTCCGCACGGGAGCGGGCAACCACATTGACGCCGCCGGTAGCGCTTATGGGTATGAAACTCACGGGATGCACATCGAGCCGTCTGAGGAATCGTTCGTATTCGGTTCGCACGCTATCAAACGCGCGCTGGTCATTTCCGACAAGGTCCATCTTGTTCACCAGGATACAGATCTGCTTGATGCCGAGCATCGAGATGATGTAGCCGTGCCTGCGTGAATTCTCCTGGATGCCCTCCCGGGCGTCGATCAGAAGGAGTGCCGCCTCGGCCCGGGCCGCGCCGGTGATCATATTCCTGAGGAATTCAACGTGCCCTGGTGCGTCGATAAGGATGTAACGCCTCCGCTCCGTCTTGAAGAAGCAGCGGGCGGTATCGATGGTGATTCCCTGCGACTGCTCGTCCTTCAGCGCGTCGAGCAGGAAAGCGTATTCGAACGGCTTGGCGTTGCGTGCGCACGTCGCACGCACCTGATCGAGCTTTCCGTCAGGAAGCGAATGCGTGTCGGCCATCAGCCGGCCAAGCAGGGTGCTCTTGCCGTGGTCGACATGCCCCACAACCACCACATTCATCTGCTCCATATCTCTACCCTGAGTCATACCGCCTGTCTCCACGCCACCGCCTACATGTAGCCCTCACGCCGCAGGGTCTCGAGGCCGCCGCCATCCTCCTTGTCCTGATCCCTGCCTGCACGCTCGGCAACCCTGGCAAACCGGCCCGTCTTGATCTCGGCAACGATATCCGCAACAGTCGCAGACTTCGAATCAACCGGCTTGGTGCAGGGATAGCAGCCGAGGGAGCGATAGCGCTTCCCCTCTCCACCGTCAAAATAGAGGGATGTCACCGGAATGCCCTCCCGCCCGATGTACTCCCAGATATCAAGCTCGGTCCAGTCGAGGAGAGGGTGCACGCGAATGTGGGTCCCCGGCGCAAAATCCGTCTTGTACTGGCGCCACAGCTCCGGGGGTTGATCACTGGTGTTCCAGTCACTCTCACGATCACGCGGTGAGAAATACCGCTCCTTTGACCGGCTGCCTTCCTCATCAGCCCTGACACCCACAATGACACCGGTGAACGCCTCCCCGTGCCGCTCCTCAACGTAGCGGCCTGCCTCATGATCGAACCTGAGGCGCGGCCATTCGCCTGAGAGGGTATGCTTCAGCGCCTCCGTTTTGAGCGCCTTGCAACACTCGAGCCTGGTAAGCACACCGTCGGGGAATGTTCTCTTCTCAGCCAGGGCTCTGGCATTCCGCCCGACTATCATGTTGAGCCGCCACTTGCGCACAATCTCGTCGCGATAGATGATCATCTGCGGGATCTTGTGGTCGGTGTCGATGTGCATGAGCGGGAACGGAACATGTCCGAAGAACGCCTTCCGGGCCAACCACAACAGAACTGTGCTGTCCTTCCCGATCGACCACAGCATTACCAGGTTCTTGAACTCACGGTACGCCTCGCGGAGAATGTGGACACTCTGGGCCTCCAGGCGATCAAGCGTGGATGATTCAAGTGTACCGTTCTTCGGTTCGTTCATGACAAGACCATCTCCCCGGGTGGAATCGGCGCTTCCCGACATAACCACGAACAGGCCGCCCTGTCCAGCGGACAATGAAGGATATTTGGAACAATCAGGCAGGCAAGCACATCCGTATGCAAGTACCCACGACGTCCTGTCTGCAGCGCTTCAGCCAGCTTCCGCCTTAATGCGCCCGCGGTTTGCCAGCAAGGTTGTCTCAGCCACAGCAGCCTGTACCGGGTTTCTTGCATGCGTCTTCATCGTCTTCGGCCGGCGAGTACCCCGCCTTGACGACGGCATCCCTGATGCGTACCGCATCAAGCCCGGTGCCGGTCACTTCGACCGTCCCGTCCTCGAGTGAAACCCTGGCATTCTCAACACCAGGGACTCCCTCAATTGCCGATCTGACGGAATCAGCGCAGTGTCCACAAGTCATGCCCTTGATCCTGAGCCGTACGGTCGGACCACCATCAGCCTGTTCCTCACCGCCGGTGCGCCTGCGGGCAACCCGGATACTCCCAGCCCCCAGGATAAGAAGGAGTATCACGGCTGAGCCGGACGCAACCCATCCCGGAAGCATGGAATGCGCTTCCCCAATGTTTGTCACCATTCCGCCCGGAAGAATCCAATCCAGCAGCAGGCCTGATGCCAGGGCCGTGCCGGCCGTCGCGCCAAGGTATATGAGGGCGGTCCGCGGTCCCATGACCTTCCATACTGATGCCAGCGCAGCCGCATTAGTCGCCGGTCCAGTCATCAGGAAGACCAGCGCCGCCCCGGGCGAAACGCCTTTTGCAATCATCGCCGCAGCGATGGGAACAGATGCCGTGGCGCAAACGTATATGGGTATCCCGATGGCCATCATCACAAGCATCGACACTATTCCCGTTCCGATCAGGTCCGAGAACAGCCCCGCCGGAATCAACACGGTGATCAGTCCCGCAACGACAAGCCCTGCAAGCATGGGCCGCCCTATATCGCGCGGCAGAACCACAAACCCGTGATACATGGCCCTGCCAAACCAATTCCGCTTCGTGGCCGGTGCGCAGCACTCATCCTTGCATTCCACTGTGCGGACTGCGCGATCCCCGCCGCTCTCGCTCAAATCAACAAGCCATCCGCCGACGAGTCCGGACACAAAAGCCGCCACCGGCCTGAATACCGCAAACACGGGCCCTAGCAGGCTGTATGTGGCGAACATGCTGTCTACGCCTGTCTGGGGAGTTGAGAGAAGAAAGGCGGTCGTCGCTCCCTTTGTTGATCCGTGCCTGCTCAGCGACATGGCGACTGGTATGACGCTGCATGAGCACAGCGGAAGAGGCACACCGAACAACGAGGCCTTCACTACAGGCCAAGGGCCCTTCCCTCCAAGATGCCGCTCTATGAGTCCAGGGGAAATCAGCACGGAAAGCATCCCGGCTACCATGAATCCCATGATGAGATATGGCGCCATCTGAGCCAGCGTCACCCATAGACTTTCAACTATGCCTATCGCCATGTCCATTTTCAGCCACCTACTTGACCAGAGTCAAAAGCATCTTGAACCGCTTATTTGCCGTCAGCGAATGAGGAACCTTGGCCGGCATTATCACCAGTTCGCCCGCCTTGACTTTTACCGGTTTGCGACCGACCACAATATCAGCCTCACCTTCAAGCACCTGCACCACCGCATCGTATGATGAAGTGTGGGCGCTCATCCCCTGCCCCTTGTCGAACGCGAATACGGATATGTCAGAGTTCTTCTTTTCCAGGAGAGTCTTGCTTACAATGGATCCGCTCCCATACTTGATGGCCGCCTTGAGTCCCATTGCCTTTCCAGTTGCTGCCTTCATTATTGTCCGTCCCTTCTTTTCGTTCGTGCCTGCTCAGCGACATGGCGACTGGTATGACGCTGCATGAGCACAGCGGCAGAGGCACTCCGAACAAAGAGGCCTTCACGACAGGCCAAGGGCCCTTCCCACCAAGATGCCGCTCTATGAGTCCCGGGGAAATCAGCACCGAAAGCATCCCCGCCACCATGAATCCCATGATGAGATATGGCGCCATCTGCGCCAGCGTCACCCATAGACTTTCAACTATGCCTATCGCCGTGTCCATTTGCATCCACCTACTTGACCAGAGTCAAAAGCATCTTGAACCGCTTATTTGCCGTCAGCGA
>JBAXKQ010000117.1:0-9362 GCA_037135275.1 bacterium
CTTCGTCGCCATTCTAAGTCCCTTTCAATCATTGCCTCTTCCAGCGCGCAGGTGGCCCTGCTTATGGTCTCGCAATAAGGAAGTGTATGATGTTCTGTCGCCGGCGTTTTGCAAGGATATTTGGCGGTCACATGTCGGGCTTTGCCGCAGATTGAGGCCCATCGGTCAATCTGCCGGAATTTTGGGAACAAACGACATCGACGGCGTGTCATATCCGGTGTGGCCTGGAAATGGCCTGAACAGAAGGCTCTGAGATGCTCAACAAGGGAGAATGACACATGATCGGGAAACTGGCAGCACTGTTGGCCGGCCTGGCCGTCGCAGCTCTTACACCCTGTCTCCATGCAACTGAGACAAACACCGCGGCCTCAAAGACAGGCGACATGTCTCAGCCTCGGATCGAGGTGTGCTTCGTCCTCGACTCGACCGGCTCAATGGGCGGACTGATCGAAGGGGCAAAGCAGAAGATCTGGTCCATTGCCAATACCATTATCTCACGGAAACCTACGCCCCTGGTAAAACTTGGACTGATAACCTATCGCGACCGCGGAGATGAATACGTGACCAGACGCTTTGACCTTACCGATGATATCGATGAAGTATTCAACAACCTCCAGACCTTTAGGGCCGGCGGCGGCGGCGATGGTCCTGAGAGTGTCAACGAGGCCCTCGACATGGCAGTTAACAGGATGTCCTGGAGCACAAACACGAAGGCATACAAGGTCGTGTTCCTCGTAGGCGACTTTCCTCCCCATATGGACTACGCCGATGACGTCAAGTACGCCGTCACTTGCGAAACCGCCGTCAAGAATGACCTGATAATCAACACGATCCAGTGTGGCAACAATCAGGAGGCGGCCGAGGCATGGGCCGATATCGCCCGGCGGGCTGAAGGAGCCTACGTCGCCATCTCTCAGTCAGGCAGCATGGCTCTGATCGACACGCCGTTCGACAAGGATATCGCAAGGCTGAACACTGAACTCGCGGGAACAGTCCTGGCTTATGGCTCGAAGTCACAGAAGGACTCGGTCGCACGCAAGACGGCAGCTGCAGCGGCGGCCCCGGCCGCTGTTACCGCGGACCGTGCTCTCTACAACCTGAAGACGGAGGGCAAAGCGGTCCAGGGCGAGGGCGACCTGCTGAGCGACATGCGTGAGAAGGGCCTCTCGCTGGAGGTAATGACGACTGAGGAACTGCCGGCCGAAATGCAGGCCATTCCTGAGGGTGAACGGGCCGCCTATCTCGCGAAGAAACAAAAGGACCGGGAGTCGGTAAACGCACAACTGTCAGCCCTGTCCCGCAAACGCACCGAGTACATAGCCGCAGAGAACAAGCGCATGGCCGTAGCGGGGAAAGGCGAATCATTCGACGCAAAAGTGGCGGACACGATCAACTCGCAGGCTGACAAGAAGCGGTAGGCTTCTCCCGCCGGTGCTGCGGGATCACCACAAGGGCGCGGATGGCCGGCGGCGACACAGTGCCGTCACGCCTTTTCACAGTAGGACACTCTCGATACATACCTGAGCGACTGGAACCGGCCAATCATCGGGCGGCAACGCAAGCCGCCGGAATCACCTGGCACCCGTGATCACAGTCGCAACCAGCGGCAGGCGCACCTCGCCTGCAAAACGCACTGCGGCATCCCGGTCAAATGCCCCCGGCATAGCCTGAATGCTGTAGCGCCAGGTGAGCCCGCCCTGCGCTGCGGGGAAATTGGTGAACCAATAGTTGTTCATGACCCACGACATCACTAGCCCGTTCGGCGCCGGAAGCGTTTCCTGCCATTTGCCGGTGTTGATGCCATTGACCTGGACGAGTGAAATATCCGGGGACGCGACAACAATCGACTGCTGCCCGCCGGTGAACGCGAAATAGTGCTGGATGCCGTGCCAGTCCGTGGCTGTACCCGGCACCTGATCGATTCCCGGCCGCATGGCCGCGCCGGGAACGTCGAGCCAGACTGCGGAATCGCCAGTGGGCTTGCTCCCGCTCGTCGACGCGGGATGCTCAATGCCCGACGCACGGCTCCCATGGCCGGGAGCAAGCGGAAAGGCCACATACAACGCCTCGGCTTCAGTGTTCGGGTGCTTCTCCATCCGGTAGCTCATGTCCACCCTAGGTAACCCGTCGTATGTCACAACGTCGAGTGTAAGCGAACGCAGACTTCCTGGCAACTTGGTCGCTCTCAGGCTCAGGCATATGCCGTAAGGCAGTACCCGTGCCGACGACTCGCTGAAGCGAACGGGCCTGCGCTCAAGGGGTGCATCCCGCCGGACCGCCCCCCAACCGCAGAGCTTCTCCCGGCCTAACGGACCGGGAATCGTCTCGTAGATAACTTCACCCATGCAGTACTCGCCACTGGCGGCAAACCAATCCACGCCGGTCCGCCCGTCGCGGATCATTTCGATGCCGCGCTCTCCGGCACCTATCTCGACCCCAGGCACAGTGCGGCGACGTGCTGGCGCTTCGCCCGCAACCACGCGGTAACGGCGGAATCCGCGCCCCGGAACAGCATCCGCGACAAAGCAGACTCGCTGGGCGGCCCGGCGGGCTGAGCTCGCAATGGCCGGCTCTCGCGAGACCTCAACCACGGAATTGCCCCCCTCGTCAACCAGGTGGAAGGCTGGTCCCGGCTCCGCGCGCACCGGAGCGGACACCCAGGCGGACACGGCCAAACCAACGTCCGCATCTGCCACCAGGAGCGCGACCACGTCGGACCTGACATGATTCGATGGATTGAAGACCAGGATTCCTGGACCACCTGATGCTGCCTTGCCGGCCTCGACAGCAAGCATGTCCTGGACCAGGCTGCGGGCCTCCACCGCGGCGGTATAGGCGAAGCCAGCCTTCGTGTTCCACTGCGATTTGCTCGTCAGGCTGTCGGGCTGATCAGTGCTGCACCACGCCCCCCATGTGTGTTCGCAGAAGAAAGCCGCGGCGTCCCTGGCACGTTCGACACGTTCAACCTGCGGTTTCTGGCCGGTGGATCCAGCAAGCGCATCAAGAGTTACGAGGTCCGCCTGTGCCTGTCGCACGAGGGCGGACTCCGCGGCGGCACTGCCATTGCCATCCGCCCACCAGTCAGGCCAGCCGGCCCGGTGCTCCACGAGCGGCACAGGCCACTGCGCCGCCCCCGCCTCGAACCACTCGCGCGCCGTTGCGAGGCGAAGCTTTGGGCCTGCGGGATGTGCCGCATTCCAGCGCTGCACGGTATCGCACAACCACAGCCCTGGCGGCGCATTATCGTGTGCCCGGCCGAGGACGCGCATCTCGACTATGTGATGCGGATAGCCACCCTCCTCCAGCCGCCTCAGGTGATGAACAACCCTCGCGTCCGGGTCCGGTTGATCCAAGCCCAGCTGGTTTCCACCCATGTACCCGTCCGAGTGCCAGAATAGCAGTTCACCGCCCCCCGGCCCAATCCAGCGCAAGAGACTCGGACGCGGCCGGACGCCCAACGCCCTGGTCTCATTGATCGCAGTATCCATGTAACGCACTCCGCGCCTGGCGAGCAGATCCGGCAGCCCCCAGGCCCAGCCGTTGACGTCGTCGTTCATGGCCGTGACGACCTCAAATCCCTGCTTGCGGCCAAGGGTCACCGCGTAGTCTGTCGTGTATTCCAGCAGCTCCTGCGTATAGAGATCGGTAAGTTGAAGGTAGAGCGCAGTTACCTCGATGCGCCCCTCACGCACACGCCGGAAGAACTCCGCCGCCCTCTCAGGGTAACGTGCGAGAAACGCCTTCACGGTCCAGGCTGCCTCGCACGTCCAACAGAAACGCTCACCCCCAGGCAACGCGTCAGTGGCTGTGCAATGATCCAACGCCTGCGCCACGAACTCGGCATGTTTGCGAAGGATAATGTCCTGCGGTTCAGTATAGCCGATGTCCACATGCGTGTGGTGGACCAGCCATATTTCCCAAGGGCGAGTCAAATCATGAGACAAGGCCACGACATTCCTCTCTTTGTGTTCTCAAGTCCAACCGCAAACCGTCAATTCAATCACAATGCGTTCTTACCACCACTCGCCATCCAACGCCCTGGCGCCGGCCGCCCGGCCGCGACTTTCAACATGCACTGCATCCCGCGTGCACTCCTACGCACTTGCACCAATCTCCCTCATCCGCACCGCCATCAGGTTGGCGAACTGGGGATGACTCCCCGTGGTCACAAGCTCTCCAAACATGAATCCAACAAGCGTTCCATGCCCAACAGCCAGCGGGGCGTCAAGCAATCCGCGCAATCCAGCGCAACCGAACACAAGCGATTCACGGCAGTTGCAGAACCGGGTCAATCGCGCAGCGACATCGGCGCGCGATACCGTGCGCACTTCCATCCGCATGTCGGCCGGTAGATCGGCGCCGGACCGCAACACTTCGCCATCAACAGAGAGATGGACATTCCGCCCGCCGATATCGCTGAACGTTATTGATTCATAGTCGTCGCCATTGCGCCCTTCGGCGACCTGCCTCCCACGGAAGAATCGCGCTGCTGCCTCCCATTCGCCGGCACCAGCCTCGCGAATATGCGTAATCAACCTCGGACCGTCTGCCTTCACTTCAACGAGGCGACCAGTGGCGTTGTGAACATTGAGCGACTCAACCTGCCATGTGCCGTCGCGAATCAAGAGTACTGCCACATCGCTGGCCGCCGGCCTGATTTCGCCCTGAATCTGCCCGCCCACCCTTGCTGCTCCGCCGCCGGCAACCGGTACGCCAGGCATCAACTCATACCAGCGCGAAAGGAAGCCCTCCATGCCTGTGGCGCCAGCGAAGAGGATTATCGCAGCTGCAGGCCTGTATTCCAACCGCCCGACCCGAGACAGCACTTCTGAATACGAGCCGGCAATCGCCTCGCTACTGACGCGCAGCTCGAACCGCGCCTCCGATGGCTGCCCGGGCGCCACCCACGCCCCGGCATTCACAAGACCGTGCGATGCACAGCCAAACATATTGCCATCATCAGCCGGTGCCTGGCCGCCCGTCCAGAACTTGAAACATGTTCCCATGGAATTCTTCCGTCCAATTATGCGGGAATTGACCCTGCCAGACGTCACTTCAATACCCGATGTATATACTCATTGTGGCAATCAAGCCACTTGCTTTCGGTTCCAGAGCGGCATCATTTGGTTTGCAATCCGGCGCACGGTTTCTGCACTGCGCTCACCCGATCGCGTTCTCGCCCGGATGCAGGGGACTGGATGTGACGCCTGTCGGGCTGGATATAATGAGATCGCCCTCCACACCCGCAGGGAGAACAACACAGCCCATGGTCCGCGCCCCCGCCTCAAGCCGGATGCTCAGATCACCCTGTGGCAATGGAATAGTTCCTTCCGCCCACCGCAGGCCGCCCAGGTGTGGCTCGATTCTAACCCTGGAAAAACCAGGCGCGGCGGGATGCACACCAAGCAGGTACTTCGGAAAGAGATACGCCGGGCCCGCCGTCCATCCGTGGCAGCGGCTGATTATCGGCTCAGCATCAACCAGACCGCACGACTCCCAGCATGTCGTTGCACCGTTATCAAGCATGCAACCGTAGTACTCGCGGATGTCCGCCAGCGCCTCAGCTACACGCCCTGACTTCATCATAGCCCAAAGGACGTAGAACTTCGCCATCCCGACATGCTCTTTCCTGAAGCTCCCATCCAGAGCAAGGCGCTCGAACATGTGCGCTGCCTCCCCTGGTGATATCAAGCCTGCGAGCAATGCGGCGGCACTGGCATGCCGAAGGATGAAGCTGCTTCCTTTGTCAGACAAATAGCCCCGTTCACGGTCAATGAAGCGCTCGCAAATCTCCGCACCCTTGCCGCAAAGGTAGTCAGCGCATTGGCTCTCTACTGCGGAATCAGACACCAGCCTCGCGAGCGACCGCCCCGCCTGGACCGCCCAGTACCGCCATATCGCCATCCATGCTTCGCTGCCGTACCATTTGCCGCCTTCCCCGTTGTCCATCACCGGATCACCACCGCCGTCACGGATGACCCACTCGATCGCTCGACTGGCCTGCGGCCAGAGCAACCGCACGAGGTCTTCATCGGCCGTGTGCTCATAGTACTCATACAGCGACATGACCCAGTCATACGCATAGTTCGCGATAAGCCACTTCGAGTGCCAGCTGCCGACGGACCCGCAGTTGGACATGTACTCGATGTTTCGCTCCCACGCCGGGGCGAGCCCGCCGTTGTTGCCCGTCGCCGGAATGGCGCCGCTGGGCAGTTGTGAAAGGGCGAACGCAGTCAGGCACTTGCGCGCGAGCGCGGCGTCGCCAAACAGGGTTGTGTTGCACAGGTAGGACACGCGGTAGTCGCCCACCCAGAGCATGCCGTCGCGCTTGACGCCATCCTCGTACCACTGCTGGCTGGTTAGAATCATCGTGCGCCGCGAAATCTCCCATATGCGGTTCAGCAGCGGCTCGGAACACGCGAACCGCCCCTCTCGGGCAAACGGATAATGAACCTGCTCGACCCGCAACCGGCTGATGATCGCCGCCCCTTGGCCCTCCGTGAACTGCAGCCTCACATAACGGAAGCCACGCCGGTACGCGGTGCGGAATGCCGTCGAACCAGCGTGCGCGGAAATGACGTCCCTGGCCCGACGATACCAGCCCACGTCCACGGGATCATCCGACAGTGCCTCGGTGCGGCTTTCGCCGAAGAGCACGGTGACAACAGCATTGCCCTCGCATCGAAGTTCGCAGGAGAAATAGCCGACCGTCTCCACTCCGAAATCCACCAGCAGCTCCTGGCCGGACGCACTGAGCGCCACTGGAAGGTGCAGAGGTATACAACCAGCCCCGGCCAGTCGCGGGACGGTCTCGAGGCCTTGCGGCTCAAGAATGGTCGTGCGCAGAGTGAATTCTTCCAGCGGAAGCTGCCCTGCTTGAGTCGCACCAGCCGCACCATTACCTGGCAATGGTGTCTGTTCTTTGCTCATAATCTTCCTTCTTATGATCAGCGGTTCTTCCTCTGTCCTGCCTCCCCCGCTGATGGTCTCCGCCGATCCGCTCTCGATCTTATGAGGTTTTCACCTCAGACCCACAAGACATGTTTCACATTCACAAAACGAACCGCATTCTCCTTTATGGCTTGGTCACGCAACTCGTGTCGATCTGTTTCCAGTACCGGTCCACGTCAACAACAGTGCCGCTATCCATCGCCTCATCTATCGCGAAGCACGTCACGGCAGCCTCCAGGCCCTCGACCAGACCGACTGAGGGCGGCGTATGATTGAGCATGCTCCCTGCAAGCTCGGCCGCGAGTACGTCGTCGCCGCCGCCGTGCCCGCCGCTCGACGAGGTCGAGAGGTCCTCAACCTGCGTGTCGAATCCTATCCGCTTCACATGAATCGTCCCGGTCAGGACGTCGGCCCTGAGAGCGCCTTCGGTTCCGAGGATATACATCCGCCGTTCAGGGATCGCCGCGTTGCAGTTGGTGTGGAACGTGGCCCTCACGCCATTCGCGTACTCCAGGATGGCAACCTGGTTGTCCACGATGTCCTTGTCGGACAGGAACGGGTCAAGCGCCACCAATCCACCCCAGGATGAATAGGCCTTCCTGCCGTCCGGCATGGGCGGGATGTCGCTTACACGGCGCGCATTGCGCGGCAGGAAGAAGTCCAGCCCTCCGAACGACGCAACGCGTCTGGCCCGCGCGCCGATCATCCAGTTGCCAAGATCAATATCGTGACAGCACTTCTCCAGCAGGTGTGTGCCGGCATTCTTCCTCAGTCGCCTCCAGTCGCCCATGATATAGCCGCCATGGTTGAAATCGAGCGTCTCGTTGAACTCCATGCTGAGCGGCTGTCCGATCCGGCCCTCACTGAGTATGTCCTTGATCCTCCGGTAATGCGGGGAATAGCGGAGCGTGAATCCGATATTGAACATGCGCCCGCTCCGCTTCCAGGCCATGAGCATTTGCAGGCATTCGTCAAGGTTCATACCCAGTGGTTTCTGGCAGAAGACGTGTTTGCCGGCCTCGAAGGCCGCCAGCGTCTGTTCGCAGTGATGGCAGTTCCAGGAGGCGATCATGACCCAGTCGACATCCGGCATGCCGGTGACATCGCGATATGAGGCGCAGATCCTGGCGGCAGGTCCAAGGTGCTGCTTCGCGTTTTCCACAGATCTCTGGTCAGGATCATAGACCGCGGTCACCCGCAGGCGGCTATCGCAGCCCAGCAGTTTGCGGACAACGCCCATCCCCATGGCGCCGCACCCGATCACTCCGATGTTGATATGCTCCATAGATGTCCTCCACATCCTCCGCACAACTTGCGCCACGCTCACCCGTGCCGCCGGCTCCTGAAAACGTCCGCCTTCCCGCTAGGCCGTAACGATGCAGCTGAAAAAGTGCCACCGGTGGTCCATCTCCCATCCAATTGCTCATCAACGACATAACGTGGCCTGGCCACGAAGACTAACTCATCAAGATCTTGGCTTCCATTCGTATACCGCGCCGGCCTGCGTAGGGAGGCAAATGCATCCATCCTCATGCGTGACATCGGCAAGAGGCTTGGCGCCGTGATGCGGCCAGAGCCCATCCCAGGGGATCCCGCAACGCACCCGGCAGGGAAGACCCCGGAGGCTGCGGATGCGGGCGCTGACGAGACGACCTGCCCGCCATTCGGCATCGACGACGAAGGCACCACGCGCCTTGAGTCCGGAGAAGCTGCCCGATGGCCACCGGCCCGGCAAGGCCGGGAGCAGGCGAATCACGCCGGCATGGCTCTGCAGCAGCATCTCCGCGATGGCGGCCGTGACCCCCAGGTTGGCCTCAATCTGGAACAGACGGTACCCCCACCCCCAGTCGTTATGGAAGGCCAGCAGGTTATCAACGCTGTTCCGGCTCAGGAGGGCCAGATCGCGTTCGGCGGCATTCCCATCGCCCAGCCGCGCATCGAAGCAAGCGGCGTAAGGACAGCTCCAATTGGTGAAATCGGTGCGGTGTGCCTCGCGCAGCAGAACCGCCCTGCGGGCCGCCTCAAAGAGAGCCGGCGTGCGCTCCGCGGTGAACTCGTCGCCGGGAAACAGCGGGTAGAGATGCGAGAAATGGCGGTGACCCGGTGTTTCGGCCCAGGGTTCCGGCCACTCCTTAAGTTGCCCTTCGGCGTTGACCGGATACGGCAACACCCGGTCGTGCAGATCCTGCCAGACCGGCCACAGATCGCGGTCGCAGTTTAGAACCCGGCCAGCCTCCAGGAGATGGCGCATGACCTCCCTGACCAGCGCGGTATCCATGGTCGTATGCTCGACGTTCTTGGCGGGCTTCTGGTTCGCCGGCGCCGTGGGTATGTTCTCGGGCGAATACGAGAAGCCGGTGCGGTAGAACCCGTCCGGCGACCGAAGCAACCAGCTCTTCCAGAAAAGCCCC
>JBAXKQ010000118.1:0-9248 GCA_037135275.1 bacterium
GGGTGGTACACTTTTGGATTGCCGGAGTGGTACACTTTTCGGCTGCCGGCGACAAGAAGGGAGATGGACGGTACGGTTAAGCGGGCATCGATCGAATTCCCGTTGTGCGAAGTGTTAACGAACATTCATGCAAGGAGATGGTTATGCGAAATGCGAAGACATTCCTGTTGGTTTCGACTATGTGCGGTTTGGTTGTGGCGGGTTGCGCCACCAGCCCCAGTTACAAAGAGAAGACGCCCTACCACGTGACGATCGTCCCGTCGGAGTTCAGCACTGATCTTACAAACCCCTACCTGGCATGGACACCGGGCAAGCAAATGACATATGAAGGAAAGACAGATGAAGGATACGAGAAAGTCGTGGTCCATGTAACCGCCGACACGAAGATCGTCATGGGCGTGACGTGCGTCGTGGTCCAGGATACTCTCTGGGTTGACGGCGAAATGGCCGAAAGCACAGCGGATTTCTTCGCCCAGGCGAAGAACGGCGACGTGTGGTACTTCGGCGAGGAGTGCAAGAAATTCAAAGACAAGAAGCTCGCGAGCACCGAGGGTTCATGGGAAGCCGGAGTGAACGGTGCCCTGCCGGGGGTGATCGTGCATGCGGTTCCACAGATAGGCGTGCCTCACCGTTTGGAGTATCTTGCAGGAATTGCGGAGGATATGGCTGAGGCGCAGGCAGTCAATGTGTCTGTCACTGTGCCGTATGGCACTTTTACAAATTGCATGCAGACAAGGGACTGGTCATTGGTGGAATCGGGCCTTGAGCGCAAATATTACTCCCCCGGCGTCGGATTGATCGAAGAAGAGACCGTCAAGGGTGGCTGGGGCAAGATCAAACTGACGAACATCACAAAAGAGTAGCGCTTGCAATCGCCACGCTGACGACGGATAACGTCAGCGTGGAGTTGAGACTATGCGCGTACTCATCATAGAAGATGAAGCCAGGCTGGCGCGCAACATCGCCAGTTTCCTGCGGAAACCTGGCGGTTATGCCGTGGATGTGTCGTCCGATGGAGAGGACGGTCGTCACATGGCTTTGACCAATCCCTATGACCTGGTCATTCTGGACTTAATGCTGCCCAAGGTGGATGGATGGACCATTCTTAAGGAGCTTCGTGCCAAAGGCATTCAGACACCCGTGCTCGTGTTGACCGCGCGTGACACGACAGAGGATCTGGTGCGGGGATTGAATGAGGGAGGTGATGACTATCTCACCAAGCCGTTCGAGATGGCTGAGCTGGCCGCCCGTTGCAAGGCGTTGATTCGCCGTTGCCACGGACGCGCCGACGCGATCATTCGCATAGGCCCTCTGGAGATCAACACCTCGTCCCACCACGTGATGACGGATGGCCAGCCCGTGACACTACACGCAATGGAATACCGTCTGTTGGAGTATCTGGCCATGCGCCACGGTCAAGTGGTGTCAAAGGCTGACATCATGGACCACTTGTACGATTTCGAAAGCGAGAAGTTCTCCAACGTGGTCGAGGTGTACATTTCTTCGCTCCGCCGCAAGCTGGATCCTGACGACCGACACAAGCCGATCCAGACCATCCGCGGCGCTGGCTACCGGCTGGAGATCCCTTCGCCATGAGACCATTGGCATTGAAATGGCGGCTCTCGATCCCGGTGGCTCTGGCCACGGCCATAGCCATGGCGTTGATGTGCGTCCTTGCGTATGACAATTTCCGTGAACTGGTGCTGTCGCAGGCGGACCGTTCTCTACTGTCCACAGGGGAAGCCATCAAGACGATCATGGACGACCCTTCTCTGTCCAGAGATCGGACCGCTCACATTCGAACGGTCCTGGCTGCCATGGAGGCGAGACCAAGAGGAGAGGAACAGCCGCAACTCATTGCGCGGGTCTGGAGGGACGGTGGTGAGATCGAGATCGCAACTGGTTCTGAAGCTGGCCTGCAAGCGCTGGGCGAGAAGATCCGGCAGACGTCAACGCCCTCGGATGTTCAACAAGTGCCGTTTGATCTGGAGAGTCCGGAAGGAGGCTACCGCGCCGTCTGGATGAGGGTCGGTCTCAAGGATGGGTTATGCAATATTGCGGTCGCGCAAACAACAGGGCCGCTCTACGAGGAGTTGCACGATCTCCTGCAGGATCTCATTCTGATCACCTTCGGAGCTGTGATCGCCGTGGTCATAATGTCCCGTGTGCTGATCATGCTGGGCTTGAGGCCGATTCGCCAGACTGCTGAGAAACTGGCGGGTATTACGGCCGGTAACATTGGGGACGTGGACTGGCCTTCCCGTTCAGTACCCGCGGAACTGGAGCCGTTTGTGAACACCGTTACCCAGATGCTCGATCGGTTGAACGCGGCCATGCGACAACAGAAGACTTTCATTGCCGACGCCGCACATGAACTGCGCACCCCCATTGCCATCGCCAAGAGCACCATGCAGGTTGCCTTGGCTACAGATCATTCGGCCGGGGAATACCGTCAGGCGCTGCAGGAGGCGACGGACGACCTTCGCCGCGTGGAACAGTTGGTCGAGGAGCTCCTGACGCTTGCGCGCTTGGATGAAAGGACTGTTCTAATGCAGGCGCAGGATGTGGACCTGACCCGCCTGCTGGCGGATCTCGCTGAATCTCTTCACGGGGGAATTGAGAATACCGGCGGCAAATTGGTCTGCGACTTGGCGGCGGCTCGCGTGTGGGGTGACGCCTCGCAGTTGCGGAGGCTGTTCTCGAACCTGTTGGACAACGCACAGCGTCACGGTCCCGCGGGGGGGGGAATTCGGCTGACTCTCCGGAAGCAGAAAGCCATGATCGAGATCCTTGTCCAGGATCAGGGCGGCAACATCCCGCCGGAGGATCTGCAGCATTTGTTCGACCGTTTCTACCGTGCTGACACCTCCCGATCACACTCCACCGGTGGTGCCGGCTTGGGCTTGGCTATTGCGAAGGCGATTACGCTGCGCCATGGCGGAACCATTGAGATCGAATCAAGCCCAGCGAGTGGCACCTGTGTCAGGGTCCTCCTGCCCAGTCTCCTGAAAGATCCTGTATAGACTACTCGAGGATCGAGGTGACACGTGAGAGGGTTTGTAGTTGTATGGTCGTGGGGTTGTCTGCAAGAGACTTTACTATATGAAAATGAGGCATATTCATCCATGTTTGGGTGCCATTCTCTTCTTCTTGTCTGCCGCTTGCCTATGCGCTGGGGAGCCGCTCAGTCTTAAGGACTGCTTTAGGGCAGCACTGAAAAGAAGCGAGGTGCTGGCCTCCCAGCAGGAGTTGGTGATCCAAGCCGAGGAGAATTATCACAGGGCTTGGGGTGCTATTCTTCCCGCCGTTAATGGTTCGTATTCTTACTTCCACCAAAATGCTCCGGGTCTTACCAGTTCAGGGAACACAAAGACCTCCGCCGGGCAACAGACTCTGAGCATTGCGGCTGACCAGCCTCTGTTCAGGGGGCTCAGAGACTTTGCTGCCGTGAACGCGGCGAAGGCTTCCATCACCGCGAAGGAACAAGCCCGTCAATGGGCAGGCATGCAACTTTACGGGGACGTGGCACAGGCCTTCTACGGTCGCCTGGCCGTACAGAAAGACCTGGACGTCCTGGACAGCGAACTGGAGCTGTACCAGAAGAGAGTCAAGGAACTCCAGGACAGGGTCAGCATCGGCCGCTCCCGGATTGCTGAAGTGCTCACCGTTCAGGCTGCCCAGGCGATTCTCAAGGCTCAAAGGGAACAGGTCCTCGGCCAGTTGAATGTGGCGAAGGAAGTGGTGGCGTTTCTCACCGGTTTGGATCCGGACGTCCTGTTGGATGACACGGATCGGGTCCCTTCCGCGATCGCGTCATTGGAGAGCTATCAATCCGACATCCACGCACGCCCTGACGTCATGGCGGCCAGCAATAATCTGGAAGCCGCCAGGTCCGGCATTTCCGTTGCCAAAGGTGCGTATCTGCCATCCGTGGATTTGATCGGCAACTATTACATCGAGCGACCCGACCGGGAGAAAGACGGGGACTGGGACGTGGAGCTTGCCGTGACCTTGCCGATTTTCGACGGGGGGATCAACAAGTCGAACGTGAAGACGGCGGAGTCGCAGGAACGCCAGAGCGAAGCCCAGCTAAGCCTGATTCAGCGGATGGCCTTGGAAGACATCCGTTCCCTGCACCACAACCTCAAGGCGGATGTGGCTCAGCTGGGAGCCCTGCAGGAAGCCTTCGACATATCGGAGAAGAATTACAAAGCCAACGTCAAAGACTACGAACTCAACTTAGTGAACAATCTCGACGTCTTGCAGGCACTCACGGCTTATCAGGATACGGAGCGTTCCTTGGAAAAGATCCGTTACCTGACGAAGATTGACTACAACAAACTGGAAGCCGCTGCGGCCCGTCGCGTCTCTCAAATGGAAGGCCCCGAAAAGCGATGATCTTGTCCGAGTTGTCCATCAAACGGCCCGTCTTTGCCTGGATGCTCATGGCAGGGCTCATTGTGTTTGGCGGAATCTCCTTCATGCGCATGGGGATCAGCCAGCTTCCCGACGTGGACTATCCGGTCGTGTCCGTCAACGTCCGCCTGGAAGGCGCGGCGCCGGAGGTCATTGAAACTTCGGTTGTCGATATCCTTGAGAACGCGGTGATGACCATCCAAGGCATCCGCAGCGTCAGCTCCGAGTCGGAAAACAGCGAAGGGACCGTCACGATCGAATTCGAACTCAGCCGCGACATTGATGTCGCGACGCAGGACGTCCAAGCGAAAGTCAGCTCTGTCCTGCAGAGACTTCCGAAGGAAATCACTTCGCCGACCATCCGCAAGTCGAACCCCGAGGACCAGCCGATTATGTCGCTGACCCTGGAGAGCGACAAGTATCCGCTCAAGGAGCTGATGTCCTTCACGAATGACCGCATCAAGGACCAATTCTCGACGGTGGCGGGCGTTGGCGATATTAGCCTGCGCGGTTACCGCGATCCGAATCTGCGTATCTGGGTGGATGAGAAGACTCTCAACTCCTATGTGCTCTCGGTCAACGATATCATCAATACGATCCAGAACGAGCACCTGGAATCCCCGGCAGGCCAGTTGCAGGATGGAAAGCGGCAATTGAACGTCCGTACCATGGGGGAAGCCAAGACCATCGAGGAGTTCGGTAGCCTCCTCATCAATCAGCGTGGCGGGCAGCCCAACTATGCTCCCCTGCACCTGAATCAAGTTGTGCGGATCGAGGAAGGCATGGCCGACGCCCTGGGCGTCAGCCGCGCCATGGGGGTTCCCGGTGTTTCGTTGAACATCCTCAAGCAGCGCGGAGCCAACGCCGTCGCCGTGGCCAAGGCCGTCCGGGCCAGAGTCGTGGAAGTTCAGAAGGGGTTGCCCGAGGGCATGAAGCTGAATGTGAACTTCGACAGCACCCGCTATATCGAACAAGCCGTGCGGGAGTTGAATTTCACCCTGTTGCTTTCGGCCGTTCTGACCGGACTGGTTTGCTGGATGTTCCTGGGATCCTGGACCTCGACCCTGAACGTTCTGTTGGCGATTCCGACCTCGGTGGTCGGCACGTTCATCGTGCTCTATTTCGCCGGGTTCACCCTGAATACCTTCACCTTGCTGGGCCTCAGTCTCTCCATCGGGATCGTGGTGGACGACGCCATCATGGTGCTGGAGAACATCATTCGCCACCAGGAAAAGGGCCAGAGCAGGATCTTGGCGGCCCTGACCGGGTCCAGGGAAATCACCTTCGCTGCCATGGCCGCTACCATTTCCGTCGTGGCGATCTTCCTGCCGGTGGCCTTCATGAGCGGCGTTATCGGGAAGTTCTTCTTTCAGTTCGGTGTGACCATCACGGTGGCCGTGCTGTTGTCGCTCCTGGAAGCCCTGACCCTGACGCCCATGCGTTGTTCGCAGTTTGTCGATGTCGGAGAACGGACGACCCGCTTCGGTAGAGGGGTCGACTGGCTGATGAACAGGACGCGAGACTTTTACGCCGGCTCGCTGGCCGTGGCTTTGAATCATCGTTTGAAGGTGATCGCCGTGGCGCTACTGGTTTTCGCCTTGAGCTTTTCGGCCTTCTGGTTCCTTAACAAGGAATTCATCCCACCCGAGGACCAGAGCCGATTTGAGGTCCGGCTCAAGACCCCGGTCGGTTCGGCACTCTCCTATTCGGATCTGAGGTTCAGCGAAGTCGAGAAGTTCTTGGCGAAACGATCCGAGGTCGACCGTTATGTCCTGCAGGTGGGGGGCGGCTCGCCCGGCGACTCCAACGGCGGTTCCGTGCTCGTCACGATGAAGGACCGGGGCAAACGCGGTATCGATTCATCCACGGGGCACGAACTGAGCCAACAGGAGTTCATGGGGGTATGCCGGAAGGAGTTCAACAAGATCCCGGACGTGCATGCGGTAATCAGGGACTTCTCCACCAAGGCGTTCTCCGCCGGCCGGGGGTTCCCGGTGGAGTTCACGGTCCAGGGGCCCGACTGGGACAAGCTGGCCGATTACACGCAGCAAATCATGGACGGCCTTGACAAAGGCGGACTGGTCACCGACTTGGACATGAACTATTCCCTCGGACAGCCCGAGTTGCACGTGGTGCCTGATCGCAAGAAGGCGGCCGAATCCGGCGTGAGTATCGCCAGCATCTCCCAAGTTGTGGAGGCGATGATCGGCGGCGTGGTGGTTGGCACGTACGAGAAGGGCGGCCATCGCTACGATATCCGCCTGAAGCTCAACGAGGGTGATGGGGACCCGCGCACCAAGGTCAACAGCCTCTTTGTACGTAACAACCGGGGCGAGCTGACTCCGCTTTCCAATCTGGTCACCATGGAAGAAAAGAAGTCCATGGTGTCGATCTGGCGCAGCAACCGGGAACGGTCGATCACCGTCTACGCCAACGTCAAGGAGGGCGAGTCACAGCAGAAAGCCCTGCAGGCAGCACAGGACCTCGCCAAGCGTATCCTGCCGCACGACTATCACGTTGCCCTGACGGGAAGTTCCCAGACCTTTGCTGAGTCCCTCCAGAGTCTCTTGTGGGTTCTCCTGCTCGGTATTGTCGTGGCCTACATGGTGCTGGCTTCGCAGTTCAACAGCTTCATCGATCCGCTGTCAGTTCTGATGGCCCTTCCGTTCAGCATCTCCGGCGCGCTTATGGCGCTGTTTGTCGCACACCGTTCCATCAACATCTACAGCGTGATTGGTCTGATTCTGCTCATGGGAATCGTCAAGAAGAACTCCATTCTGCTGGTGGATTTCACGAACCAGGTGAGGGGCCGAGGGGAACCGTCCGTTCCCAAAGCCCTCCTGACCGCTTGTCCCATCCGCTTGCGGCCCATCCTGATGACCTCGGTGGCCACCATTGCCGGCGCTGTTCCTGTCGCCCTGGCCTTGGGTCCCGGGGCCGAGAGCCGCAACCCCATGGCCATCGCTGTCATCGGCGGCGTAATCTTTTCGACCGTACTTACGTTGTATGTGGTCCCCTGTTTCTATAGCGTCATGTCGCGCTTCGAAGGAAGAAGGAAGCATGAGAAACTCCTGGCGGCGGCTTTGAGAGAAGAATCAGGGCAAACGGAAGAAGAGGAGAAGGTCCTCAGTCGCCAGCGTCAGTAGTAGGGTTACACCCCATGGCATTCCAGCCGGGTGTCGAGGTACTTTGAACTTCGCAACGCGATGGAGTGTCGCGAATAGAAAGGCAGGAAGGTATGAATAAGGCAAAGTGGTTGGCTGTGACGGCGGTGGCAGGGCTAGTGCTGGCGGGAGGATGCAGCACCATGTGCAAGAAGCCGGTGACGAGTGTGCCGGCGGCGGCGCAGAAGACGATCGATCAGTTCGCAGAAGGCGGAACGATTCACGAACTGGAGATGAAGAAGAAATGCGGCATGGTGCTCTACGAAGCCGAAGTAAAGACAGCGGACGGCTCCAAGATCGAGATCGTCGTGAACGCGGAAGGGAAATTGTACAAACTGGAACGGAAAGAGGAACGCAAACACGAGTAAGTGCGCAACCAGAACCACCCGCTGACACCTTTATCTGTGAAGTCGTGGATGGGCGCTAGTGCTCTGTCAAGTTTTAATATTAGGGTATAGTGATTTCAGTTTCCGTCGCGCATTCTCGATGGTGAACTGCCAGTCGACCCCTCTTTGCCTGTCGTTGCTGCGCGTCGCCCAAGCGTGGGTTTGCTCTTGAAGCTTGTCGATGTCGGGGATGCGCCGACCTGACAGGCATTGCCGGGTCATCGAACTCAATTCGTTCTCTGCGATATTGAGCCAACTGCCGTGCTTCGGCGTGAAACAAAACTCCAAGCGTTTGACAATCGCACGCGCCTGATGCGGCGGGAAGAGTTCATAGAACGCGCCCTTGCTGTGGGTGTTCAAGTTATCGCAGACCAGGATTACTGTTTCGGCATCCGCGTACCGCGTTCGAAGAAGTTCTTCCATTTCAAAGGCCCAATCGATTTTCGTGCGATGTGGCCGCACACTCACCTTCCGCCAGCCGGCCAACGATTCAGCAAACATGAAGATGCAGGCCGTTCCTGCACGTTCGTATTCATAGTCGACCCGTTTGGGACGATCCTTGCTCGCGGGGATCGGAACTCGGGTTTCCTTGAACAGTTGCACCGGTTGTTCATCCATGCACAAGACCGGGAATGCCGCATCATAGGGTTTCGCATAGGTTTCCAGCACCTCCTCCATGCACGCCACAAATTCGCTGTTGCCATCGGGCGGAATGACCCAATACTGGATCTTCCGCCGGGTCATCCCGTTTTTTTTAGCGTCTTACGCAGTGTCTCATGGCTGACGGACTCCACGATTCCCAATTCCACTACTTGGTCGGCAAGAAGACGCAACGACCAATTGGCGAACCCCTTGGGCGGCTCGCCCAGACGCAGTGCGATCACCTTGGCTTCCTGTTCTCCATCGAGCACTTTCTGTCGCGGTGGCGACTCTCTCTTCTTCCCGTTGAGCGTAATCTCAAAACCCTCAGCCACCAACCGCTGGCGTATGTTCTCTACGGTCTTCGTCCGACATGAAACTGCTTCGGCAATCTTCTTGTCGGTCCAGTTGGGACCATCGGCATCCGCCTTGAGCAGGACCTGCGCTCGTCGTACCTTCTGCGATCTCCCCTTGAGTTTCTTTAGGACTTCACGCAGTACTTCTCTACGCCGCTCACCAAAATGGACCCATCCGTGCTCAACTAAGTGGAGCCACCCGATGGGAGCAGGCAAAGGTCATTTTTCTTTCCAAGTAGAGGTCTGAGTCGGAGCGCGGAGAGACGGGGGTGGTTTTAGGCTGAGGC
>JBAXKQ010000119.1:0-9171 GCA_037135275.1 bacterium
GCTGCCGCAGCCTCGGTGCAGAGTTTCTTGTAACCGTACGAAAAGAACGGATTTGCGTAGCCGAACAGGATGATCGGAATGTCAAGGTCCCGCCTCAGGCTGCGGACGAGCTCGAGAACCTTCTTCACATTTGCACCCGACGCAAGGGAACGGAGAGAAGCAGCCTGTATCACCGGCCCGTCGGCGGTCGGGTCGGAGAACGGAACGCCCAGTTCGAGAACATCAACGCCGTTCCTGATTGCCGCGCGGATGTCAGCCTCTGACCGGCGCATATCCGGATCGCCTGCCGTGAGATACCCGACAAGCGCCTTGCCACCGCGTTTCTTCACGCGCTCAAAAGTGTTGCGGATTCTATCGCTCATGAGCCCCTCCATCGGCTTCGTATTCCAGCACGCTGTCGAGGTCCTTGTCGCCGCGTCCCGAGAGGTTGACAACGATGGATTGTGTGCGCTTCATCAGCTTTGCCCTCTTGGCGGCCTCGGCGATTGCATGACTCGGCTCAAGCGCCGGGATTATGCCTTCCAGGCGCGTCAGGGTGTGGAAAGCCCTGATGGCCTCCTTGTCTGTCACAGCGCAATACTCGACACGGCCTGTGTCTGCCCAGAGCGAGTGCTGTGGACCCACACCAGGGTAGTCAAGTCCGGCGGCGACTGAATGGGCGTTAACTATCTGTCCGTCGGCATCCTGCAATACATAGGTCTTGTTGCCGTGCAGGATGCCGGGCCGTCCGGCGCAGATGCTGGCGGAGTGCTTGCCTGTCTTCAGGCCCAGTCCGGCGGCTTCAACGCCGACGAGCCGGACCCTGCGATCATTGACAAATGCGGTGAAGATGCCCGCGGCATTACTGCCGCCGCCGACGCAGGCAATGACCATATCAGGAAGCCTTCCGGTCTTCTCACGGAACTGGGTGCGCGCTTCGCGGCCGATGACCTGCTGAAAATGACGCACCATCTCAGGGTAAGGGTGAGGACCGGCTACCGAGCCTATGACATAGAACGTTGTGTCGACGGCAGAGGTCCATGCCCTGAGGGCCTCGCTCATCGCATCCTTGAGGGTTGCCGTACCGCTGGTTACGGGATGGACAGTCGCGCCGAGGGCATGCATCCTTTTGACATTGGGAGCCTGTCGCCGGATGTCCTCAGCACCCATATACACAACGCATTCCATGCCGAGAAGGGCAGCGGCAGTTGCCGTCGCTACGCCGTGCATACCGGCGCCGGTTTCTGCCATGAGCCTCTTCTTGCCCATGCGGCGTGCCAACAAGGCCTGTCCGATGGTGTTGTTGACCTTGTGTGCGCCGGTATGGTTGAGGTCTTCACGCTTGAGGTAGATCGCCGCACCGCCCATGGCAAGTGTGAGGCGGGATGCAAAGTAAAGCGGTGATGGCCTACCCACATAATCACGAAGCAATTCATCCAATTCAGCATTGAACTTGGGATCGCTGATCGCTTCCTTGAATATGGTGTCAAGTTCCTCGATTGCCGGCATGAGAGTCTCGGCCACATACCTGCCGCCATAGGGGCCAAAATGGCCTGCAACATCAGGCAATCGTGACTGTTTAGTTCTCTCGTGTCGTGTCTTCATGTATTCCTGCATTCTGAATGAACAACGCCATCTTTCTGTGGTCCTTCCTGCGCGGATTATGCTCAACACCGCTTGATACATCAACGCCGGCCGGCCTGACAAGCCGTATGGCAGCAGCTACGTTGCCGGCGGTCAGGCCGCCTGCAAGCATGACCTGCTGCCTTGCCGCCAGGGCTTTTGCGCGCTTCCAATCGGCTGGCGTGCCCGTTCCTCCGTAAAGACCCGGCACGGATGAATCCACGACGTACCGTGTGGCAGGCCAGCTCTCAGGCCGGGGACATGCCCCCCGCCGATCCTCGAACCGGACCGAGCGCCACACAGGAAGCGCAAGGCCTCGAAACTCTGAAGCAAGCTCGTCACCGTTAAGCTGCACAGCGAACATATTGCAGTCACGGGCTATCCGCTCAATGTTAGCCCTGTTTTCATTCACGAAGACGCCGACAACTTTGGTCTTACCCGGGATTCCATCCAGCAGCCGTGCCAGTCTGGCGTGCGCAATGAACCTCGGTGATCCGCGGTAGAGAACAAACCCTATGTAATCGGCGCCCATATCAACCGCCGCGGCTGCGTCGTCACGTCTGGTCAACCCGCATATCTTAATCTCGGTCCTCTTCATTGTGTAGCCTGAATTTGCCCCCGCGCTTCCTCATCTATACCGCGCCGCGCAGCTCCTTCAATTTCGCCAAAGGGTTTCCGTCCTTCAAAAGGGCTTCGCCCACAAGGAACCCGTTGTATCCACGCTTTTCAAGAGTGACAACGTCAGCGCGTGTACGGATACCGCTTTCTGCTATGCACAGCCGTTTTTGGGGGATCAAGCCGGCCAGCCGCTGGACTACTGAAAGTCCGCACTTCAGAGTTGCAAGATTTCTGCTGTTCACTCCAATTATAGCGTCCTCCAGGCCCAGTACCATTCGAAGTTCCGCGGCAGTGTGCGCCTCGGCGATAACCTCAAGGCCACAGCGCAAGGCCTCTTCGTAGAGACTTCGCATGAGATCTGGGCTCAGAGCCGCCGCGATAAGCAACAACACGTCAGCGCCTGAGGCGGCAGTTTCGCCGACCTGGTACGGGTCACAGATGAAATCCTTCCGGAGTATGGGAAGAGACACGGCTTCTCTCACTGCCGCCATGTGCTCCGTTCTGCCCATGAAATGACCGGGCTCCGTCAATACCGACACAGCCACGGCGCCACCTTCCTCGTATATCCGTGCTGTTGCAGCAGGGTCGTAGCGCCGGCAAATGAGTCCAGCCGAAGGACTTGCCTTCTTCACCTCTGCGATGACACGCGACATCCCGCCAGCGCGAAGCCGGTCGGTGAGGCTTCTGTGCTTTCTATGGCGGATCGCATCGCGGAAGTTTTCAGCAGGCATTGCCTTCTTTGCCCTGGCGATGTCTTTCCTGCGGTCCGCGAGTATCTGTTCAAGCAGGTTCATGTGTTGCTTGCTTTCACGAGCGCTTCGAGCGCCTGCATGGCCTTACCTGAGTCTATCGCCTTCCGGGCCAGGGAAACTGCGGTTTCAAAATCGTCGGCCCTGCCACCGGCAATTATTGCGCCCGCGGCATTCAGGCACACGATATCGCGATGGGGGCCCTTGATCCCGGCGAGTACGTTGCGCGTGATCGCCGCATTGACCTGGGGATCGCCACCGGCCAAATCAGCCAGTGTTGCGTACCCGTCCACGTGCTGGAGTGGATCGAACTCGCGCGTGGTGATCCTGCCATCCCGCAACTCACTGATCCTGGTGGTAGTCGTGGTGGTTATTTCATCCATCCCGTCGTTGCCATGCACAACCAGCGCACGCTTGCTTCCGAGTTCCTTGAGCACGGCGGCAAATGTTTCGGTGAGCTCCGCAGAGAAGACACCGAGTATCTGTCCTCGCGCGCCGGCCGGGTTGGTAAGTGGCCCGAGCATGTTGAAGACAGTCCGGAACCCGAGGTCCTTGCGGACCGGGCCCGCGTGCTTCATCGCCGGGTGCAGTGACTGGGCGAAAAGAAACCCTATGCCAGCCGTCCTGATGCAGTCCTCGACAACATGAGGCTTTGCATCAAGATTGACACCGAGCTCGGCGAGTACATCTGCTGATCCGCACTTGCTCGTCACGGCGCGATTACCGTGCTTCGCAACTCTTACACCGGCCCCCGCCACGACGAATGCCGCAGTGGTCGAGATGTTGAAGGTATTGAGCGAGTCGCCACCGGTGCCGCATGTGTCTACTACAGGCAGGCCGGCGGTGTCGATGAACACTGCGTGCCGCCTCATCGATGCGGCCGCGCCCGATATCTCGACGATTGTCTCACCCTTCATGCACATGGCAGCCAGGAACGCGCCGGTCTGCGCGGGTGACGACCGGCCGGACATTATGAAATCGAACGCTTCGGCCATTTCGGTTTGGGTGAGATCGGTTCTACTGACCAGTTTCCGGAGATATTGTTTCATGACACGTCCGTTGTCTTGTGTGCCCGCGCCGCGGCCGGGCCTAATCTTGTACTATGTATTCCGCCGCCTTCACTGGAGCATTTCCAGGAAGTTCATCAGCAGGCGCTTGCCCCCCGGTGTCAGCACTGATTCCGGGTGAAACTGCACGCCGTAGGTCGCATGCAACCTGTGATGCATTCCCATGATTTCGCCGTCTTCACTCCTGGCGTCAACAACCAGCTCCGAAGGCAGGCTTGCGGCATCGACGGCAAGCGAGTGATAACGCCCGGCGGGGAAGGGGTTGGACATTCCTCTATACAGTGGTGTGTCATCATGGGTGATCATCGATGTCTTGCCGTGCATAATGGCTTTTGCCTGGCAAATCCTTCCGCCGAACGCAACGGCCATCGACTGGTGGCCGAGACAGACGGCAAGTATAGGGATGGTGCCGGAAAAGTGCCTGATCGCATCCACGGACACACCTGCTTCGTTCGGTGTGCAGGGGCCGGGCGACACGACCAGTCCGGCAGGATTGAGTTTGACGATCCCGGCCAGGGATATCGCGTCGTTCCGGTAGACCTGTACATCAAGCCCCGGCAGAGACATCATCTGCACAAGGTTGTATGTAAACGAGTCGTAGTTGTCGATTACCAGCAGCACGTTGACTTCCCCTTTCGCTGTCGCATGCAACCCGCGACAAAGCGGTCATTAGCGGAATAATGCTCTTTCACGCCAGGCTTCTAGTCCGAATCCAATCTGAGACCGTTCTCGGCTATGCGTACCGCCCTTTGCATTCCCCGCGCCTTATGGTGAGTTTCCTCGAATTCCTTCACCGGATCAGAATCATAGACAACCCCGGCACCGGCCTGAACCGCAACCTGTCCCTTGCGCATCTCCAGCGTGCGAATAGTTATCGCGAGGTCTATGTTCCCGTCGTAGCCTATGTAACCGACGGCTCCGCCGTAGATGCCGCGCGGTTCCGGCTCCAGCTCGCGGATTATTTCCATAGCCCGTATTTTCGGCGCACCGCTCAGTGTTCCCGCAGGAAAACTCGCGCGAATAACATCACAGGCGTCAAACTCCTTCCGCAGAAGCCCTTCGACGTGAGACACGAGGTGCATGACGTGGCTGTAGCGCTCGATCACCATGTACTCCCTGACTTGGACACTCCCGGGCACGGCGATTCGGCCGACATCATTCCGGCCCAGATCCACAAGCATGACATGTTCGGCCTTCTCTTTCTCGTCGGAAAGCAGTTCATCGGCGAGACGGCGGTCCTCCTGTTCGTTCGAGCCACGGGGCCTCGTTCCGGCGATCGGTCGCAATTCAACGCGATTTCCGGTCAACCGAACCATCACCTCAGGAGATGATCCCACTAGAGTCTGATCGCCAATCTTGAGAAAGAACGTGTACGGTGACGGATTCAGAAGGCGAAGAGCCCTGTAGGCCTGGAAGGGTTTGACCTGCGATTGGGCGCTGAACTTCTGACTCAGTACGACCTGGATCACGTCCCCGGCAACTATGTACTTCTTGGCAGCCGTCACCATGCTGCAGAACTGCTCCTTCGACATATTGCACGAGAACTCGGCATGATCGACGACGGTATCATCCTGCCGCGGCGCCGGTCGGCGAAGAATCTCTTCCACGGCCTCAATGCGGGCAACGGCAGCCCTGTATGCCTCGGCAGGGGATGCTGAGTCGTTGGGCCTTGATGAGACCACGACCTTCAGTGTGTGCCGTACATTGTCGAAGACAATTATGCAGTCAGCCTTGAGAAACCGGCTGCAAGGGCGGGCCCCAGCCTGCGATTGCCTGGGTGCGGGCATCCGCTCGAACTCGCATATGCCTTCGTAGCCGATGAAGCCCACTGCGCCGCCACAAAACCTCGGCAGCCCGGCAACCGGCGCGACGCGGACACCCTTGTAGACGTCACGGAGCCCGTCGAGCGAGCCGGTCCGGCCGGCCGAGTGGTCAGCTTCGAGCAGGAGCTGCGGATCAACGCCAACAAACGAGTAGCGGCCCCAGGTCTCTCCGCCCTCCATGCTCTCGAGCAGGAACACGTTAGTGTTGGCTGCGAAGCGAGCGAGGACTGACACCGGCGTCTCCGAGTCGGCCAATGTCTCGCCATACACCGGGATCAGGTTGTAGTCACCTGCGAGGCGCTCATACTCTTTGATGTCGGGGAACATGGTGTTACTATATATAGAAACACCTCTGGTGCGTCAATGGGTTTCTGGGACTATTTGAAGCTTTGTTCCGGAGCGCGCAAGCGCTGTGTCTGGCTGGCATTGTCGATCGTTCCGGATTCTCCAGCGCCTGATCCTCTCGCTTGACCGTGATGCCTCCGGACTGTAAACAGCATGCATGAACTGGATCACGGCATCTGGCGACGGGGTTGCAATAGCGTTGAGGGTTGTGCCGCGCGCATCACGCAATGAGGTTGGCGGAATTGTGGGCGATGCGCTGAAATTGCGGCTTTGCGCACCGCCCGTTGACGGCAAGGCTAATGACGCTGTTGTCGACTTCCTGTCGGACGCACTTGACGTGCCGCGGTCGAGGATCAGCATACGGACCGGAGCGAAGGGCAGAAGCAAGCTGGTAATGGTGGGTGGTGTGACGGTGCAAGCCGCGATGAAACGGCTGGGAATGTGAGCAACGTTGCCGCGCACCGGCGGCCACCGGTCAGGTTTCTGCGGACGGTTTGCGCCGTTGGAAGAACTTGTACGGCTTTGACACGGCCGCGCCCTCTGGGCCGAGAGCTTGCCGGTTCATGTTGATGCCGCCCAGCACGACGTCGGTCGTCTTGAAGTGACACTTTGCCACGTCCAGCAACACCCGCGGTCCTTCTTTGCCGGCAAGCTGCATGGCTCGTTCCTTGACTGCCACCGATGCGCCTTTCGGAAATGGCTGGGCATAGCGCGCGGCAAGCTGCTTGAGTGAGTCAAGGAATGCTGCTCGCGCGAGGATAGAGGCAGCCGCGACCGCCGGATCAGATTCCGCCTTATGCCGCTGCACGAGCCTGATCTTGCGCCCTTCCTTCATGAGGGCTTTCTCGACCTGCGACTTGCTGCCGAACTGGTCGGAAATAGCCATGGGGCAGGCAGGCACCATCTCAAGCACGTTTTCAATTGCACGGGCATGTGCCCACGCCAGAATCGTGTTGACGCTGCGCATTTTCGAGTAAAGCCTGTTGTAGGCTGCCGGCCCGATTGTCACAATTGCGTATTTGCCCTTCAGGAGTTTCCTGAGTTCCCTGGCGAGGTCGGTTGCCGCCTTGTCCGTGGTGATAAGCTTGCTGTCACGGACGTTCAATTCCTTCATTTTGATGACCAGGTCATGGTCGACATACGCAGCACAAGTTACCATGGGACCGAAAAAGTCGCCCTTGCCGCTTTCGTCAACACCCATGTGCGGCTGAAACACCTCAGGGGTCAGGACCTCGTCATAGCCGACTCGAGCCTCCAGCAGGACCATTGGCTCGAGAACATACATAACAAAATCCTCTGCAGCTTTGCCCTGGACGAGGCACTTTCCACTCTTGTACAGGGCTATTCGACAGTCCTTGGTATCGGCCGCTATGAGGGTGTGGTCGACGGTGGCAGGCGCGTAGTTGCCTTCCCGCAACAGCTTGATAAGGGTTTCCTGCTGCTCTTTCGACAGTGGAAAGGTGAATGATGTCTTCGTCATGGGCATGTAACTTACCAGAGAATGACACTCGCTGACAAGGAATCGTGTGACGTTGACACCAGGCCGCCGGCATGGGAGTATTCCACGCATGGTGGATGGTCCACCATGCTGAGGGAATACACATGATCACCCGCGTCGGAAAGCTCGCACTTATTGCCCTGGGATCTTTGATTGGTTATATGGCGGCGGATGCTGCTGTGGCCGCGGAAGTAGGCGATCCGGCCGCTGCACTGCAAATCTCCGAATGGGTCAAGGGCAAGCCGGTCAATCTCGCGGCAGGCAAGGGGAAGCAGGTTTTTGTCATTGAGTTTTGGGCCACATGGTGCCCGCCGTGCAAAGAGAGCATACCGCACCTCACCAGGCTTCAGAAGAAGTACAAGGATGTGATCTTCATCGGTATATCCGGCGAGAACGCCGGTGACGTAAAGAGTTTTGTCGCAAAGATGGGCGACACCATGGATTACGTTGTGGCCATTGACAACAAAGACCAGACTAGCGACGCGTACATGGGGGCCTATGGTGTTTCGGGTATCCCGCATGCGTTTGTTGTGGATCGCAGCGGAGCGGTAGTGTGGCACGGTCATCCCATGGATGATATCGACAAGGTTCTCGATGATGTGCTTGCCGGAAAGTACGATGCCACCAGATCTAAGCGACGGGCCGAGGGCATAAAGATGATCGAACGCTTTGTCACGGCTGTTGGTGATGGCTCGGATGACGCTGTTACTGACAAGCTTGGCGAGGAAATCGAGGCCCTAGACAAAGAGCTGGGCGGGCTGATGGACGGGAGGAGATTTCAGGCTGCCGAGGTGAAGAAGGCGGTGAAGTTCCAGCAGGCCATGACAAGCTACCAGCAGGCGCTGTTTTCCCAAGCTGATGCTGCCGAGATAAAGAAGTACGAACGCGCCGCCAGTGATCTCGCACCCAAAGGTGTTGATTTCAAGGCCATCCAACAGGAGTTGAGGGCCCAACTGCTTACACAGCAATACATCATGGCTGTTTCCAGAAGTGGTGATGAGTCAAAAGCCGCCGAACTCGGGAGCGAACTTGGTAAACTGCCGACAAAGAACCCTCAGGTATTGAATGCCATTGCATGGACTCTGTTGACCGACGAGAGGATAGTGAAGCGCGATCTTTTGCTTGCCCTCAAGATAGCCAAGGCCGCACTTGATGCGAGCGATGGCAAGAATACGGCAATACTCGACACCTATGCACGGGCTCTTTTTGACAACGGCAGGACCGGGGAAGCCGTTAAGTTCCAGAAGAATGCCATTGAATCCGCCACCGGCGAATTTGAGGGTATCAGGCCGGACCTCGAGGAGACTCTCAAGAAGTACGTGTCCGCCGCCGCGAAGGCCAAGGCCGGGGCAGAGAAGTAGAAGAGCTGCTACTTTGGCTCCTCGAACGGAAAGACCGTAAAGACCAGCAGTTCGGTGGTCGGGTCTTTCCATGCGTCGGCGGGAAGGTGAGCTTTCTGCCTGCAGAGC
>JBAXKQ010000120.1:0-9139 GCA_037135275.1 bacterium
CAGCATGGGGGGACTGGGGTGGTGCGAGGCCGCGTTTGCGCCGGAGTTCGAAACGAAGGTGCTCGAGGATCGCGGCGACACTGAGCTTGTGCAGGACTGCGCGGGCCGGCATGTTCTGTGCTTCAAGGGCCGGCGCCACGGTTTCATGCCGGAATACCTCGACCACCCGGTCAAGGATATGAAGACCTGGGTGGAGAACGTGCGCTGGCGCATGGATCCAGCGACACCATCGCGGTACGCCGGCGAGGACGCATGGATGGCGGCTGCGCGGGCGTCCGCCGCGGAGGGGAAGCGCATCGTTCAGCACATTGCCGGCGGTTACATGTACCTGCGCAGCCTCATCGGCCCCGAGCACCTGCTCTACGCCTTCTACGACATGCCGGACGTCATCCACGATTGCATGCGGACATGGTACGCGTTGGCCGAGGCGGTCATCTCGCGCAACCAGGAGCATCTGTCCTTCGACGAACTCTTCCTAGCCGAGGATATCTGCTACAACCATGGCTGCCTGATCTCCCCGGAGATGATGAAGGAGTTTATCCTGCCGTACTACCAGCAACTCATCGGCAACATGAAGGCCAGGCAGATCGACAAGTCGAGGCGCCTCTTCGTGCAAGTCGACACCGACGGCTATGCCGATCCGGTGATCCCGATCTACCGCGAAAGCATTGGCATGGACGTCATGAGTCCATTCGAAGCTGCCAGCGGTTGCGACGTGCTTGAGACGCGCCGTCAGTATCCGGATCTCGTCATTTCCGGCGGGATTGACAAGCGAATCCTGGCTCAGACACCGCGGGAGATAGACCGCATGCTGGAACGGATCCTTCCGGCCATGCGCGAGAAGGGCGGATACATCCCGACCTGTGATCACGGCGTTCCCGTCGATGTGAGTTACGCCAACTACATGCATTACCGCCGGCGCTGCCAGGAACTGGGTGGCTGAACAGCCGTTCCGGGAAGGCGGGAAGGAGGCAGTCGTGCGCTTGGCTGCGGCCGCCGGCCGGTCAACGCAGTACAAGCCGGGGTGAAATCATTTTGACCACCGGGCTTGCAACCATCTTGCCGGCCTGGATATCCCCGATAACACCTGTCGCCAGATCGGCAATCTCCCTCAGGTTCCAGTCCAGGCTCGAGAACGACCGCCCCTCCATGCGGCTCCACGGGGTGTCGCCACTGCCAAAGAAAGAGATGGTCTTGCATGCCTGTGATGGGAATTGACTCACGCCGGTCTGGATATCCCATGCGTCCACATCGCGCAGTCCGACGACCGCAGTCGGGGCGTCGCGGGAGGTCATGATACCGTGCAGTTCGCCTGCATCGCAGGCAGGTCGGCCAGGATGCTCGTGGTGGCAAAGGAACGGAATAGTCTGGCCACCGAGGCGGTCCCAGGACAGGGCAAAGCCGGTCCCGGGCACGTTGAGCCTTGCGGGACACTCGCCCCGCGCGCCCCACTTGGCCGCGTGGGTAAGCATGTTTGGCGGGCCGGCCAGCAGGACTCGTCTGTGGCCGGCGTCCCAGAGGTGTTTGGCCAGAAGCCGCATTCCCGCGGAGTGATCCACGATGATACGGTGAACGCGATCCAGAAGGTTGTCGGATTCCCATGCGAGCACCGCGATCACATGCTTGGTCGCCAGTGTCTTCTCATCAAACGCGGAGAACGGGAACAGGGCGCCTCCGGTGACGATAATGAAGCGCACCTCCGAGTGCAGTGCCCGGCGCAGGAGGCACTCCTCGCGGTCGCGCAGATCCAGCGTTGCCGGCAGGAGCCCCAGGGCTCCGAGCCGGCCGTGGAGAAGTTCGGTCAGGTCGCTGAAGATGTGGCCTGCGGCGGGCATGCACAGCAAGGCGCAGTCGGCCATATGCAGCCCTGTCGGGCGATCCAATACAAAGACGCCTGCCCCCTGTCGCGTTCTTACGTAGCCATCGGCCGCAAGTATCGAGAAGGCGCGCGCAATCGAGGTCTGGCTGGTCTTGAATCGCTTTGCCAATGCCCGCTGCGATGGCAGCTTCGAACCTGCAGGCCTGCCGCCAGACACGATCTCCTTGGTGAGCGCATAGGCGATCAATGCGCTGGGACTGAGAGTATGCCTGCGGGGGCGTGCCATGCGCGACCTCCAGTAAACCACATCAACCGCCAATCGGTTTTCTGAAAATACCAAACAGAAGAGGCCGCTTCAAGCGCCCGTTTCAAGAAACTGAATCAGTGGCGACAACCGCATCAGTTTCTTGCAGCTTCCACTAGCCGGGATGCTGGAGAAGTGAGACAATACCGCAATGGGGCACATTGCTGGCTGGTTGCAGTAGGTTGTGTGTAGATACCACCGGGCAATGGAAGAGTGCAAGTTCAGGAGTCATAATGCCGAATGCATGGTCCACTTTCATCGTGTTGTCTCGGAGCCATTGGCGCGCGGTTGCGTCCCGGCGAAGACGGCTTGATTCCAGGTCTCCCCGGGCCATCGTCGGCTCCGCGCTGGTACTCCTGTCCCTGTCCATTCTCTGGCTGGCACCGAATGCGGATGCGGCATATGTCTCGGCCACGGGCGGGAACTACACAAACGATGTCAGCGGCTGGCGCATGCATGTGTTCACCAACACCGCCACAGCCGGCAACTTCGTCGTCACGACCGGCGGCACGGTGGAGTATCTGATTGTCGGTGGCGGCGGCGGCGGTGGTGGTGGCGCTATGTGGGCGCCGGGTGGTGGAGGTGGCGCCGGCGGTGTGCTCACCGGCACGGTGACGGTTGCCGCGACTTCCTACGGCGTCGTTGTTGGTACCGGCGGCTGTTATGACGCTGATACTGATGTGGGCACAGTTGGCGGGTTGAGTTCATTCAACGGCATTGAAGCCTTGGGCGGCGGTGGTGGCGCCAACGGTGTCGATATCGCGGCATCTTCAGGTGGCAGTGGTGGCGGCGGCAATGGCTATGATTATCTGGATGGCGCAGCTGGCACAACCGGACAGGGCAACGACGGAGGCGATGGCTATCCCGGGGAGGGCGCCGCCGGCGGCGGCGGCGGCGCAGGCTCTCCCGGCAGTAACGCAGTCATCAGCGCTCTGGGCGGGAATGGCGGCAACGGTACTTCATCCTCAATCTCCGGGACCCCGAGGTACTACGGCGGCGGCGGCGGCGGGGGCAGCTACCCAGGAGGCACCAGCAGTGGCGGTCTCGGCGGCGGCGGCGGGGGCGCATCCCCTTCCGCGTATGCCTCCGCAGGCGGAACCAATACCGGCGGCGGCGGCGGTGGTGGCGTCACTGCTCCCTACGTGGGCACCAACGGCGGCTCGGGCATCGTGATCATCCGGTATCAGCTTGCCTTGCCTGGTCTCACGATCGTGAACGGTCTGCCGCCGACCGGCGGCAACCTGAGCACTACATCCGCGGTGGTGACGGCGAGCGTGACGACGAACGGTGGAACAGTCGCGACGGGCTACTTGTTCTACGGTCTGACGAATGCCGGCACGAATTTTGCGTGGAGCTTCACGAACGAGCTGGGCATACTGCCGTCGGCCGGCACGGTGACGAACACGATCACGAACCTCAGTCTGGCGACGACCTACTACTTCATGTTCTACGCCACGAACACCGGGCTTGAGTCGGCCTGGGGCGGAAGCACGGGCGTGGCATTTGCGACGCTGGGAAGACCTGTGGTGACTACGCTTGCGGCGACAAACATCCTGAAGGGGTCAGCCTGGCTGAACGGCAACCTGACATCGACCGGCGGCGCGCCGACGACAGTGCGGGTTTACTGGGCCGTGAATGACCAGGGCCCGGTGTTCGCCGGCTGGCTCGGGACTAACGATTTCGGCGTGGTCGTCACTGGTGCCCTGACCGCCAGGGCGTCCGGCCTCAATCCAGGCCAAACCTACTACTACCGGTACTATGCCACCAATGCCTGCGGCGAATCGTGGGGGACGGCGTCGAACTTCACCACGACCGCCGGCTCATCGGCCGGCATCTGGGACGGCGAAGGCGATCCCAACGGCAACTGGTCACTCAGCCTGAACTGGACCGACGACCTTGCGCCGAGCAATCCCACGGCCGGCACACTCACGTTCAACAACACCGGCATCGCCCACAGCAACACCATCGTGGACACAAGCAGGCAGGTCGGCGGACTCACCTATGCCAACACGGTTGGCGTCTACACCGCCGCGCTGTCCGGCAACTCGCTGACCGTGACTGGCATGGTAGCCGTCGGTGTCAACGGGACAGGGAGTGCGGCCGTCAGCGGAGCAGGCAGTCTCGCAATCGGCACGGCCACCGCCGCGGGTTCGCTGCAGGTGGGGTCTGGAAGCAGCAGTGGTACGGGGACGCTGCTGCTCACAAACAACACGGCCGTGAGCATCGGCACCTCCGGGAATCGCGGAGACCTGAGGCTGGGTTACACGTTTACCACGGATTATCTTGCAAATAACGGTTTAGTGCGACAGGCAGGCGGCTCTTTCAGCGCATTCCTGAACAGTCTGATTCTTGGAAAGAGTGACATGTTCCATTCGCAGGGCTATGGCACGCTGGCCCTCAGCGCCGTACACGGCGGCACACTGGATATTAAGAACAGCATTGTGATCGGTACCGCGGCCGGCGATACGGGGGGAGCCGCCTCAGGCACGCTGTCTCTAGGGAGCAACTGGACAATCAGAATCGGGACAAGCCCTTCCTCCCGAATCGGGACGTTCAACGTCGGCGTTGATAATGAGATTCGTGCAAATCAATCCGGCAGCATCACCGCTGGGGCGGGCGGTGGCAGTCTGACTGTGTATGCAAACTCGTGCCTGCTGGGTCGGGGCGGCTGGGGTAGCGGCAGCGGAGTGATTGATTTCAGCGGCATCACAGGTCCGGTCGTGTTCGACGCCACCACGCTCACCCTGGGGAACAAAACGGCTAGTAGCCAGTATCCCACCGACTACGGGAAGCTGGATCTGAGCGGCACGACGAAGCTGACATTCAATGTCGGTTCGCTGACCGTCGGTTACAACGTGGACAGCGGCCAGTATGCTGGCAATGCTTACGGGCAACTGCTGTTGGGGGCCGGGACCGGCACGGTGGGTACGGCCAGCATCGGCGGCTACAGCTCCACCAGCTACCTCAAGACCTATGGAACCCGCCTGACTGTCACCAACACCTTCACGATCGGCAGCTGCGGCCTGGTTGAGAGCCGCATCGGCAGAACCGCATCCGGACTGATCATCGTCAACACCAACTCAAGCGCACTGTCAGTGGCCTCGACAATCGCCGCGGCGCGCGGGCTCAAGTTGCTCTTCACCAATAATCCGGCGGCCGACGGGTGTACCTTGAATCCCAACGATGCCGACGCCGTGCATTGGGGATTGTGTTGGGCCGGCAATCACACCAACGACCTGCAGAGCCTGACCAACGCGTCGGCCAAACTTGACTGGGACCAGTCAGGCCTTACCGGTCTGTATTCAAACCAGGTGCGCATATTCTACGATGCCGGCATGGGCACCGACCGGCGGCCTTTCGACATGACCTACGTGGGGTTCCTGCTGATAACGACAACGAGCCTTTCCATCGGCAACGGGCCGGCGCCGTCGGGCGACAACTTGTCGGCGTCCCAGGCTGTGGTGACGGCGACGGTGAGGACGAATGGCGGATTTGAGGCGACGGGCCGTGTCTTCTACGACACCACGGATCGCGGCACCAACCTGACCTGGCGCTTCACAAATGAGGTGGGCATTCTGCAGACCGGCACCTCGGTCACAAACACGATAACGGGCCTGACTCCCAACACGACCTGCTACTTCATGTTCTACGCCACAAACTCCGGCGGCCAGGTCGCCTGGGGCGGGCTCACTGGCGTGCAGTTCAAGACGCCTGGGGAGCCGTTCATTGGTACACTTGCGGCTACCAACGTGCAGGGTGTTAGCGCGTGGTTGAACGGGATTCTCCTGACGAACGGAGCCGCGCCGGCGACCGTGCGGTTGTACTGGGGAACCAGCGACGCGGCAGGCTCGATCGGAGCCTGGCAGAATACCAATGAATTCGCCGGACCGTTCAGCGATGGCGCCGGGCTCACGACCAACATCACCGGCCTGACAGCCGGGGTCCGTTACTACTACCGTTATTATGCGACAAACGCCTTCGGTGAGGGGTGGGGTGCCACAACGAACTTTGTCGGCTACGGTCCTCCCTCGATATCGTCTCTCCCGGCGACCAACGTAATGTGGCAGTCCGCGTGGCTCAACGGCAATCTTCTCTCGGACGGCGCACTTTCCACCACTGCCATGGTGTTCTGGGGCACAAGTGACTTGTATCCATCCCTTGACGGCTGGCTAGGCAGCACCAACTTCGGCAAGGTCAACGCGGGGGGGCTGACTTGCAGGGTGATGGGCCTGGCTGCGGGCCAGACATATGTCTTCCGCTACTACGCCACAAACACGGTAGGTGAGTCGTGGGGCGACGCCGTAACCTTCGCCACGCGCGATGAGGGATCAAGGGAAGGAGTCCATGCCACCGGTGGCATCATGATCGACAGCGGGAACTACCAGGTGCATGTCTTCTCCAACAGTGACACTTTCAGTGTCACGCATGGAGGCAAGGTTGACGTGCTGGTTGTCGGTGGCGGTGGTGGTGGCGGCGGCCGCTATTCTGGCGGCGGCGGCGCCGGTGGCTTGATTTATACAACGTCCTACGTGGTCGTGGAAGGCGACTACGCGGTAACGATCGGCCGGGGCGGTCAGGGCAGCCTGAACTGCTGGCCAGGGGCCAACGGTCTTCCTGGCGCTGACTCCAGCTTCGGCAGTTTCGTTGCCACTGGCGGCGGCTACGGCGGCGGTGGCGACTCCGGCTACGCTGGTGGCGCTGGCGGCTCGGGTGGTGGCGGTGTGCTTGGCGGGCCCGGTGGCGCCGGAGTCGATGGCCAGGGCTACCGCGGCGGTAACGGGCCAACGGCCTGTTCGGGCGTGGGCGGCGGCGGCGCCGGCGGAATCGGCGTTGACTGTACGATCTACGGCAGGGCGACGGACGGCGGGACGGGCGTCATGCTGGACATTAGCGGGGAGAATGCCTGGTACGCCGGCGGCGGCGGTGGCGGTCTCTTCTACTATGGGGGTTCATATGGTCCGCCAGGCAACGGCGGGTCAGGCGTTGGCGGCACCGGCGGGGCCGGGCAGGCCGGAAGCGGGACTCGTGCAACCAATGGCAAGGACGGCACAGGCTCCGGTGGCGGCGGCGGTGGTGGCCAGGACTACGGTCAGGGCGGCAATGGCGGCTCTGGCATCGTGATCGTGCGATACCCATGGGAGGGGTCGCCCGACCTCATCGGCACAACGATGATACTCCGATAGAAAACAACAGTCCCCATCGGAGTTCAGCCATTGCGTAGCGTTATCGACTGGCGTCGACGCACTGCCCACCACCATCGCTTTGCCCATCGGCCTTCACCATTCACCATTCGCTCCCCGCTCAACGAATCGCGGCGCGATCATTCGGACCACGGGCTTCTTGAAGACCTTGCCGGCCTGCACGTCGCGGATGATGCCGACGGTCAGGTCGGCGATCTGCTCCAGGTTCCAGTTCAGGGAGGAAAAGGGGGGCTTGGCGTTCTGGCTCCAGGGTGTGTCGCCGCTGCCGAAGAACGCCACGCGTTCGAACGCCAGGGGACTGTGCCTGCGCAGCGCACTCTTCACGTCCCAGGCGTCGACATCGCGCAACCCGACGACCGCGGTGGGCGCGTTGGGAGCGGCCATGATCGCCAGCAGGGCGCCCATCTCGCAGGCCGGTCCGTGCTGGCGCTCGTGGTGGCAGTGGAACGGAATGGCGTGACCGCCGCGGCGGATCCAGAACGTGGCAAAGCCGGTCCCCTGCACGTTGAGTCTGGGCGGACAGGGATCCTGGCCGTCCCACTCGGCGGCGTGCGTGATCATGTTCGGCGTGCCCGCCAGCAGGACGCGGCGATGGCCGGCAGCCCAGAGATGATCGGCGAGCAGCCGCATCCCGGCGGCGTGATCCACGAGAATGCGGTGGACGCAGTCCAGAAGGGTGTCGAACTCCCAAGTCAGCACGGCGATCATGTGCTTGTTGCCAATCGTCCGCGCTTCCGCCAGCGGAAAGGTGGCACCCGTGCAGGCCACCATGAAGCGCGCATCCGAGTACTGGGCCCTGCGCACCGTATCCGCATTGGCGCGGGATGGGTCCAGCAGGGTCGGGAGCAGTCCGAGCGTGTTGAGTCGGTCGCACAGCAGGCGGGTGAGGTCGCCGTAGACGTGGCCGGTGGTGCTCATGCACAGCAGGACGCTGTCGGACAGGCTCAGTCCGGGCCGGGCGTCGCGTACAAAAACGCCGGCGCCCTGCCGCGTCAACACATAGCCTTGCGCCGCCAGTATCGCGATGGCCTGCTCGACGGGGGTGCGACCGGTGTGGAACTGCTTGGCGAGCCAACGCAGCGAGGGCAGTTTGGCGCCGGGAACTCGGCGGCCGGAGACGATGTCCGCGGTGAGTGCCGTCGCGATCTGGTCGCGGTGGCTGAGCTGGTGTTTTGGCGGTCTGGACATACACGGCTCCGCACGGTCAAACCGGTGTTCTCGATACGGGGTTGAGTATCGCAAAGCGCGGCCGGAAATCAAGCCTAAATAAAGACAGTGCTAATCACTGTTTAAGCGAATACGGCACGAATATCTATACAGGCTTGAACATAAAGAAGACAGTTTGTAGCGCACGCCGCTGTGAAAATCATTGGCATAGTGGCATAATAGTAACGGCGCAGGAAATAGAATGCGTCGCGTTGGAGAGCCGCAATCGTTGTCGAGCGACAAGGATCGGTACAACGATGTCCGTAAGGATGGTCGGGACAGAACGAGGAGGCATGACTGTGAGTGCTATGTATAGAATCCTGGCGGCCGTGGGCGGGCGCGGATGGAAGACCGAACGCCCAACGTCCATCGCCCAACATCGAACGTCGACGTCCGGAGGCTCGCCTCACGCTTCACGCTCCACGCTCCACGCTCCACGTTTCGCTTCACTCGCCTGCCTCGCGCTCCTCGCGCTCGCGCCGCGGGCGGGGGCGGGGAATGTGGCGGCCACGGGCGGGACCATCACCGACATCACCGGCTACCGCGTGCACACGTTCACGAGTGACGGCACGTTCAACGTGTCGGCCAGCGGCACTGTCGAGGTGCTGG